>NZ_BPWI01000007.1:0-346200 GCF_040369125.1 Duganella hordei
ACGTGGTCAAAGGGAGAACGTCGGAAAGCATGGCGCGAAGGTTAACAGCCTTCGCGCATGTTTACAACAACTAACTGGGGCCGGCCTAGTTCCTTAACTTAACGGCATTAGGGTCAGATCTGACATTCGGACACGGCCTCTACCGTGGATGTCGTTGCGTGGCTGAGGTCGTGTCCAAATGTCAGATCTGACCCCGGATTACCGGATTATGGTTTCTCGCTGACGAGGTCAATGCGGCGCTTGAGGCGCTGGGCTTCGGCGGTGTCGCCGGATTTTTCGGCGCGCATCGCCTGGACGCCCAGCCAGGCCAGCAGCGGGCGGCGCCAGCCTTGGGCGGAGGCGGCGTCCACGGCGTCGCGTAGGACTTCCGGCGTGGCTGTGCCCGCGCGCAGCAGGACGCCGCTGGCCACCAGCTTGGACATGGGATCGGCGATCGCCTGCACGGCGCCGGTTGCGGCCGCGTCGCCGGACGCTGTGGCGACCGGCCGGTGCTGCGCCGGCAGCAGCGCGGCGTCGGCCGAGGTGGCACGGCCGGACAGGTAGGCGGCGTAGGCGCGATCGGCCGGGCCTGCGTCCTGCGACAGCTTGTCGTAGCCGGCGCAGTCTTCAAACACCAGCGAGGCGACGCGCGCGGCGCAGCGTATCAGTTCGGCGCGTATCATCAGATCGACTTTTCCGGTGCTGGCCAACGCCTCGCGGGCGCGCTGGTATTCGGCCGCCTCAACCCGGGCATTGCCGGACATGTAGGCGGCGGTCGAGCGTTCGATGGAGCTTTGCGCGTTCATCTGCCAGTCCGGCACCGGCGGGTTGTTGCCGCAGGCTGCGAGCAGCAGCGTAACGGACAGCGCGAACAGCGGGGCGATAGTCTTCATGGCAGCTTGATCTCCGTGTCGCGCTTGAACGGCCATTTTCGGTTGATTTCGTTGACCAGCTGTTCGACCCGGCGCAAGCTGCTTTCCACTTCGCCGCGCAAGGTGCCCAGGTCGGCCGTGGCTTCCTTGGCGTTGGCGCCGACGGCCTGCGCCTCGACCAGCACCGCGTCCATTTTCTTCAGGCTGTTGCGGGCATCGGCCAGCAGGCCGTTGAGCTGCACGATGGTCGCCTGCGCGTCCGTCATCACCCCTTGCTTGCCGAAGACTTGCGTGTCGGCGTGGCCGATCAGGCTGTCGGCCTTGGTGGCCAGCGCGTTCACGGTGATCAGCAGCTTGTTGGCGCGCTCGGTCAGTTCCTTCGCGTTCTTGTCGTCGCCGGCGATCAGGCCCATGGCGCCGCCGGGGCCATTCAGCTTGCCGGTCACGCCCTGCACGTTGGCCAGGCTGGCCGCCAGCGCGGAGTTTTCCGCCGTCAGCGTGCTCAGGTTGTCCAGCAGCTCCTTGGCCGAGGCCAGCAGGCGCGGTATCTCCGCCGCCGGATCGCCGACCAGTATCGGACGTAGCGCCCCGTCCTCCAGTGCAGGATCGGTGGGAATGCCGCTGAAGGCGCGCAGCCTGGCGCCGCCCACCAACCCCCGTTCCAGCGTGAAGATGCTGGAGCTGCGCAGCCAGTGCGCGTCCTTGCGCGGTACGTCGACGATGACGCGGGCCTTGCCGTCCTTGCCAAGTTCGATGAGGCGCACGCGCCCGATCGGGAAGCCGGCGAAGGTGACGTCCATGCCGACCACCACGCCTTCCGAATCGTCGGCCTGCAGCACCAGCGTCTGCGTCGCCTCGAAAGCGCCGCGCGCGTACATCAGGTACAACGCCGCTCCGGCGACCAGCACCACCATCAGTATCAGCAGCAGTGCCGCCTTGAGTTCCGCATTGCGCACCGGCGCCGCTTCGGTTGTTTGGTCTGCCATGTCAGTAGTAGTTACCCATGAGTGATGCGACTTCGATGAGGAGTATCACGGCAAACAGCCGTACCATGTCGTGCAGGCCGTGCGTGACCTTGTTGCGGTAGCTGGCGCCGAAGTAAAACGAGGACGCCATCGGGATCAGCCCGACCGCAAAACTGAAGAAGACGATTTTCAACACCAGTATCATCGCGACCGCCGGGTTGAAGACCTGGCCGACCACCCGCGTGTAGCCCTGCAACGCCCACGGCGTGAAGCCGTACAGCGACAGGTAGGCGAGGATCAGCGTCAGCACGCAGCTGACGGCGGCCAGCATCCAGACCGCGAACACGCCGGCCACCACGCGCGGGAAAAATTCCTGGTGCAGTTCGGCCTCGGTGATCGTGTTGCCGGTGCCGCGGCCCTGCGCGAACTCGAGGCCGGCCGGCAGCGTGGTGCGCAGCGCCACGAAGGCGGCCGCGCACAGCGGGACCAGTTCCAGCACCAGCACGCGCACCACCATCTCCAGCGCGAAGCGCGACAGGCCGTAGCTTTGCGAAGTGACGAAAACGATGCGGATCAGGACCACGCTCACCAGCGCCGACAGCACGGCGAACCATGCGAGGTTGGGCGCGGTGTCGCGCACGATGTGGCGCGCCAGCTTGTTGCGGTTGACGCGGCCGTAGCTGGCGGGCGTGACGGCGAGCGACAGCATCAGCACCGCGAACAGCAGCAGCCTCCACCAGCTATGCAGCCAGGCGAGGGTGGCTTGGTTCAGGCGCCGCAGCGCGGCGGGTACGGATGCTTCGAGGTTCATATTGCCATATTAGCACCGCGACCGCGCGGGCAGGCGTCCGGCTCGCCAGCCGCGGTCCTACTTGTCGGGGAAGCCGGCGATGATGGCGTCCGCCGCCGCGCGCACGCGGGCGCTGCGACTGAGGTCGCTGTGCATCACCAGCCAGACGTCGTAGTGGTCGGCCCGCTCGGGCCAGATGCGCGTCAGCGCCGGATCGCCGTCGGCCATGTGGCAGGGCAGCTCGGCCACGCCCATGCCTTTGCGGGCGGCGTCGATCAGCAGCAGGCCGCTGTTGACCTCGATCGCCGCGCGCGCGTTGTGGATCGGTTCCAGGCACAGCTTCTCCTGGTGCCGCGGCGCGACGCTGGCCTGGTAGCGGACGATGTCATGGCCGGACAGGCCGTTGCCCGCCACCGGCATGCCGCGTTCGGCCAGGTAGGCTGGCGTGGCGTACAGCCCCATGCTGCGGCGGATCAGGTGGCGCGAGATCAGGTCGGGACTGGTCGGCTTGAGCGTGCGTACGGCGAGGTCGGCCTCGCGCCGCGTCAGGCTGGTGATTTCGGTGCTGGCGCTGAGGACGATGCGGATTTCGGGGTGCTGCACGTGCAGCCGCTGCATGGCGTCCAGCACGAAAGCGGCCGCCATGGTGTCCGAGGTGGTCACGCGCACGATGCCGGACAGGCGATTGTCGATGCCCTGCATCTCGCGCTGGAACTGCAGCGCCGCCTGTTCCATCAGCTCGGCGGCGGTGACGGCCAGTTCGCCGGCCGGCGTGGCCAGGTAGCCGGACGGCGTGCGCAGGAACAAGCGCGCCCCCAGCGATTTTTCCAGCGCGTTGAGACGGCGTCCGACGGTGGCCTGGTCGATATCGAGCAGCCCGGCGGCCGCGCGCAGCGTGCCCTTGCGGTAGATGGCGAGGAAGATCCTGGCGTTGTCCCAATCCATGCGGTTTTCCGGTGAAATGCATTTTTGCATCAGAGTGCCGATGTTATGCGTATTTACTGCATCGCGCAAGCGGCCTAACATCGCGTCATGAATACTCAAGCCACTACCGCCGCCGTGCCTGCCCGCCAGGTGCCGCCCCTGCTGATGCTGATGACGCTGGCCATCGGCTTCGTGATGGCGATGATCGATGTCACCGCCGTCAATACCGCCTTGTCCGACATCTCCGTCAGCCTCGCCGTGCCGCTTGCCGGCCTGGTGTGGGTGGTGGACGGCTACACGCTGACCTTCGCCGCGCTGCTGATGGCGGGCGGCGCGCTGGCCGACCGCTACGGCCCCAAGAACGTCTACCAGGGCGGCTTGAGCGTCTTCATACTGGGTTCGATACTGTGCGCGGTGGCGCCCAGCGGGAACGCGCTGATCGCGGCCCGCCTGCTGCAAGGCGCCGGCGCCGCGCTGTTCATGCCCAGCTCACTGAGCCTGATGACCCACGCCTACGAGAACCAGGCCACCCGCGCGCGCATGCTGGGCACCTGGTCGGCCATCGTCGGCTGTTCGTCGGCGGCCGGTCCGCTGGTGGGCGGCCTGCTGGTGCATGAATTTGGCTGGCGCAGCGTGTTCTGGGTGAACGTGCCGATCGGCCTGGCCGGCATCGTGCTGACGCAAGTGCTGGCGCCGGCCACGCCGCGCCATGAACGCGCGCTGTCGATGTTCAGCCATCTGCTGGGTGTGGCCGCGCTGGCCGCGCTGAGTTTCGTGCTGATCGAAGGCCCGGTGCTGGGCTGGGGTTCGGTGCCGGTGCTGGGCGCCGCCGCCGCAGCCATCGGTGCCGCATTCCTGCTGGTGCGGCGCGAACGCACCGGCGCGCATCCCTTGCTGCCGCGCGCCTTGTTCGATACGCCGGCTTTCGCCGCGGCCAACGGCGTCGGCTTCCTGATTAACTTCGCGGTGTTCGGCCAGTTGTTCCTGCTTAGCCTGTACATCCAGCAGTCCGGCGCCGACGCGCTGCATACGGGCTTGAAGCTGATACCGATGATGGCCGCTTTCGCCGTCGGCAACCTGACGTCGGGCCGCATCACGGCGCGCGTCGGCACGCGGCCGCCGATGATGTATGGTTTGCTGGTGGGGTTGAGCATGGCGGTGCTGATGCTGGCCGGCCTGTCGCCGCAGACGCCATACTGGCTGCTGGTGCTGGGCACCGTGGTGATGAACGTCGCCATCGGCATAGCGATTCCTGGCATGACGGCGACGGTGATGCTGGTCGCCGGCAAGGCCCACGCCAACAGCGCCGCCGCCGGGCTGAACGCCAATCGCCAGATCGGCGCGCTGGTCGGCGTGGCGATGATGGGCACCGTGCTGCACATGGTGCCCGACTGGGCCTGGCGCTTGCCGCTGGCCTTCGGCCTGATTACGTCGGCCTATGCCGGCGCCTTGTGCCTGGTGTACCGATACGTCAAGCTGGGCAAGCCGGTTTAGGAGTTGTGGCCTGCCGGCTGGCAGGCGAGGAAGGAATCTAGCCCAAATTAAGAATTTCGGTGTAAGGTAGCTCCCTCGTTCATTTTTACGCAACTTGTATGAAGCTGATGATTTCGCGTAGCGCCTCCGCCGCCATCCTGCTGGCGTGTTCCCTCATGGCGCAAGCCGATAATCCGCCGCCGCTGAAACTGAGCGATCCGATTCCGGTAGGTCCGCAGGTCAAGGTTGGCAAATTGGCCAACGGCCTGACCTACTACGTGCAGAAGAACGGCCGCCCCGAGAACAAGCTGGAACTGCGGCTGGTGGTCAAGGCCGGCTCGATCCTCGAAGACGAGGACCAACTGGGCCTGGCCCACTTCACCGAGCATATGGCGTTCAACGGCTCGACCCATTTCAAACGCAACGAACTGGTGTCCTACCTGCAGTCGATAGGCGTGAAGTTCGGCGCCGACCTGAATGCCTACACCAGCTTCAACGAAACCGTCTACATCCTGCCGATACCGACCGAAAAGCCGGAGATCGTGGAGCAGGGCTTCCAGGTGCTTGAGGACTGGGCCCACGGATTGTCTTTCAACGATGCCGACATCGACAGCGAACGCGGTATCGTGCTGGAGGAACTGCGCATGGGCAAAGGCGTGGACGACCGCATGAACAAGGTGCTGTTGCCCAAGGTGCTGAACGGCTCGCACTACGCGCAGCGGCTGCCGATCGGTAAAGAGGATATTCTCAAGAGCTTCAAGTACGACGCGATCAAACGCTTCTACCGCGACTGGTACCGCCCGGACCTGATGGCGGTGGTGGTGGTCGGCGACATCGAACCGGCCAAGGCGCAGGCGCTGATCGAGCAGCATTTCGGCATGCTGAAAAATCCGCAGAACCCGCGTCCGCGCGAGTACGCGACGATACCGGAACGCGCCGCGTCGGAAGGCGTGGTGTTCACCGATAAGGAAATCGGCGCCAACTCCATCTATATCCGCTACCCGATCCATCCATGGCCGGCCGGCACCACCGTCGCCGACTATCGCCAGAAGCTGATCGAGAACATGTACAGCTTCATCCTCAGCCAGCGCATGTATGAGCTGACGCAGCAGGCCAATCCGCCGTTCCTGCAAGGCGGCAGCGGCATGAGCGGCGTGGTGCGCGGCTATCGTTCGTTCGGCGCCGGCGCGGTGCTGGGCAAGGGCGGCGCCACGCCGGCCATCAACGCGCTGGTGCAGGAAGACCAGCGCGCGCGCCAGTACGGCTTTACCGCTTCCGAAGTGGAGCGCGCCAAGAAGGGCATACTGCGCAACTACGAACGCATGTACAACGAGCGTGACAAGTCCGATTCGAGCGGCTATGCGGCGGAATACATCCGCAACTTCCTGGAACAGGAAACCATCCCTGGCATCGCGGCGGAGTACCGCTATGCCACCGAGCTGATTCCCGATATCTCGCTGAGCGAGGTGAATGCGGCGGCGCGCGTGGCGATTCCGGTCGATCAGAACAAGCTGGTGATCTACACCGGTTCGGACAAGGCCGGAGCGCCGGTGCCGAAAGCCGACGAGCTGCTGGCCATCGCCAGCGCGGCGGAAAAAATCGGCGTCAAGGCGCAGGAAGAGAAGGTGTACGCCAGCCAGCTGATGCCGGTGCCGCCCAAGGCCGGCAGCATCGTCGGCCAGACCGTCAATGTCAAGCTGGGAACGACGGAGCTGAAGCTCAGCAACGGCGTCAAGGTGGTGCTCAAGCCTACCGACTTCAATAACGACCAGGTGATGATGGGCGGCGTGCGTTACGGCGGCTGGTCGCTGTTCGGCGACCGCGATATCTTTAACGCGCACTACGCCAGCAGCATCGTCGGCCAGATGGGCGTGCTCAATTACACGCCCAACGACCTGGGCAAGGTATTGGCCGGGAAGAGCGTCAGCTCCACCGCCAGCGTCAGTTCGCTGAATGAATCCGTGGGCGGCAGCTCGGGCAGTTCGGACATCGAATCGATGTTCCAGCTGGCCTATCTGCAGATGACGCAGCCGCGCAAGGATGCGGCCATCTACAGCGCCTACGTCGACCGCCAGCGCGAACTGGCGCAGAACAATCTGGCGCGGCCGGAATCGGTGTTCTACGACACCGTCACCGCCACGCTGTACAACAACAATCCCCGCGTGCTGCGCGCGGCCAAGCCGGCCGACTTCGACCAGCTGGGACTGGACCGGGTGCTGGATATCTACAGCAGCCGCATGTCCAGCGCGCGCGACTTCACGTTCTTCATCGTCGGCAGCTTCGACGTGGAGAAGATCAAGCCGCTGGTCGCCACCTATCTGGCCAGCCTGCCGACGGGCGAGATTCCGGTTGCGTTCAAGGACGAGGGCGTACGCCCGGTGAAGGGCGTCGTCAAGAAGGAAGTGCATGCGGGTTCTGAGCCCAAGAGCACGATCTCGCTGTCGTTCACCGGCGACGTGGAATACTCGCGCACCGAACGCCTGCGCATGCAGGCGCTGGTCGAGGTGCTGAACATCAAATTGATCGAGGTGCTGCGCGAGAAAATGGGCGCGATGTACAGCGGCGGCATGAACGGCACGATGAACCGCATCCCCTACGGTAACTACACGATCAACGCCAACCTGCCGTGCGCGCCGGAGAACGTGGACAAGGTGATCGCCGCCACCTTCGCCGAGATCGACAAGATCAAGCAGAACGGCGCCGAGGAGGCGGACCTGAACAAGGTGAAGGCGGCCTGGGTCAAGAGCTACCGCAAGGGCCTGCGCGAGAACGGCTACTGGCTGGCGGTGCTGCAGAGCGCCTTCTTCAATAATTCCAATCCAGACGATATACTGACCTATGAGTCGCGTGTCGACGAGATCAAACCGGCCGACCTGAAAGCGGCGGCCAGGCGCTACTTCGACATGAACAACTATGTACAGGTCGTGCTGTATCCCGAGAAATAAGAGAGGTCAACCATGGCAAAGAAAAAAGAAGAACTGGATCCGGAAACCCTGGAATTGATCAACTGGTGCATCGAAGTCGAGGGCTTCCTGGTCAAGGGCGGCGCCACGCAGGAGCAGGCGCAGGAACATATCGAAGAACAGGTCGAGTGGTTCACCGACCAGTTCTACGAAGGCCTGACGCCGGAGGAAGCCGCGAAGGAAGCGCTGGCTTAAGATTGAACAGCACGCTCAAGCCTGTTCGGCGTCATGACAGACGACGCATAATTTATTCCCCTCCGGATCGCGGAAGTAGGCGCCGTAGTAGTTGGCGTGATAATGCGGCCGCAAGCCTGGGGCTCCTTCGCACTGGCCGCCATGCGCCAAGGCGGCCGCATGGGCACGGTCGACCGCCGCGCGCGATGGCGCCATGAAGGCGAACATCTGGCCGTTGCCGCATCCCGCCGGCTGGCCGTCATACGGTTTCCCGATCACGAACAAGGGCCGCGCGGTTTCCGCCGGCATCCACGCCGCCCAGGGCTTGCTGGCGTCCTTGAAGCGCGGCCGCGTGCCCAGCTCCGCCATCAGCGCGCTGTAGAAGGCGTAGGCCGGCTCAAAGTCGTTGATCCCTATGTAGACATGCGAAAGCATCAGCTTCTCCAATAAGTGAGTATAAAGTCAACATTTCGGGGTATAGTGTAAGCGGAGACCAAAATAAATGGAAAAAAACACGCTGCGCCGTATCGCCGATCTGCCCGGACCGAAGGGGCGCCCTTTGCTGGGCAATGTACGCGACATCAATGTCAGGCCCATGCATCAGGTGCTGGAGGGCTGGGGCCGCGAATTCGGGGCGATGTACCGCTTCCGCATCATGCGCAAGGAGTTCGTCGTGACGGCGGACCGCGACGTCATCGCCACCCTGCTGCGCGACCGTCCCGACGCGATGCGGCGTTCCAGCCGCACCGCCGAGATGCTGAACGAAGTCGGCACACGCGGCCTGTTCACGGCCGAGGGCGAGGACTGGCGCCGCCAGCGCAAGCTGGTGATGCGGGCGCTGACGCCGGAGGTGATCCACAATTTCTTCCCGACGCTGACGATGCTGACCGAGCGCCTGCGCGCGCGCTGGGATGCCGCCATCGCCGCCGGCAAGCCGGTCGACGTGCTGCGCGACCTGAAGGCTTATACGCTGGACGTGACCATCGGCCTGGCGATGGGGCAGGACATCAACACGCTGGAGCTGGAGGAGCATCCGCTGCAGCGCGATATCGAATTCCTGTTCAAGCTGGTGGCCAAGCGCCTGACGTCGCCGTTCGCCTACTGGCGCGTGGGGCTGCTCAAGCGCGCCGACGACCACGAGGCCACCGCCGGCGCGGCGCGCATCCAGCGCGCCATCTTCGGCTTCATCGCCGAGGCGCGCAAGAACATCGAGCGCAATCCGGCGTTGCGGCAGAAGCCGTCCAACATGCTGGAGGCGCTGATCATCGCGCGCGACGAGCCCGACTCCGGCCTGACCGACGAGGCGGTGGTCGGCAACGCGATCACGATGGTGTTCGCCGGCGAGGATACGACGTCGAACACGGCCGCCTGGCTGATCGATTTCCTGTCCATGCATCCGCAAGCGGCTGCGCGCATGGCGGAGGAGGCCGGCCAGGTCCTCGGCGACGATGCGGTGCTGTCCGACTACCATCTGCTGGACCGCCTGCAGTACATCGACGCCGCCACGCGCGAGGCCATGCGGCTGAAACCGGTCGCGCCCCTCATGGCGGCCGAATCGAACGAGGATGCGGTGGTCGGCGATCTCGCGGTGCCGGCCGGCACGGTGATTTTCCTGTTGCTGCGGCACGCGTCCGAACGCGGTTGCGAGCTGGCGCAGCCGGAGCATTTCCTGCCGGAGCGCTGGCTGGAGGCGGCCGGCGGCGGCGACGATCCGGGCCGCAAGCAGTTTCCCTTTGGCGGCGGGCCCCGTTTCTGTCCCGGCCGTTATCTGGCGATGGCCGAGATCAAGATGGCGATGTCGATGCTGGTCAAGAACTTCACGCTGGTGCGCGAACCGGGCGCGCCGCAGGCCGAGGAGCGCTTCACCTTCACGATGACGCCAGACTCCTTGCCGGTGCGACTGATCAAAAAAACATGATAGGCTAGAGGCGCTTTTCACAAAACAGGGGATAAAACATGTTGAAGAAAATCGCAATCGGCGTTGTCGTACTGATCCTGATCGTCCTGGGCCTGGCCGCCATGCAGCCGGACAGCTTCCGCGTGCAGCGGAGCATCGCCATCAAGGCGGCGCCGGAGAAAATCCAGCCGCTGATCAGCGATTTCCACAACTGGCCCGCGTGGTCGCCGTGGGAGAAGCTGGACCCGGCCATGAAGCGCACCTATAGCGGCGCGCCCAAGGACCAGGGCGCCGTCTATGCGTGGGAGGGCGACGACAAGGTCGGCGCCGGCCGCATGGAGATCACCGGACTGGCGCAGCCGACCAAGGTCGACATCAAGCTCGATTTCCTCAAGCCGTTCGAATCGCACTGCCTGACCGAGTTCGCGCTGGAACCCAAGGGCGAGCTGACCACGGTGACCTGGACCATGTCCGGCCCGAGCAATTTCATGACCAAGCTGATGGGCCTGGCCGTCAGCATGGACAAGATGATAGGCAAGGACTTCGAGACCGGCCTGGCCAACATGAAGGCGGTGGCTGAAAAATAGCGGAGGCGGGCGATGAGGATGGGTCCAGTATTGTGCGCAGCGGCGTTGGCGATGGCGGCCGTGGCTCATGCCGCGCCGCTGAGGCACGACCATCCGGTCATCGGCACCTGGCAGGTCACGCTGCCCGACGGCTCCTGCAGCGAAACCTACCGCATCCGCGCCGACGGCAGCACGCTGGTGTTCAGCAACGAGGAGGTGGCCGAGTCCACCTTCTCGATCAGCGACCAGCCCGACAAGGACGGCTTCTATGAGGAAGTCGACACCATCGTCAAGGACAACGGCAAGCTCGATTGCCTCGGCGACGTGACCGAGGTGGGGCGCGCGGTCACCAGCTACCTGCTGTTCCATCCCACCGGCGACATGTTCCTGATGTGCGTCGAGCGGCGCATGGACAAGTGCATCGGCCCGTTCATACGGGTCAAGGGCAACGAGATCTAAGTCCGGTAGGCGCCGGGATTGACGCCTGCCCATTCCTTGAACGCGTGGTTGAAGGCGCTCTGCTCCTGGTAGCCCAGCAGGAAGGCGATGTCGACCAGGCTCAGTTCCGGCTGGCGCAAATAGTCCTTGGCCAGGGCAAAGCGCGCCTGGTCCAGTATCTGCTGGAAGGTGGCGCCGGCGTCGCTCAGCTTGCGCTGCAGCGTGCGCGGCGACAGTTTCAATTCTTCGGCTATGGACGCCAGCCGCACCTGCCCGTGCGCCAGGTTGCGGACGATGGCCGCGTGGACCTGCTGCGCGATCGAGTTGTCGCTTTGTACGCGCTGGCGCAGCAGCTGCTCCGCGTGCTGCTGCAGCACCGGATACAGGCTGACGTCGGCGTTGGGCACGGGCCACGCCAGCAACTGAGCGTCGAACGTGGCGACATTGGCCGGTGCGCCGAAGTCCGGCATCTCTCCCAGCACGCGGACATATTCATCGCGGTTGGCCGGGTCGCCGCCGTCGTGGGTCAGCGCCAGCCGCGCGGCCGGCAGCGTCACGCCGGCCAGCCAGTTGCCGAACACGCGGATGCCGGCGAACACGCTGTCGGCGAGGTGGCGGTGGACGGGGCTGTAGTTGCTGTGCCAGGCGTAGCGGGCCACGCCGTCTTTCACAGTCAGCTCCGAGCGGCCCAGGTCGTGGGCCAGCTGCTCGTAGCGCATGGTTTGCTCGAAGGCCTGGCCGAAGTCGCGGCAGCTCAGCAGGATCAGGCCGTAGACGCTGTAGGTTCCCATCTTGACGCGCTCGCCCACGTGCAGGCCGAAGTGCGGGTCGGCCGCCAGCGCGGCGCCGGCATCGAGCAGGCGCACGTAGTCGTCGGCGGGCAGCGAGTCGGGCGGCGGCTGCAGCGCACCGGCGGCCATGCCGGCGGCGCGCTCCAGGGCGGCGGGCGTGACGCCGCGCGCCGCCGCCGCTTCCAGCAGGGGCTGCAGATACGACCCGGCGACGCGGCGCGACAGGTCAGCGTGCGGGCTTGGCATAATCGAACAAGGCGGTTGTCATGAAAGCGCAATACCTCTGGCGGGCGTTATCTTATTCTGATGTCATTGAAACTCGGTGCGCTCCAGTATAACAAGCGCTCCGCTACGCAGACAGGAAAACAATGAGACGCTGGAACGGTTGGGGTGACGATACGATAGAGTTTGCGCTGAACGAGGATGCGCTGGCGTTTCTGGCGCAGCGCATCGGGCACGGCTCGCCGGTGGCGGATGCGGCTTACGAGCAGGCTTGCGCGCAGATCGCGCCGTCCCGGCTGGCGCCGCATCCCCTGATCGATACGGCGCCGGAGGTCCGGCTGCGCAACGCGCTGGGCCAGAGCCTGCCGGATTGGCTGCGCCTGCGCCATGGCGTGATCGAGACGGCGCCGGACGGGGTGGCCTACCCGGAAAGCCCGGAGCAGGTGCGGGCGCTGCTGGAGTATGCGCGGCAGCACGGCGTGGCCGTCATACCGCAAGGCGGCGGCACCAGCGTGGCCGGCCATTTGACGGCGCCGGCCGGCGACCAGCCGGTGCTGGCGGTGAACCTGACCCGCCTGCGGCAGCTGCACTATCTGGATACCGAGTCGCAGCTGGCGACCTTCGGCGCCGGCGTGTTCGGTCCGGATCTGGAGGCGCAGCTGCGGGCGCGCGGCTATACGCTGGGGCACTTCCCGCAATCGTTTGAATATTCGACGCTGGGCGGCTGGGTGGTGACACGGTCGTCCGGCCAGCAATCGCTGCGCTACGGCCGCATCGAGCAGATGTTCAAGGGCGGCAAGGTGGAGACGCCGGCCGGCACGCTGGATATTCCAACCTTCCCGGCGTCCGCCGCGGGCACGGATCTGCGCGAGATGGTGCTGGGATCGGAGGGCCGCATGGGCATCCTGACCGAAGCCACGGTGCGCGTGACGCCGGTGCCCGAGTATGAGGCGTTTCATGCGGTGTTCTTCCCGGACTGGCAGGCGGCGGAGACGGCGGTGCGGCATGTCGTGCAGGCCGGCCTGTCGCTGTCGATGCTGCGCTTGTCCAATCCGCTGGAGACCACCACCATGCTGGCGCTGGCCGGCCACAAGAAGCTGATTTCGGCGCTGGAGCGCTACCTGGGCTGGCGCGGCTGCAAGGACGGCAAGTGCATGCTGATGATAGGCGTGAGCGGCCGCCAGGGCGCGGCGAAGGCGGCGTTGAAGAATGCGCTGGAATTGACACGGCCACATGGCGGCGTGCATATCGGCCGCGCCATGGGCGACAAGTGGAAGCAGAACCGCTTCCGCAACGTCTACCTGCGCAATGCGGCGTGGGCGCACGGCTATGCGATCGACACGGTGGAGACGGCGGTGGACTGGCCGCGCGTGGGGACCATGATGCGGGCGGTGGAGGCCGCGGCGACGGCGGCGCTGGCCGAACACGGCGAGCAGGTACACACCTATACGCACCTGTCGCACCTGTATGCCCAGGGGGCGAGCGTTTATACGACGTTTGTGTACCGGCTGGCCGGCGACTATGAATCCGACCTGGCGCGCTGGCGATCGCTGAAGCAGGCGGCCAGCATGGCGATTGTGGAGAATGGCGGCACCATCAGCCATCAGCACGGCGTCGGCAGCGACCATGCGCCTTACCTGGTGGCGGAGAAGGGCGAGCTGGGATTGGCGGCGATGCGCGCGATGTTTGCGTATTTCGATCCGCAGCAGATCATGAATCCCGGGAAGCTGCTGCCATGACGGCCTGGTGGCGCAGCGGCGGGCGGACAGGCTTGCCGGAACTGCTGGCGAGAGACTGGGATTTGATCGTGATCGGCGGCGGCATCACCGGCGCTGGCATATTGCTGGAGGCGTCGCGGCGCGGCCTGAAGGCGTTGCTGGTGGAGCAGCGCGACTTTGCCTGGGGCACGTCGAGCCGGTCGTCAAAGCTGGTGCATGGCGGCTTGCGCTATTTGAAGGAAGGGCAGTTTGCGCTGACGCGCGAGTCGGTGCATGAGCGGGAGCATCTGCTGCAGCAAGCTGCGGGATTGGTGGAGCCGCAGAGTTTTGCCTTCGGCGAGTACGAAGGCCGCAAGCCGGGCAAGCGCATATTCCTGCTCGGACTGGCGATATACGACCGCATGGCGGGGCAGAAGGCACGCCATTACTTCAGCCGCGAGGAGTTCGTGGCGCTGGCGCCGAACGTGTCGTCCGCTGGCCTGAAGGGGGGCATGGTCTACACCGACGCCAAGACCGATGACGCGCGGCTGGTGCTGCGCGTGCTGCAGGAGGCGCAGCGGCACGGCGGCGCCGCGCTGAACTACATGGCGGTGGAGTCGCTGCTGCGCGGGGACGCCGGGCCGGCGGCGGGCGGTGTCGTGCGCGGCGCGCGCTTGCGCGACGGTCTGACCGGCGAGTCGCACGAGGTACGCGCCCGGCTGGTCATCAGCGCCACCGGCGCCTGGGCCGACGGCCTGCGCATGCAGGGCAGCCGGGGGACGTCGAACGGCGCCAAGCCCCGGTTGCGGCCTTTGCGCGGCAGCCACCTCGTGCTGCCGGCCTGGCGCCTGCCGCTGGCGCAGGCCATCAGCCTGATGCATCCCGCCGACGGCCGTCCGGTGTTCGCGTTTCCATGGGAAGGCGTCACGCTGGTCGGCACGACGGATGTCGATCACAGGGAGGACATGGCGCTCGAAGCGTGCATCACCCGTGCCGAAGTCGATTACCTGATGGCCGCGCTGCACGACCAGTTCCCTCAATTGAACTTGAGCGAGAGCGACGTCATCGCCAGCTATGCCGGCGTGCGGCCGGTGATCGACAGCGGCAAGGCCGATCCGTCGAAGGAGGGGCGCGACCACGCCTTGTGGCTGGAGGAGGGCCTGTTGACGGTCACCGGCGGCAAGCTGACCACGTTCCGTGTCATCGCGCTCGATGCGCTCAAGCTGGCGGCGACGCTGCTGCCGGATTGGCACGACAAGCTGGAGCCGCAGCCGGTGTTCGGGGCGGCAGCGGCGCCTATCTTCCAGCGCGGACTGCCGGCTGGCCAGGCGCAGCGCCTGCAGGGCCGCTATGGCGCGCTGGCGCGGCAGCTGCTCGATGCGGCGCAGCCGGGGGAGCTGGAACTGATCGCGGGGACGGAGACCATCTGGGCGCAGTTGCGCTGGGCGGCGCGTTGCGAATCCGTGCAGAAGCTGGAAGACCTGCTGCTGCGCCGCAGCCGCATCGGCATCCAGTTGCGCGGTGGCGGCATCGAGATCATGGACCGCGTGCGCGCCATATGCCAGCCGGAACTCGGCTGGAGCGACCAGCGATGGGACGCCGAACTGGCCGCCTATCTGGCATTATGGAATACCCATTACAGTTTGCCCGCATAAGCCCGGGCGGCATCAGGACACACATGGCTGACCAATACATCCTCTCCATCGACAACGGCACCCAGAGCGTGCGCGCCTTGCTGTTCGATTTGAACGGCAACCTGGCGGCCAAGGCGCAGGTCCATCTGCAGGCCTACTTCTCCGACTACCCCGGTTGGGCCGAGCATGACGCCGATGGCTATTGGCGGGCGGTTTGTTCTGCATGCCAGCAGTTGTGGGCCTCGACAGATATTCCGCGTTCCGCCGTCAAGGGCGTGGCGGTGACGACGCAGCGCGGCACCGTGGTCAACGTGGACAGCGACGGCAAGGTGCTGCGGCCCGCCATCACCTGGCTGGACCAGCGCCGCGTCGGCAAGCAGAAGCCCCTGAGTTTCCTGTGGCGCACCGCGTTCAAGCTGGCGCGCGTGTCCGGCACCATCGAATACTTCCGGCGCGAGGCGGAGATCAACTGGATCGCCGAGAACCAGCCCGGGATCTGGGCCAGGACCGACAAATACCTGCTGCTGTCGGGCTTTCTGAACTTCCGCCTGAGCGGACGACATGTCGACTCGATCGGCTCGCAAGTGGCCTATCTGCCGTTCGACTACAAGAAGCACCGGTGGGCCGGCGCGCGCGACTGGAAATGGGAGGCACTGGCCATCAGGCCGGACATGCTGCCGGAACTGGTTCCGCCGGGTACCGTGATCGGCGCGGTGACCGCTGCGGCGGCCGAAGCGACCGGCATCCCGCAAGGCACGCCGCTGGTGGCCGCCGCCGCCGACAAGGCTTGCGAGGTGATCGGCTCGGGCGGACTTGAGCCGCACATCGCCTGCCTGAGCTACGGCACCACGGCGACCATCAACACCACCACCAGGAAGTACGTCGAAGTCACGCCGCTGATACCGCCTTATCCGGCGGCCATTCCAGACGCCTACAACACCGAAGTGCAGATTTTCCGCGGCTACTGGATGGTCAACTGGTTCAAGGAGCAGTTCGGCCACCTGGAGCAGATGGCCGGCGCCGAGCAGGGCATGGCGCCGGAGGCGATGTTCGACCTGCTGGTGAACCAGGTGCCGCCCGGTTCGATGGGCCTGATGCTGCAGCCGTATTGGAGCCCCGGCATCAAGACCCCCGGGCCGGAAGCGAAGGGCGCGATGATCGGCTTCGGCGACGTCCACACGCGCGCCCATATGTACCGGGCGATACTTGAGGGCCTGGCCTACGCGCTGCGCGAAGGGAAGGAACGTATCGAAAAGCGCAGCGGCGTGCCGGTGACTGAGCTGCGCGTGGCGGGCGGTGGCTCGCAAAGCGACGCAGCGATGCAGCTGACGGCCGACATCTTCGGCCTGCCTGCTGCGCGCGCGCACATCTACGAGACATCCGGCCTTGGCGCCGCGATCGCCGTGGCCGCCGGACTGGGGTTGCACAAGGACTTCGACAGCGCCACGCGGGCCATGACGCGCACGGGCCGCGTGTTCCATCCGATCGCCGCCAACCAGCAGATCTACGACAGGCTGTACCGCCGCGTCTACCTCGGCATGTACCAGCGCCTGCAGCCGATGTACCAGGAGATCGCCGACATCACCGGCTATCCCGAGCAGCTGTAGACGCGTCTACAGGCTGCCCTTCAGTTCCAGGCCTATGGTGCGCGGCGGCGTCACGCTCGCATAGGGCATGCCGACCTGCTTGGTCTGCCCGTCCAGGTTGTAGACATAGCGCTTGTTGAACAGGTTGTTCACCAGCAGGCCGACGCCGAACTTGCCGCTGGCGTTGTCCCAGCCCAGCCTCAGGTCGGCCTTGCCGCCCGCTTCGCCCGTTCGGAAGGCCGGAGCGTTGAGGCATTGCAGTGCGCGCGTGTCGTCGTTGCAGCGGGTCTTGCTGTGATAGGTGCCCTGCAGCGTTGCGCTGATCCGGCCGTCGAGCGCTTCCCAGCTGGCGTTCACGCCCGCCATGCCGGTGAAGGAGGGCGTGCCGACCGGTTGGCCGGACAGGTCCAGCGTCGCACCGCTGGTATCGGCGGTGCGATAGCTGCGGTAGGTCTGGTCGATCAGCTCCATGCCGCCGAACAGCGTCACGCCCGGCGCGATGCGCAGGCGGCCGTCGAGGTCCAGCCCCTTGGCCTGCTGGTCGCTGTTGATGACGTTGTAAGTCGCGATCGGGCCGGTGCCTCCCAGCTTGATGTCCTGAAGATTCTTGAAGCGATAGGCGAACAGGCTGCCGTTCAACGTGGCGCGGATGCCTGGGAAATACCATTTGAAGCCCAGTTCGAGGTTGGTCATCTTTTCCGGCGCGAAGCTCGGGTCGCGCTCCGCGGCGACCGCCGATGCGGCATTGGGCGGCGTGAAGACGTTGAAGCCGCCCGCCTGGTAGCCCTGCGACAGCGACGCGAACAGCAGCAGGTCCGGCGTCAACTTATGATCCAGCACCAGGCGCGGACTCCAGTCGCTCCAGCTGCGCGTGGCCCGGACCGGCGTGGCCGCCAGCCGGCCGGCCGCGTAGAAAATCTGGTTGGACGGCAGGGCCGCCGCACTCAGGCCGGCGGCGGCGCCGTAGGTGTCGAGCAGCGTGTCCAGCGCCGGCGAGCTGCGGCCGGGCACATACCACTCCATGTTTTTGCGGTCCCGGCTCCAGCGCACGCCGACGGTCAGGTTGGTGGCCGGCGTCACATGCCAGATCACGTCCTCATACAACGATACCGCGCGGGTTTGCAGATAGTTGTAGCTGGTCTCGCCCCAGCCAAAGCTGGATGCGCCGTCGACGCCGGGCACGCCCGCCTGTCCCAGCCCGCCGAACAGCGCGGCAAAGTCGGCGTTGCCGCCGCCGAGCAGGTTGACGGTGTCCAGCGTGGCGGTGGTGAGCAAGGCGGTCGAGGCCTGGCGCTCGCGGTTGTCGTAGAAACTGGCGCCGGCGATCCAGTCCAGCTGCGCGGTCCTGCCCGAAAGCTTGAATTCCTGCTGCCAGTTATAGGCGCGCTTTTGGTCCGTGTTGGACAGGGAGACATCGACGCGGGCGGTGCCGTCGTTGTCGGTCTGGTTGAACGAGGAGAAGGTGCGGTAGGCGGTGGTCGAACGCAGCGTCATGCCGCCGAGCGGCAGCTCCGCGCGCAGCGTGACGCCGTCGAAATTGCGCCGCTCGCCGCCGGAGACGTCGTTTTCCAGCGGCGCCGTGCGCGGATCGGTGAAGTTCGTCACATAGGCCGCATCGTAGACACCGCGATAGCCGGCCAGCGGCTGCGAACCATCCTTGACCACGCCGAAAGCCGGCCAGCCGGCCTGGCGCAGCTGCTCGTGCTCCCACGACAGGTTGAGCGTCGCGTCTCCCAGCTTGTGCTTCAGCGACAGCCGCGTCGCCCACGACTGGTCGCCGCCGGCATGGGCGCCGTTGGCGGCGTTGCGCACCCAACCGTCGCTGGCGGCGCGCACCACGACCAGGCGTGCCGCCGTGTCCTGACCCAGCGGCAGGTTGATCATCGCGTCCAGGTTGGCGCGGCCATAGTCGCCGACCTTGATATGGCCGGCCATGTCGAAGCTGTTTTCCGGCTCGTTGGTGACGACGGAGATCGCGCCGGCGGCGCTGTTGCGGCCGAACAGCGTGCCTTGCGGGCCTTTCAGCACCTCGACGCGTTGCAGGTCGATGAAGTTCATCAGCGCGCCGCCGGTCTTGCCGGTGTAGACGCCGTCGACGTAGATGCCGACCGGCGTGTCGGTGCCGATGCCGAAATCGCCGGGCTGCACGCCGCGTATGCCGAACACAGGCTGCGTCGGCTGGGTGGCGTCCACCTGCAGGCCGGGCAGGTATCCGGTCAGGTCGCCGAGATTCTTGGCCCCCAGGTTCTGGATGTCCCTGGCCGTTACGACCTCCATCGAGATCGGCACTTCCTGCGCCGACTGCGAGCGCGATTGGGCTGTGACGACCACTTTCTGGATGTCGTCGGCAGCGCTTGCGCCATAAGGAACGAGGGCCGCGCCGCCCGCCAGGGCGAGGGCGATGGATGTTGTCGTTGCTGGTGTCTTCATGATATCTCCCGGTGATTGTTTTGATCGAATGTAGTCGGGAGGTTGCGTGGGGCGGGGGCTGGATCGGACAGCGGAGGATGCCCGCGTGGCCAAACCGGCGCCGGTGTTGCGCTGCCGCCCGTCCGCGGCGCTTGGCCGGAATTGCTCCCCGCGTGTCCTTTTGGACCCCGTGCGCCGCCGTCTTTGTTTGCACAATGAACTCCGGATTTTCATAAAAATGGGAGAGTGAACATGTCATACCAACAGCAGGATGAAATTATCGATTGCGGCAACGCGGTATGCGTGGTGGGCGCCGGGCCGGGCGGCCTGTCGGCGGCGCGCGCATTGAAGGGCATGAAGCTGGCGTACGAGCAGTTCGAGCGCCATTCGGATGTGGGAGGAATCTGGGACATGAGCAATCCCGGCAGCCCGATCTACGAATCGGCCCACTTCATTTCGTCGCGCGACCTGTCGGGCTTTATCGGCTTCCCGATGCCGAAGTCCTTTCCCGACTACCCCACCAACAAACAGATACTGAGCTATGTTCGCAGCTACGCCGACGCCTTCGGCCTGCGCGACGCGATCCGCTTCAATACGCCGGTGCGGAACGTGCATAAGGAGGACAGCGGCAAATGGCTGGTGACGCTAGGCGATGGCAGCCGCCGGCGCTACCACGCCGTCATCTGCGCCACGGGCTGTAACTGGGATCCCAACATGCCGGAGGTGAAGGGCCAGTTCAATGGCGAGATCCGTCATTCCGTCACTTACAAGAGCAGCGACGAATTCGCCGGCAAGCGCGTGATGATCGTCGGTGTCGGTAACTCGGGCGCGGACATCGGTTGCGACGCGGCTGCGCGCGCCGACAAGGCTTTCATCAGCATGCGGCGCGGCTACCATTTCATTCCCAAGCATTTGTTCGGGCTGCCGGCGGACCAGGTCGGGGAAAGCGGACCGCAGCTGCCGATGTGGATCGCGCGGCCGGTGATGGGACTGCTGCTCAAGATGTTCACCGGCGACCTGACCCGCTTCGGCCTGCCGAAACCGGACCATAAGCTGTTCGAAAGCCATCCGCTGCTTAATTCGCAGCTGCTGCACAATCTCCAGCACGGCAATATCTCCGTCAAGCCGGACATCGCCTATTACGACGGCGACGAGGTGGTCTTCAAGGACGGCAGCCGCGAGCGGCTCGACCTGGTGGTCTACGCCACCGGCTACAAATGGAGCTGCAAGTATGCGGCGGAATATTTCGAGTGGCGCGGCGGCAGACCGCAGCTGTACCTGTCGATGTTCAGCCGCGACCACCGCAACCTGTTCGGCATCGGCTATGTCGAAACCAACTCCAGCGCCTACAAGCTGTTCGACACGGAAGCGTTCATGATCGCCGCCTATCTGCGCGACCAGTTGGACAACCCCGGCGGCGGCAGCCGGTTCGACGCGCTGATCGCCAAGGACGACCCGGACCTGTCGGGCGGCCTGAAATTCGTGAAGTCGCAGCGGCATGAGGTCTATCTGGAGGCGCATGCGCTCAAGTCCTACCTGATGCAGCTGCGCAGGAAGATGGGCTGGCCGGAGCTGAGCGAAACCTATTATGACCATCTGCGCACCGGTGCGGCGGCGCGGCCGTCGCCGGCGATGCGCGTGGCAGCTTGAGAGGAACCCCATGGACAAGACAGTGCAGTACTACCAGCAGCAGGCCGCGCGGCTCGATTTTGAAACCCGTGCGCTGATCGGCGGGCGCTTCGTCAACGCAATCTCGGCCGAGGAATTCGATTCCATCAATCCGGCCACCGGGCGAAGACTGACCGGCGTCGCCCGCTGCGGCGCCGTCGAGGTGGACGACGCGGTCAGCGCGGCGCGCCAGTCCTTCGAGCGCGGCGACTGGTCGGGCGCCTCGCCCAAGCACCGCAAGAAGGTGTTGTTGCGGCTGGCCGACCTGGTCGAGGCCAACCTGGAGACGCTGGCGCTGATGGAGAGCCTGGACTCGGGCAAGCCGATACGCGACGCGCTGTCGGCCGACCTGCCCGACATGATAGAGAGCCTGCGCTGGCACGCCGAGGCGGCCGACAAGCTGTACGACCAGATGGCGCCGACCGCGCCCGACGTGGTGGCGATGATCGTGCGCGAGCCGATCGGCGTGGTGGGCGCGGTCCTGCCGTGGAATTTTCCGCTGTACCTGGCAGGATGGAAGATCGGGCCGGCCCTCGCCAGCGGCAATTCGATGGTGATCAAGCCCGCCGAGCAGACTTCGCTGACGGCGCTGATGCTGGGTCGCCTGGCGCTGGAGGCCGGCGTGCCGGACGGCGTGCTGAATATCGTGCCCGGCTACGGCGAGACCGTGGGGCAGGCGATGGGGCGCCACCCGGGCATCGATTGCCTCAGCTTCACCGGTTCGGGCGAGGTGGGGCGCTTGTTCCTCAAGTATTCGGCCGAATCCAACCTGAAGCGGGTGGTGCTGGAGTGCGGCGGCAAGAGTCCGGCGCTGGTGCTGGCCGACGCGGCCGACTTGCCGCGCGTGGCGCAGCAGGTGGCCACCGGGGCGCTGTTCTGCCAGGGCGAGAACTGCAGCGCCGGTTCGCGCCTGATCGTGCACCGTTCGCGCAAGGACGAGCTGCTGGCGCTGCTGCGGCGCGAGTTCGACGCCTGGCGGGTCGGCGATCCGCTGGACCCGGCCACCCGCGTCGGCGCGCTGATCGAGCCGGGACACATGCGGCGCGTGCTTGGCTACATCGCCGGCGGCGAGGCGCAGGGTGCGCGGCTGGCCCACGGCGGCGCGCAGGTGCGCCAGGATTCCGGCGGCAGCTTCGTGGAACCGACCATTTTCGACGGCGTGCTGCCGGCGATGACCATCGCGCGCGAGGAGATCTTCGGGCCGGTGCTGTCGGTGATGGAGTTCGACGACCTGCGGCAGGGCATCGCGATTGCCAACGACACCAATTATGGCCTGGCCTCGTCGGTCTACACCAGCAACCTGGACGCGGCGCACGGCGTGGCGCGGGCGATCCGCGCCGGCACCGTGTCGGTCAACTGTTTTTCGGAGGGGGACACCGGCGTGCCGTTCGGCGGCTACAAGGAGTCCGGCTTCGGCGGTCGCGAAAAATCGCTGATGGCGCACGACCAGTACACCGAGACCAAGACCATCTGGATGCAACTGGGCGCGGCCAGTTTCGCCGCCAACACTTGAGGGAATCCATATGGCAACAACATCGAAAGGCGGCCGGGTCGCCATCGTCACAGGCGGCGCCGGCGGCATCGGGCGCGAGATCTGCCGGGGCTTCATCGAGCGCGGCATCATCTGCGTGCTGGCCGACCTGGATCAGAAGGCGCTGGACCGCGCCACCGCCGAACTGGGGCCGGCGGCGGTGGGTGTGGCGATCGACTTGAGCGATTTCGGCAAACTGTCGTCACTGCTGGCGTTTGTGCAGGCGCGCTACGGCAGGCTGGATATCCTGGTCAACAACGCCGCGATCACCGGCACCGGCCACTTCGAGGAACGCTCGGTCGAGCATATCCTCGGGGAGCTGAACATCAATCTGCTGTCGCCCATCGTGTTGACGCGGCTGGCCTTTCCCGCCTTGCAGCGCTCCGGCGATGGCCGGGTGATCAACACGGTTTCACTGGGCGGGATTTTCCCGTTGCCGGAGACGGGCATCTATTCGGCCACCAAATTCGGCCTGCGCGGCGCCATGCTGTGCCTGGGCATGGACCGGGAGCGGCACGGCGTGCATGTCGGCAACGTGCTGCCCTCGGCTACGGAGACGCCGATGTTGATGCGCGAGGCGGTCGAAGGCGGCAACACCCTGCAGTTCATGGATCCGCCGCAGCAGCCGGCGGACGTGGCGCGCCAGGTGATGCGCATGCTCGACAGTCCGTGCCTGGAGCGCTATCCGCGCTGGAGCGAGTCATGGTCGGTGCGGCTGGCGATGCTGGCGCCGAACTTCCTTCCCCGTTTGATACCGCTATTCCGCAAAAAAGGAGTGCGCGGCCATGCGCGCTATCTGGAATCGCTGCGCAAGCGCGGGCTGGTGGTTTCGCGCGAAGGGAAGTGGGAGCTGTCCTGACGGGCCAAGTGAAAGTCCGCTATCCCCAGGCGTTCAGGCGCGGCGCGGCGGCGCCTTGTCTTACCTGGTTCGGCAGCATGCCGGACCAGCGCTTGAACGCGCGGCGGAAGTTGCGCGCATCGGTGAAGCCGGTGGCCATGGCGATTTCCACCAGCGGCATGTCGCTGCGCTTGAGCAGGTCGAGCGCGCATTCATAGCGGACCTGATCGATCAACTGCTGATAGGACGTGTTCAGGTCCGACAAGCGGCGGCGCAGCGTGCGCTCGCTGAGATTGAGCGTCGCGCCGATAGCGGCCAGTCCGGGCACCTCGTCGACCGAGGCCCGCAGCAGGTTCATGATCGATTCCACCAGGTCATTGCGCGGCTGGTCGACGGCCAGCAACTGGTCGATCTGCGCCTGCAGGGTGGCCTGCATGTAGCGGTCATAGGTCGGCAGCGGGCAGTGGAACCAGGACATGTCGCAGATCAGCCGGTTCATCGGGGCGTTGAACGTCACGGGGCAACGGAAGTATTCGGTGTAGGCGCTGGCATAGGCGGGACGCGGATAGCGCAGCTCCAGCCGCGCCGGGCGGAAGTGCGAACCGACCAGGGCGCGCGACACCTGGACGCTGCTGACGAAAATCTCCTCGATGAAAAACGGCTCCATTTCAGGATCGTGAAAACGGGTCGTGACCTCGGCGACGAAGTGATGCTCGTCGAGGACACTGAGTTCATTGACGGTGAAGGCACCGGCCGCGCGCTGGTGGCGGATCAGGTAGTGAAACGCCTCGCCCAGCGTGGCGCAGGTCAGCATGCCGAGGCCCGGCAGGCCGAAACAGACCACGGTCTGGCGGGCGCCGGTGGCGATGCCGATGGCCGGGTCGCCCCAGCGCTGCATGGCGCGCTTCACCAGCTGGCTGGTTTGGCGGTAGGAGACGCGGAAGTTGGCGTCGCACAGGTTCTCGGGTGTGAAGCCCAGCCCCTTGCACAGGCGCTCGGACGAATGGCCGCCGCTGGCCAGCAGTTGCAGAACCTGGCGGATCACATGGGGCGGCACGTCGGCATCGGCATCGGGGTTGTGGGATTTCGCCGTCACAGCTGCTCCTTTGGTAGATACGCGACAGCATAGTACGGTTTTGCGCGCATGGCGCATCCGGCGCGGAAATGGCCGCCTGGGTGTCTCTTTTTGGCCGTTTTTGACCTGTCTTGGCGCCGCGGCATCGTATGCTTGATTACGGCGCGCAGTGTCGCCGCATACCTCGGAGGACAGATGATCATCACGCCAGCGCAGCCCGCGCGACAAGCCCGTCCCGCCTTCATCCTGGCCTGCTGCTGGGCGCTGGGCATAGGCGGCACCACCATGATGCCGCTGCTGGTGACCAACGCGATGGCGCGCCTGCGGCTGGACGAGGGACAGGCCACCATGCTGGCCGGGGCGGAGATGGTGGGCATGCTGGCCGGCTGCGTCGTGCTGCCGGCGCTGGCCCGCCGCTGGCCGTCGCGGCTCACCGCCGGCGCGCTGGTGCTGCTGGCATGGAGCCAGGTGCTGTCGGCACTGACCGTGTGGGCGCCGGCGTTTGCCGTGGCGCGCCTCGTGGCCGGTTTCTGCGAAGCGCAGATGATCGTCATGGTCGGCATCTGCCTGGCCTGTCATCGCGACGCGGAGCGCCTGTGGGGCGTGGTGTTGCTGCTTTCCGGGCTGGCGGTGGCGGGTGTGTTCACGCTGCTGTCGCTGCTGCCCGGCGTGGCGGCCGGCCGCGAGATCTGGTTCGGCCTGGCGGCGTTGGCGGCGGTGCTGGGACTGGCGGCGGTGCGCGTGCCGGCGCTGATGCCGGCACGGCAGCCGGAAGTCCATGAGGGCCGGTCACGCGGACGGACGGACGTGTGGCTGGCCTGGGGCGTGTTCGTCGGCGTCTACAGCGTGCAGGCGGGCGTGTGGGCGGTGTCCGCCTTGCAGGGCACCCGTATCGGCCTGTCGTTGCCGACGACGGGAATCTTGCTGTCGCTGTCGTCGCTGCTGGGCTTTTTCGGCGCGGTGGTGCCGGCCATTCCGGCGCTGGCGGCGCGGCGCGGCCTGACGGTCATGGGGGCGCTGGTTGTGATGTCGGTGTCGGTCGCCGGCTTCTTTACGGCGCAAGGCGCGCTGGCGTTCTTCATGTCGCAGCTGGCGCTGAACGGGGCCTTCTATACCATCATGGCGATACTGAACAGTTTCATTTCTGCGCGCGACCGCAACGGCTCGCTGCTGTCGCAATCGGTGGTGGTGACATTTGCCGCGGTGGCGCTGGGCACGGTCGGCGCCGGGGAGCTGTTCCAGGACATGGGCGGCCGGGGCGTGGTCCTGTTTTCGCTGCTGGCCTTGGCTGCCAGCGTGCCGCTGGGACTTAAAGCCTTAAAGGCGGGGGCAGTCCCGGCTCCTGCCAGAGTATCGCTGTAATCTCACCTTGCATCGCATTGGTCTGGTGTATAGACTAGATTAAATTGCATCAAATGCATCGGAGGCGGTATGCGTGCGTATGGGGTCTACGAAGCGAAGACAAAATTGGCTGACCTTATCAAGCGGGTCCAGCAAGGTGAGCGCATAACAATTACCAATCGGGGACAGCCGGTTGCGGACCTGGTGCCAAGCGCCAGCAGTGCTGCGCAGCAAACGCAGGAAGCTATTGCTGCGATCAAAAGCGCGCGCAAAGGATCTATCACGCACAACGAATTCGTCGAAATGCGCACCAAAGGCCGCCGCTAAATGGCTGACGAATTTGTCCTCGACGCATCGGTCACGATACGCTGGGTACTGCATGACGGATCTGTAGCGGATCGCGAGTACCAATACATCTCGCAGCGAGGTGCGTTCTGCTAAACTGGCCGCATCCAATCAAAGACAGCGGAGTCTTCATGCAGCAGTCCATCGTCCATATAGCGCTCGTGGTGCGCGACTATGATGAGGCCATCGCTTTCTACGTCGGCAAGCTTGGCTTCGAACTGCTTGACGACACCTGGCAGCCGGCTCAGGACAAACGCTGGGTGGTCGTCGCCCCTCCGGGCGGTGTTGGTGCCACGCTGTTGCTGGCCAAGGCATCCAAGCCCGAACAACAGCCCTTCGTTGGTAACCAGGCGGGCGGCCGCGTATTCCTTTTCCTGAACACCGACGATTTCTGGCGCGATTATGAACGGCTGCGCGCCAACGATGTGGTATTCGTCCGCGATCCGAAAGAGGAGGAGTACGGCATGGTGGCGGTATTTGAAGACCTGTACGGCAATCTCTGGGACTTGCTGCAACTGCGTCCCGGGCACGCGATCGCGGCGCGCAATCAGCATCGCTGAGCACGTGTACGAATGTCGGCGCTGACCCCGGTGTCGGGTCAGCGCATCGCCAGCGCCTTGACGGCTTCCAGCGCGGCGGTGCCGGCCTTGGTGGCTTGCACCTGGTTGCGGCCGCCTTCCTTGGCCACGTACATGGCGCGGTCGGCGGCGACGAACAGCGATTCGGTGTTCTCCAGCTGGTGCGGGTAGATCGTCGCCACGCCGATGCTCACCGTCAGCCACGCCGAGGTGGTCGAGCGCGGATGCGGGATCTGCAGCGACTCGACGTGGGAACGGATCGACTCGGCCAGCAGGTAGGCGGAGTCGCTGTCGGTCTCGGCGAACAGCAGCACGAATTCCTCGCCGCCGTAGCGCGCCGCCAGGTCGGTCGCGCGCAGCGCATGCGAGTCGATCGCCTGGGCGACCTGCTGCAGGCAGGCGTCGCCGGCGGGGTGGCCCAGCGTGTCGTTGTACAGCTTGAAGTGGTCGACGTCCAGCACCACCAGCGACAAGGGCTGGCCGCTGCGCATGGCGCGCTGCCATTCCTTTTCGAGGAAGGTGTCGAAGTGGCGGCGGTTGGCGATCTTGGTCAGCGGATCGACCATCGCGGCGCGCTGCAGCGCGTCTTCCGATTGCTTGTGGTGGGTGATGTCGTGCAGCAGGCCGATGAACAGCGGCTGGCGCAGATACATCGGCGTCAGCGTCAGGTCCATGCACACCGAGCTGCCGTTGCGGTGGCGGATGATCACTTCGCGCGTGCCGTGGCTGTGCGCCGATTCCGGCGCGGCGGCGTAGCGGTCGAAGTAGTCCAGGTATTCCTGCGCCACCAGTGGATTGAGCAGGTCGGAAATGGCGCTGCCGGCCAGTTCGTTTTCCTGGTAGCCCAGGTATTTGTCGCAGGCCGGATTGGTGAACTGGATGCGGCCGTCCGCTTCGATGATCAGCAGCCCCTCGGCCATGTTGTTGACGATGGTGCGCAGGCGCTCGGCCTGTTCTTCCTGGTTTTCGCTGTTGCTGCGGATTTGCAGCTGCGTGCGCACGCGCGCGCACACTTCGGCCATGCGCAGCGGTTTGCTGATGTAGTCGACCGCGCCGAGGTCGAAGCCGGCCACCACGTCCTCGGTGGAGGTCCGGGCGCTCATGAAAATGACGGGAATGCGCTGGGTGGAGGCGTGGCGTTTCAGTTCGCGGCAGGTTTCATAGCCGTCCATGCCGGGCATGACGATATCGAGCAGGATCAGGTCGGGATGGACGCGGCGGGCGATCTTCAGCGCGCGCTCGCCGCAGTTGGCGACGAAGGTTTGATAGCCCTGCTCGACCATCAGCTTGCGCAGCGCGCCGAGGTTCTCGGGAGCGTCGTCGACGATGAGAATCGCGGCATCGCGCCGCATGGCAGGAATGGGATTTTGAACTGGGTTGTACAAAGTCTGGCCTGATCTGAAAAGTAACTATCCGTTCAAATCATAACGCTTTGCAACGTCGCCATGTGAAAAAAAACCGCTGATTTTTGCGGATGCCACGCCCATGGGCATATGTTGCCATTAATGTTAATCCGATGTTATTGTTTCATCGGTTTTCGTGACTTTTGGTGATGAAATCTTTATAACAGTGTTGTATTTTGTCCGAGACAAAGAGGGCGCTTGTGGGCGGCGAGCGCCGCCCACGGAGGTACGACAACCTGGGCCGCTTAGATCTTGGCGGCGATCAGTTTGCCGAGGATCTCGATGCCGGCGCGGATGCGCTCCGGCGGCACGGTGACGAACGACAGGCGCAGCGTGTTGGTCTCGGCGTCGTTGGCGTAGAACGGCGAGCCGGGCACGAAGGCGACTTTCTGGGCGATCGCTTCGTCCAGCAGTTTCATGGCGTCGATGTGCTTGGGCAGCGTGACCCAGATGAACATGCCGCCTTCGGGCTTGGTCCACTGGACGCCGGCCGGGAAGTGCTGCGCCATCGCGTCCAGCATGACCTGGCACTGGTCGCCGTACAAGGTGCGGATTTTCGGGATGTGGCGCTGTAGGAAGCCGTCCTTGATCACTTCGTGCACGACCATCTGGGTCAGCTGCGAGGTGTGCAGGTCGGCCGCCTGCTTGGCCAGTTCCAGGCGGCGCACCAGCGGCAGCGGGGCCACCACGTAGCCGAGGCGGATGCCGGGGGTCAGCACCTTGGAGAAGGAGCCCATGTAGATCACGCCTTCCGGATTCATCGCCACCATCTTCGGCAGCGGATCGCCTTTGTAGCTCAGGGCGCCGTACGGATCGTCCTCGATCAGCGGCAGGCCGAGGCGGGCGCAGGTCTCCACCAGTTCCTGGCGGCGCTCGACGGACAGCGTGCGGCCGGTCGGGTTCTGGAAGTTCGGCAGCGCGTACAGCAGGCGCGCGCCGGCGGCGACCTTGTCGATCGACGACGGCACCAGGCCGTGGTCGTCGGTGTCGACCGATTTGAATTCAGGACGGTAGACCGAGAACGCCTGCAGCGCGCCCAGGTAGGACGGGGTTTCGACCAGCACGCGGCTGCCTTCGTCGATCAGCACCTTGCCCAGCAGGTCCAATGCCTGTTGCGAGCCGGAGGTCATCAGCACCTGTTCCGCCACGATCTTCGCGCCGTTGACGGACAGCGAATCGGCGATCCACTGGCGCAGCGGCAGGTAGCCGTCGGTCGGGCCGTACTGCAGGGCGACCTTGCCGTTTTCGCTCAACACCTTGTCGAAGGCGATTTTCATTTCGTCGACCGGGAAGGTCAGCGGCGACGGCAGGCCGCCGGCGAAGGAGATGATCTCAGGCTGCTGGGTGATTTTCAGGATCTCGCGGATGAACGACGATTGCAGCTGGTCTGCGCGTTCCGAGAAGCGCCACTGGATCGGATTGGGGTTTTCGATTTTCATGCTGGTCTCACTGGATAGGTATTGTTTTGCGCGAAGCTCAGGCGACTTCCGCGATCAATTCGATTTCGACGCAGGCGCCGAGCGGGATTTGCGCCACGCCGAAGGCCGAGCGGGCGTGCTTGCCGGCGTCGCCGAAGACTTCGCCCAGCAGCTCGGAGCAGCCGTTGGTGACCAGGTGCTGTTCGGTGTAGTCCGGCGTGGAGTTCACCAGGCTCATGACCTTGACGATGCGCTTGACGCGGGTCAGGTCGCCGCCGACGGCCGCCTGCAGGGTGCCGATCAGGTCGATGGCGATGGCGCGCGCGGCGGCCTTGCCTTCGGCGGTGTCGATGTTCTTGCCCAGCTGGCCCACCCACACGCTGCCGTCGGCGCGCTTGGCGATGTGACCCGACAGGAACACCGTGTTGCCGGTTTGAGCGTACATGACGTAGGCGGCGGCCGGCGTTGCAGGTGCTGCCAGGGTGATATCGAGCGCTTTGAGTTTTTCGTAGACAGACATGTGGTTATCCAATTAATAAGTTGGTAATGCATAGCTAAGACCGATATTGTACCCGCCGCGCAGGGCGTGCTCACAATTGAGGCGAAATCAAGATACTCTACGGTTTTAGACCCGTTTCACCTGCATTTTGCGGCCGGCACCCACCACGGCGATGACGGCGATTGCAAATATCACGGTGGGCCATTCCAGCGATTCGCCCAAAACCAGGGTCGCGCCCAGCAGCGTGAGGAAGGGCTGGACCAGCTGCACCTGGCCGACCCGGGCCACGCCGCCCAGCGCCATGCCGCGGTACCAGAAGAAGAATCCGATGAACATCGAGAACACCGACACGTAGGCGAAGCCGGTCCAGGCGGCGGCCCCGGCCCGGGCGATCTGCGCGGCCTCGTCCCGGCACAGCCAGGCGACCGCCGGCAGCAGCACCGGCGCGACCATCACCAGCGCCCAGCAGATGGTTTGCTGGCCGCCCAGCGTTTGCGACAGGCGGCCGCCGGCGGCGTAGCCCATGGCGGCCAGCAGCACGGCGGCGAAGATCGCCAGGTCGGCCGGGTGCAAACTGCCGCCGCTCTGACGCAGCGCAAAGCCGGCCACCAGCGCCGAGCCCAGCATGGCCATGATCCAGAAGCCGGCCGACGGTTTTTCGCCGGCCAGCACGGCGGCGAAGACGGCCGTGGCCAGCGGCAGCACGCCGACCAGCACGGCGCCGTGCGCGGCGGGCAGCGTGCGCATGGCGATCGAGGTCAGCCAGGGGAAGCCGATGATGCAGCCGATGGCCACCATGGCCAGTGGCGCCAGCGCGGAGCGGGGCGGCAGCGGCGCGCGCTTCCACAGCAGCCAGCCGCCGGCCAGCGCGGCCGCGACCAGCGCGCGGCCGAGGGCGACGAAGGTGGGCGACAGGCCGGGAGACAGGCCGCCGGCGCCGACGGCCAGCCGGGTGAAGGGCAGCGTCAGGCTGAAGATGGCGACGCCGATCAGGCCGAGCAGCATGCCGGCGGTTTCGTCGCTCACGCCCGAGCGGGTGGGTATGGCGGCGATGGCGGCTGGCGGGGCGCTGTGGGTCATGCGGTTCTCCTTGTCGATGGATATATCGTACGTGACAAAACCAGTACAGTGCCAGTACACTTGTCAACATAATTTCTTATACTGTGACGGTAATATGACCAATACACGTGCGCGCACTTCGCTGTTAGGGGCAGCCGCTTCCGCCGCTGCGGAGGCGGTGGCCGAGGCTTTGGCGGCGGCCGAGGCGCGATCGGCCGCCGGGACCGGGCACCCGCCGCGGGCGGTGGCGGCTGCCGCGCCGGGACCCGCGGTGGCGTCGGTTGCGGCGGGGCGGGCGGCGGGCAAGCCGGCGGGCGGGGGCAAGGCCGGGGTCAAGGCGGGAACCAAGGCCGCGCCGGCCGGCGGCCTGCTCGGGCTGCTGTCGCGCGAATCGGGCGAGACGCTGATCGACCAGATCGTGCGTTCGGTGGCGGCGCGCATCGACGACCGGCTGCTGCGGGGCGGGGCGCGCATGCCGTCGATCCGGGCGTTTGCGGCGGCGCACGGGGTGTCCGCCTTCACGGTGGTGGCCAGCTACGACAAGCTGGTGGCGACCGGCTACCTGGAATCGCGCCGGGGCGCCGGCTTCTTCGTGCGCGAAAAGGCGTCGATGGAGCTGCTTGCCGCCGACGGCCGCCATGCAGCGCCGCGCGACGGCGCAGGGCCGGGCGGACGCTCGGGCTTCGAGGGCAAGGCCATCGACGTGGTCTGGCTGGTGCGGAACATGTTCCGCCAGCTGCCGTATGCGCAAATGCCCGGCACCGGCGTGCTGCCGCCGGACTGGCTGGACGGCGTCGCCGTGGCCAACGCGCTGCGCGCGGTCAGCCGGCAGAATGCGAACCTGTTGTTGAGCTACGGCGTGCCGCAAGGCTTCCTGCCGCTGCGCCAGCAACTGCAGCACAAGTTGGCCGAGCTGGAAATCGCCGCGGCGCCGGAGCAGATCGTCACCACCGCCGGCGTGACGCAGGCGCTGGACCTGGTGGCGCGCGAGTTCACGCGGCCCGGCGACACCATCTTTGTCGACGATCCGGCGTGGTTTTTGATGTTCGGCTCCTTCGCCGCGCTGGGCGCCAAGGTGGTCGGCATTCCGCGCCTGGCCGACGGTCCGGACATCGCCCGGCTGGCCGAGCTGGCGGCGCTGCACAAGCCCAAGCTGTACATCATCAACTCGGTGCTGCACAACCCGAGTTCGACCTCGCTGTCGGCGGCCAAGGCGTTCCAGGTGCTGCGGCTGTCGGAGGAGCACGACTTCGTCATCGTCGAGGATGACATCTATTGCGACCTGCATCCTGGCAGCGCGGTGCAGCCGGCCACGCGGCTGGCGGCGCTGGACCAGCTGCGGCGGGTGATCTACCTGGGCGGTTTTTCGAAGACGATGGCGGCCAACCTGCGGGTGGGCTATATCGCCACGTCGCCGGAACGGGCCGAGCGCCTGGCCGACCGCAAGATGCTGACCATGCTCACCACCAGCGATATCGGCGAGCGGGTGGTGTACAAGGTGTTGTCGGAGGGCTCGTTCCGCAAGCACTCGGACCGGGTGCGCACACGGCTCGACGGCATCCGCGCCAAGACCATACGGCAGATGGAGCGCGTCGGCCTGAAGGTGGACCTGGCCTCGCCGGCAGGGATGTTCGTCTGGGCCGACGCCGGCTGCGACACCAATGTGCTGACCGAGCGCGCCATGGCGCACAACCTGCTGCTGGCGCCGGGCAGCCTGTTCTCGCCCAAGCAGCTGCCGTCGACCCGCATGCGCTTCAACGTGGTGGCGATGCAGGACCCGGCCGTGTGGCGCTTCCTCGAACGAGAGCTGGGCAAATGAGGCGGGCAAATGACGGGCGGCTCTTGAAAACCCTCTTATAATCCCCACTTTCTTGAAACCATTGCGTTTTTTACATTACTAACCACAAGACTATTATTAGAGGCTCTTAAAAATGGCAGATACCGATAAGCAAACCCTTGGCTTCCAAGCGGAAGTGAAACAGCTGTTGCAGCTGATGATCCACTCGCTGTACTCGAACAAGGAGATTTTCCTGCGCGAGCTGATCTCGAACGCGTCCGACGCGTCCGACAAGCTGCGATTCGAGGCGATCAACAACGATGCCCTGTACGGCAACGATCATGAACTGAAGATCAAGGTCTCGTTCGACAAGGCCGCGCGCACCATCACCATTTCCGACAACGGCATCGGCATGAGCCGCGACGAGGCGATCTCGCACCTGGGCACCATCGCCAAATCGGGCACCAAGGAATTCTTCGGCAAGCTGTCGGGCGACCAGCAGCAGGATGCGGCCCTGATCGGCCAGTTCGGCGTGGGCTTCTACTCGGGCTTCATCGTCGCCGACAAGATCACCGTCGAGACCCGCCGCGCCGGCGCGGCCGCCACCGAAGGCGTGCGCTGGGAGTCGGCGGGCGAGGGCGATTACTCGGTCGAGCAGATCGAGAAGGCCGGCCGCGGCACCGACATCATCCTGCACCTGCGCGAAGGCGAGGACGAGCTGCTGTCGTCGTGGAAGATCAAGTCCATCATCCGCAAGTACTCGGACCATATCTCGCTGCCTATCGTGATGGCGAAAGAAGAGTGGGACGAGGAGAAGAAGGAAACCGTCGTCAAGGACGAACTGGAAACCGTGAACCAGGCCAGCGCGCTGTGGGCGCGCAACAAGGCGGACATCACGCCGGAGCAGTACGAGGAATTCTACAAGCACGTGTCGCACGACTTCCAGGCGCCGCTGACGCACACGCACAACCGCGTCGAAGGCCGCAGCGAATACACGCAGCTGCTGTACATCCCGGCCAAGGCGCCGTTCGACCTGTGGGACCGCAACAAGCGCGGCGGCATCAAGCTGTACGTCAAGCGCGTGTTCATCATGGACGATGCCGAGCAGCTGATGCCGGCCTACCTGCGCATGGTCAAGGGCGTCATCGACTCGGCCGACTTGCCGCTGAACGTGTCGCGCGAGATCCTGCAGGAGTCGCGCGATGTGAAGGTGATCCGCGAAGGTTCGACCAAGCGCGTGATCGGCATGCTGGAGGAACTGGCGAACGCCGACGAGCAGGAGAAGAAGGACAAATACGTCACCTTCTGGAAGGAATTCGGCCAGGTGCTGAAGGAAGGCATCGGCGAGGACGCGGGCAACAAGGACCGTCTGGCCAAGCTGCTGCGCTTCGCGTCGACCGCCAATGAGAACGACGAGCAGAGCGTGTCGCTGGAGCAGTATGTGGCGCGGCTGAAGGAAGGTCAGGACAAGATTTATTACGTCACCGCCGACAACTACGTCGCCGCGAAGAACAGCCCGCACCTGGAGATCTTCCGCAAGAAGGGCGTGGAAGTGCTGCTGCTGACCGACCGCGTGGACGAATGGATGCTGTCGTTCCTGACCGAGTTCGAAGGCAAGGAGCTGGTGTCGGTGGCCAAGGGCGGCCTGGATCTGGGCGCGCTGGAAGACGAGGCCGAGAAGAAGGAACACGAAGAGACCGAGACCTCGTACAAGGACCTGGTCGGCAAGATGAAGGAAGCCTTGTCGGACAAGGCCAAGGACGTGCGCGTGACGTTCCGCCTGACTGATTCGCCAGCTTGCCTGGTGGCGGACGAGCATGAGCTGTCGGGCAACCTGCTGCGCATGTTGAAGGCCGCGGGCCAGAACGCGCCGGAGTCCAAGCCCATCCTCGAGATCAATCCGAACCACCCGCTGGTGACGCGCCTGAAGTACGAAGAGTCGGGCACGGCGTTCGGCGACTGGGCCAACATCCTGTTCGACCAGGCGCTGCTGGCCGAAGGCGGTTCGCTGAGCGATCCGGCCACCTTCGTCAAGCGCCTCAATGAAATGCTGCTGAGCGGCGCCAGCAAGTAAAGTCTATCCGCAATCCGGGGTCAGATCCGACATTCGGACACGAGCTCTACCGTAGCGTCGCTACGGTAGAGCTCGTGTCCGAATGTCGGATCTGACCCCGGTTGTGTTACTGTAATGTTTCGCAGAACACAACTCTTGGGATGGACATGAATAAGATCGGTTTCAAGCTGGCGGCGCTCGCCGGTGCTCTTCTTTCCGTACAAATCGCCCTGGCGCAGAATGCGCTGCCCGCCTCGACGCCCGGCGTCGCGGCCACTCCCCTCTATCCGGCACTGCCGAGCGAAACGCCCGATGAATTCAAGGCGCCGGTCGACAGTTTCGACTACGTCAAGCGCAGCGTGATGGTGCCGATGCGCGACGGCGTCAAGCTCAATACCGTCATCATCGTGCCGCGCAAGGCCAAGGGCGCGCCCATCCTGTTGACGCGCACGCCGTACAACGCGGCCGAACTGACGTCGCACTCCGAGAGCTCGCAGATGGAATCCATCCTGCAGGGCTATGACAATGCGTCCGATGTGATCGTGCAGGGCGGCTATATCCGCGTGATCCAGGATGTGCGCGGCAAGTACGGCTCCGAGGGCGATTATGTGATGAATCGTCCGCTCAGCGGCAATGCCTTCAATCCGACGCCGGTCGATCATTCGACCGACACCTGGGATACCATCGAGTGGCTGACCAAGAATATCCCCGAGTCGAACGGCAAGGTCGGCATCATCGGCATTTCCTACGACGGCTATCTGCCACTGATGGCGCTGGTCAATCCGCATCCGGCGCTGAAGGTGTCGGTGCCGATGAATCCGATGGTCGACGGCTGGCGCGGCGACGACTGGTTCCACAACGGCGCGTTCCGCCAGATCAATCTGTCCTACATGCTGGAGCAGGTGGTCACGCGCCGCAACGAGGCCAAGTGGTACACCAGCCACTACGACGACTACGATATGTATATGCGCGCCGGATCGGCCGGCGAGCTGGCGCGCCAGCGCGGGCTGGAGCAGAGCGGCTTCTGGCGCAAGCTGTCCGCGCATCCGGCCTATGACGAGTTCTGGAGCTCGCAGGCGATGGACAAGATCCTGGCCAAACAGCCCGTCACCGTGCCGACCTTGCTGGTACACAGCCTGTGGGATGCGGAGGATATCTATGGCGCGGTCGCGGTCTACAAGGCGATCAAGCCCAACGACAAGGACAACAAGGTGCACCTGGTGCTGGGACCGTGGAACCACGGCGGCGGCATCGGCGAGGGCAGCAAGCTGGGTGCGCTGCACTTCAGCAGCGACACGGCGCTGCACTTCCGCCAGGAGATTTTGCGTCCCTTCCTGGACCGCTATCTGAAGGACGATGCGCCGGCGGCCGAGGTGGCGACGGTGTCGGCGTTTGAAACCGGCACCAACAAATGGCGCTCGCTGGACGCGTGGCCGAGCGGCTGCAACAGCGGCTGCGCGATCGCGCCCGCTACGCTGAAGCTGGCGGCCAATTCCAAACTGAGCCTGACCAACACGGCCAGCGCGCCGGTGTCGGCGCCGGCGCAAAAGAATGCGTACGACGAATATGTGTCCGATCCGGCCAAGCCGGTGCCGTTCCGTTCGCGTCCGATTCCGCCGTACGGCTACGACGAAGCCAAGGGCCAGACCTGGCCGCGCTGGCTGACCGACGACCAGCGCGAAGCGTCGGGCCGCACCGACGTGCTGAGCTACACCACCGACGTGCTGACGGCGCCGGTGAAGATCAGCGGCGAGCCGGTGGCGCACCTGCTGGCCTCCACCAGCGGCACCGACGCAGACTGGGTGGTCAAGGTGATCGACCTGTATCCGGACCAGGTGGCGGCGCAGCCGGAAATGGGCGGCTATCAGCTGATGATCTCGGCCGATATCTTCCGCGGCCGCTATCGCGAAAGCTTCGAGACCGCCAAGCCGGTCGCCGCCAATACGGCGTTGGCGTACAACTTCAAGCTGCCGACCGCGAACCACGTGTTCCTGCCGGGCCATCGCATCATGGTGCAGATCCAGTCCAGCTGGTTCCCGCTGTATGACCGCAACCCGCAGACCTTCGTGCCGAACATCTTCTTCGCGAAGCCGTCCGACTACAAGAAGGCGACCCAGCGCATTTACCACGACAGCTACATCGAGCTGCCGCTGGTAAGCGCCACGGCCGGCAAGTAGCGGGCAAATAAAGCCGCGCCAGCCGGGTCAGGCTTTGCGGCGGCGCCGCGCCATCAGCAGCACGGCCGGGATGCCCAGCCCCAGCATGCCGATGGTGGCCGGCTCGGGTACGGCCGCCGCCACCAGGAAGCCGCGTATCTCGCCGCCGGGATAAGCGCTGCTGTGGATGTTGAGATAGGCTTCGCCGCTGGCCAGGGCGGCCGCCAGCGCCGCTTCGGCGCCGGCCGTGGTGCCGCCGTGGTTGGTGATGAAGACCGGGTTCCAGCTGGCCGCCAGTGAGGTGTTGTACATATTGCTGTAGGCGCCGTTGGTGACGCCCAGCGGGAAGCCGCCGAAAGTGGGCGTTTCCGTGGCGACGCCGGCGGTGCCGACGTTCGGCACGTCGGTGCAGCAGTGGATGTGCGAGGCGGTGGTCGGGCCGAGCAGGCTGCTGAAGGCGACGTTGACTTCCAGCACGTGGCTGGTGGTGTCGAACTTGACGACGGCGGCGCCTATGCCCGGCGAGCTGTTCGCCGGTGATTCCTTGGCGCCGGTGAGGATGGCGGCGTAGTCGGCGGCATGGGCCGCCGTCATCGCCGTCATCGCCGACAGCAGCAGGCCGGTGGCCGCCGCGTAACTGCGCAAACGCTGGTTCATCTTTCTTCCCTCCTTGTTCTTGGTATCTGGTTAGAGGGGTTGCCGGCGCGGGAGTTCCGTCAGCGCTGGACCTGGGCGCAGAAGTCGAGCAGCAGCCGTTCGCCTTCCGGCCAGGGGCCGTAGCCGGCGTCGCCGTTGATGTGGCCGGCGTCGGCTATCTCGATGTATTCGCTGCCCCAGGCTTGCGCGAACTGGCGGGCGCGGGCCGGGCTGACGTAGGGATCGTCGCTGCTGGCGACGACGATGCTGGGGAAGGGCAGGCGTTCCAGCTGCATGGGCTGGAAGCCGGTGGTGCAGTCCGGGTAGCCGGGGGCGTCGGTGTCGCTGGGGCCGACCAGGAAGGCGCCGGCGATTTTCAGCGGCGAAGCGGAGGCGGCCCAGCGCGTGACCAGCGAGCAGCTCAGGCTGTGGGCGGCCAGCACCGGCGGGCGCTTGCATTGCGCGATGGCGGCCTCCAGTTCGGCCACCCATTCGTCGCGCTCCGGAGTTTCCCAGTCGCGGTGCGGCACGCGCAGCCATTGCGGGTGCTTGCGTTCCCATTGCGTTTGCCAGTGGGCGGGGCCGGAATTCCACAGGCCGGCCAGGGTCAGGACTTCATATTCCACGCATGCTCCTTGCTGAGTAAGATGCGGCCATCTTACTGCGGCTGCGGCTGAAATTTTGCGGGCAAGGGCAGTTTGCGCAATCCTGGACAAATGTCTTCAGTCGAAGGCAACGTCTTCGATGCGGAAACGGTACTTGCGGCGTTCCGGTTCCGTCCAGCCTTGGCCTGGCGTGGTGTTGCGGATTGCGGGCGGTGGTGCATTGTCGGCTGCCCGGGCCTCGGTCGTTGGTTCGCGAGGCGACGTTGCGGCGGGAGCGACAGCTATGAGCGCAGTCGTGGCGCGCGCCAACTCCTTGCGCCGCAGGTCGGCTCTCTTCCAGTTTTTTTCTCCTGGCATGCGGAGCGAGATGTCTTGCCAGGCGTTGCGCACGCTGTCGGCGTAAGCGCTGGCAAACTGGTTGGGTGAGACGGCCCGGTAGCCGCGCGGTTCGACAGGTGGTGTGCCGTGCGATGTCGCGAGCCAGTGGCGGATCGCGGCATCGACGGCTTCGGCCGGATCGGCCGGCGAGCCGGTTTCGCGCAGCCGATCCATCAGGGCGAGCAGGGTGGAGGGGGCGACATTCACACTTACTGTAGCAAACATGCTGTTCTCCTTACTGAGATCTACTGAAATTTTCTGATTCTTACTGAGTTAGACCAGCTCAGTAAGGCAAAGTTCAATTCAGTGGATTTCAGTAGAAATTTCAGCAGGTTTGCTAGAGGGCGCGTGCGGGAATACCCGTGGTGTGTATTCCTGCGGCAAGTTCAGAGTTCGGTGCGCAGCGCGAACAGTTCGGGGAATAGCACCACGTCGAGCATCTTGCGCAGGTAGCTGACGCCGGCGGTGCCGCCGGTGCCGGTCTTGAAGCCGATGATGCGCTCGACCGTGGTGACGTGGCGGAAGCGCCAGAAGCGGAACGCGGTCTCCAGGTCGACCAGCTTTTCGGCCAGCTCGTACAGGCCCCAGTAGCGGGTGGTATCGCCGTAGACCTGCAGCCACGCGGCCTTGACCGACTCGTCGGCCACGGTCGGCTGGGTGCAGTCGGCCGCCAGTCGCTCGGCCGAGATCGGCAGGCTGTTGCGGGCCAGCAGCTGGATCGCCTCGTCATACAGCGACGGGGTGCGCAGCGCCTCTTCCAGCAGCTGGTGCGCGTCGGGCGCGCTGCCGTGCACGGCCAGCATGTTGGCGTTCTTGTTGCCGAGGATGAATTCGATCTCGCGGTACTGGTGCGACTGGAAGCCGGACGAGGCGCCCAGGTAGGGGCGGATCGCCGTGTATTCGGGCGGCGTCATCGTCGCCAGCACGTCCCAGGCGTGCACCAGCTGGTCCATGATGCGGGCCACGCGGGCCAGCATCTTGAAGGCCGGCGGCAGGTCGCCCGCGCGCATGTGCACGCGCACGGCGCGCAGCTCGTGCAGCATCAGCTTCATCCACAGTTCGCTGGTCTGGTGCTGGACGATGAACAGCATCTCGTTGTGGTTGGGCGACAGCGGATGCTGGGCGTTGAGGATCTGGTCCAGGCCCAGGTAGTCGCCGTAGCTCATCTTGTTGCTGAAGTCCATCTGGGCGCCGTGCCATTCGGCGTCGCCGGCGGCCGGCGCGGTGTGCAGCGGGCAGCCGCTGGCCGGTTGTTTGGTATCGCTCATATTGTTTGTCTCGTTTTCAGGTCACGCGTTCAGGTTACGGCGTCGCGCTTGGCGTCGACGTTGTAGTCCTTGCGGTCCAGGATGTCGCGCAGGATCTCGACGGCGTCCCATACGTCGGCAAAGCTGGTGTACAGCGGCGTGAAGCCGAAGCGCATGATGGCCGGCTCGCGGTAGTCGCCGATGACGCCGCGCGCGATCAGCGCCGACATCACGGCGTAGCCATGGGGATGGGTGAAGCTGACCTGGCTGCCGCGCCGCGCATGCTCACGCGGCGTCACCAGCCCCAGCGGATGATCGGCGCAGCGCTGCTCGACCAGCTCGATGAACAGGTCGGTCAGCGCCAGCGACTTGGCGCGGACGGCCGCCATCGTGGTTTGCGCAAACACATCCAGCCCGCATTCGACCAGGGCCAGCGACACCACCGGCTGCGTGCCGCACAGCGCGCGGCCGATGCCGTCGACCGGCGCGAAGTCCGGCGCCATGGCGAACGGGGCGGCATGGCCCCACCAGCCGGACAAGGGCTGGCGGAAGCGCGCCTGGTGCCTGGCCGGCACCCAGATGAAGGCCGGCGCGCCGGGGCCGCCGTTCAGGTATTTATAGGTGCAGCCTACCGCCAGGTCGGCGCCGTCGGCGTTCAGGTCGACCGGCAGCGCGCCGGCCGAGTGCGCCAGGTCCCAGACGATCAGCGCGCCGGCCGCGTGGGCCAGGGCGCTGGTGGCGCGCATGTCGTGCTGGTGGCCGGTGCGGTAGTTGACGTGGGTGAGCATGACCACGGCGGTGTCGGCGCCGATGGCGGCCGGCAGCTGCTCGACGCTGTCGACCAGCTTGACGGTGTAGCCGCGATCGAGCCAGGCGCTCAGTCCCTGCGCCATGTAGATGTCGGTCGGGAAGTTGGAGCGCTCGGTGACGATGGTGCGGCGCTCGGCGCCGGCCGGGTCGGCGGCCTGCATCTGCAGCGCGGCGGCCAGCGCCTTGAACAGGTTGACCGAGGTGGTGTCGGTGACGACGACTTCGCCGTCGGCGCCGCCGATCAGCGGGGCCAGGCGGTTGCCCAGGCGCTTGGGCAGGTCGAACCAGCCGGCGGTGTTCCAGCTGCGGATCAGGTCGTGCCCCCATTCCTGGACGATCAGCTGCTGCGCGCGGGCGAGGGCGGCCTTGGGACGGGCGCCCAAAGAGTTGCCATCGAGATAAATCACGTTGGGCGGCAGGTCGAACTGGTCGCGCAGGCAGGCGAGCGGATCTTGCGCGTCGCGTTCCAGGCAGTCGTTGCGAGTTGTCATTGTGTAACTTTCCGGCAAGTGGTTGGATGCTTTAGATGTCAATAAGTTGCTAGTGTAACCCGGAAAGGGCGCCCCAGAAGCGCCGTCGGGGCCGGTGCCATACCCCGCAAACCCGCATGAATGCTGGGTTTGCGGACTTTTTTAAAATATTTTCGATTTTTTTCAAAAAAACCCTAAAGTTCCCGAAACCGCTGCCGTTACCAGTTTCATGATGAGCGGAAAAGCGCCATCAGGTGGCAAGAGGGAAGTCGAAAATACTTAAAATATTTTTGCTGAAACCCTAAAGTTCCCCGAATTGCTGCCGTAACCGGGTTAGATGTAGCAAAAAAGAGTCGCGTCGAGCACTATTTTTCGTTTCATGACAGGACTTTTTTGAAGATTCTGGACCTAAAAATTTCTACGCCGCAAGGGCGTAGGCCATCGATCTGCGAGTGTTTGTAAGACAAACACCGACGGGTCGCGTTCGCTATTCTCCGGTGAAAAATACGGAGCTCATCCTCTACTCCGTTTTTTGTTGCTCACGCAGAATGTATCTCACTGGAAACGCAAATGTGTTCCGCAGTGCAGATAACGGACTAGGAGATGGAAATGACCGCTAACGATATGATGGCCGAAATTCGCGACGCCAACCTGAGCTATTTGATGCTGGCTCAGCAGATGATCCGCGCCGACAAAGTCACCGCGATCTTTCGTCTTGGCATCGCCGCCGACATCGCCGACCTGATCGAAGGCATGAGCAACGCGCAAATCCTGAAACTGGCAGGCGGCAACATGATGCTGGCCCGCTTCCGCTTCGACGACGGCGCCATCCTGTCGATGCTGACCAGCTACAACAAGGATCGCGTGCTGGCCCAGTCGCACGCCGCCATCCTGATGGCCGGCCAGGCCGTCGAAGAAATCGCTTAATCAACCTCACGGCGCGGAGCGGAAACCATGACCAAGAAAAGCGTAGTGTCGGAAGCCCAGGAAATCCAGCTGGCGATCGAACTGATCCAGCTTGGCGCCCGGCTGCAGCTGCTGGAATCGGAAGTGTCGCTGTCGCGCGAGCGCCTGCTCAAGCTGTACAAGGAGTTGAAGGGCGTGTCGCCGCCCAAGGGCATGTTGCCGTTCTCGACCGACTGGTTCCTGACCTGGCAGCCGAACATCCACTCTTCGCTGTTCATCAATATTCACAAGTTCCTGACCGAGCACGCCGGCGCCACCGGCATCGAGGCGGTCATGAAGGCCTACAAGCTGTACCTGGAGCAAATGCCGCCGGAAGCGGGCGAAGAGCCGCTGCTGTCGCTGACCCGAGCCTGGACCCTGGTGCGTTTCTTCAGCAGCAAGATGCTGGAAACGGCCCCGTGCGGGCGCTGCCAGGGCAAGTTCGTGGTCAACTGCATGGACCTGAACGGCAGCTATGTCTGCGGCCTGTGCCACATGCCTTCGCGCGCCGGCAAGACCAAGAAAGCCCGCGACGCCGACGCCCTGGCCGCGTGACCCGGCCCGCCGCCCGCGAACCCTACCTGTTGCGCATCGTCCGCGCGCCCGCCGTGCGGGCGCTGCTGATCCAATGCGGCGCCGCGCCGCTGACCCTGGCCATCGTGTATCTGCTGGCCAGCGCGCATTTTCCCATGAGTTATCTGACCGTCGCCGTGGTGCAGGGCGCGCTGGCGGCCGCCATCACGTGGCGGCTGGGGCTGGCCGTCTGGTGGCGCGGCATCCAGCTGCTGTTCCCGCCGGCGGTGCTGGCGGCGCTGGCGCTGCAGCTGCCGTCGTGGCTGTTCCTGGCCGTGTTCCTGGTGTTGCTGGGTTTGTATTGGTCGACGTTTCGTACGCAAGTGCCGTATTACCCGTCCGGCCCCGCGGTCTGGCATGCGGTAGGTCAAGCGTTGCCGCCGGGGCGGCCGCTGCGGCTGATCGATATCGGCAGCGGCCTCGGCGGACTGGTGCTGTATCTGGCGCGGCTGCGGCCGGACGCCGACTGCGGCGGCATCGAACTGGCGCCGCTGCCGTGGCTGGTCAGCCGGCTGCGCGCGCGCCTGGCCGGCAGCGGCGCCCGGTTTTTGCTGGGCGACTACGAAAACCTCGACTTCTCCCGTTACGATGCCGTGTTCGCCTACCTGTCGCCGGCCGCCATGGCCGGACTGTGGCGCAAGGCGGCGGCCGAAATGCGGCCCGGGTCCATGCTGCTCAGCTACGAATTTGCTATCGACGCCCGCGCGCCCGATCAGACCATCCACGCCACACAGGGCGGCGACGCCCTCTACATTTGGTACTTTTAAGCATCATTTGGCGTTATTCACTTGCCCGTCCCCCCGACTCACGCTATTGTAGTTCTACATGTAAATTTATTGAAATCGGCTGTTTGTTAGTCTGGATTGCGCCGGGACAGCCACCGATTTCGCTCTGGGGAGTCAGCGCACTTGTTAGTCATCATTGGATATGTAATCGTCTGCGTCGGCGTGTTCGGCGGTTTCGCGTTGAACGGCGGGCATCTGGCCGCGCTGTTGCAGCCGCTGGAGCTGCTGATGATAGGCGGCGGCGCGGCCGGTGCTTTCCTGGTCGGCAATAACAGCAAGGCGCTGAAAGCCACGCTGGCCGCCATCCCGACGCTGTTCAAGGGTTCGCGCTACACCAAGGATCTGTACATGGAAATGATGTCGCTGCTGTTCGACGTCCTGTCCAAGGTGCGCAAGGAAGGCCTGATGTCGATCGAGGGCGACATCGACGGCCCGGACCAGAGTCCGCTGTTCAGCAAGTATCCGAGCGTGCTGGAAGACCACCACATCGTTGAATTCATGACGGACTACCTGCGCCTGATGGTGTCGGGTAATATGGATGCGTTCCAGATCGAAAACCTGATGGACAACGAGATCGAGACCCATCACCACGAAGGCGCCGTGCCGGTGCACGCGATCGCCAAGCTGGGCGACGGCATGCCGGCGTTCGGCATCGTGGCGGCGGTGATGGGCGTGGTGCATACGATGGAATCGGTGGGCTTGCCGCCGGCCGAGCTGGGCATCCTGATCGCGCACGCGCTGGTCGGCACCTTCCTCGGCATCCTGCTGGCCTACGGCTTTGTCGGTCCGCTGTCGACCCTGCTGGAGCAGAAGCTGGAGGAATCGACCAAGATGTACCAGTGCGTCAAGGTCACCCTGCTGGCCAGCCTGAACGGCTACGCGCCGGCGCTGGCGGTCGAGTTTGGCCGCAAGGTGCTGTACTCGACCGAGCGGCCGTCGTTTGCCGAGTTAGAGGATCACATCAAGAAATCGAAGTCCAAGTGAGCGCGGTAGCCGGTATCATGCTCGCCATTGTCTACGCATTGAGGAAACGTCATGGCTGAAGAAGGCTTGCGGCCGATCATCGTCAAACGGATCAAGAAGGGCGGCGGCGGCCACCATGGCGGCGCGTGGAAGATCGCGTATGCCGACTTCGTGACGGCGATGATGGCGTTTTTCCTGCTGATGTGGCTGCTGGGCTCGACCACCAAGGGCGACCTCAACGGCATCTCCGAATATTTCAAGACGCCGCTGAAGGTGGCCATGCAGGGCGGCTCGGGCAGCGGCGACAGCTCGTCGGTGATCCCCGGCGGCGGCAAGGACCTGACCCGGCGCGACGGCCAGGTCAAGGCCAGCGACGATCCGACCATCCAGAAAACCTTCAACCTGACGGCCGCCAAGGCCGCGCTGGAGGCCGAGGAGGCGCAGCGGCTGAAGGCGCTGAAGGAAAAGATCGAGGCCAAGATCGAGTCGAACCCGCTGCTCAACAAGTACAAGAAGCAGCTGCTGCTCGACATCACCAGCGAGGGCTTGCGGATCCAGATCGTCGACGAGCAGAACCGGCCGATGTTCGCGCTGGCCAAGGCCGAGCTGCAGCCGTACACGCGCGAGATCCTGCACGAGATCGGCTTTGTGCTGAACGACGTGCCCAACAAGATCGGCCTGTCCGGCCACACCGATTCGACGCCCTACCTGAGCGACGCCGGCTACAGCAACTGGGAATTGTCGGCCGACCGCGCCAACGCCTCGCGCCGCGAGCTGATCGCCGGCGGCATGGCCGACGCCAAGGTGCTGCGCGTGGTGGGGCTGGCCTCGGCCGCCAACCTCGACAAGGCCGACCCGTTCAACCCGATCAACCGCCGCATCAGCATCATCGTGATGAACAAGCGCACCGAGGAAAACGTCATGCGCGACGGCGTGCGGCAGATGGAGGTGGGCGCCGACGACGGCGCCGCGGCGCCGGCCGCGGCAACGGCGCCGGCCGGACCGCCGGTGCGCAAGTAAGACAGTAGAAGAGTAGAACGACGAGAGTGTTATGACGAGAAAAAAAATCCTGGGCTCCCATGTCAAGCGCCTGCTGTCGGGCGTGTCTGACCATGGGCGCAAGCATTTGACCGAAGTCGAGACCGATCTGATCCAGACCGGCCTGCTGCTGGAGGAGGCGATTGAAAAGCTGTCCTTCAACTTCATGGCCATCCACCAGGCGGTCGAGGCCGAGCAGGCGACGATCAAGCTGCTGCTCGAGGGCGGCACCGCCACGCCCGAGCAGCGCGAGCAGCTCGAGGCCTTGCAGGGCAACGTCGGCGCCTATGTCAACGCCGCCATCACCAGCCTGCAGTTCCAGGACATGACGAGCCAGCTGATCGACCGCACCTTGAAGCGGGTGACCGGCCTGCGCGAGTTCCTCGGCACGCTGGGCGCGCACGGCGCCGAGATGCTGCCCGAGAGCGACAACGAGGAAATCGTCGCCTTGCTGGGCAAGGTCAGCATGGCGCTGGCGATCCAGAGCCTGGAGCTGCGCAGCGTGCTGCGCAAGGCGGTCAGCCAACAACACCTGGAGAGCGGCGACATCGAACTGTTCTGACGCCGCAACCTACCGATTGTTTTAAAGACGGACAGCGTGTCCGGCATATATAGAGTGAGAGCAAAGATGGCCAAGACAATACTTGCAGTTGATGATTCCAGTTCCCTGCGCCAGATGGTCGCCTTCAGCCTGAAGGCGGCCGGCTACCTGGTGGTCGAGGCGGTGGATGGCCAGGACGGGCTGGAAAAAGCCAAGCTGCAAAGCGTCGACCTGGTGCTGACCGACCAGAACATGCCGCGCATGGACGGCCTGCAGCTGATCAAGCTGCTGCGCGAGCTGCCGGCGTATCAGAAGACCCCGATCCTGATGCTGACCACCGAGTCGTCCGACGAAATGAAAGCCAAGGGCCGCGCCGCCGGCGCCAACGGCTGGCTGGTCAAGCCCTTCGATCCCCAGCGGCTCATCGAGGTAGTGAAGAAGGTCATCGGCTGATAGGGCGCATGCAATGACGCTGAGCGAACTTTACGGAGTATCACCATGACCATCGATATAAGCCAGTTTTTCCAGGTCTTTTTCGATGAGGCCGAGGAATTGCTGGCTGAAATGGAGCGGCTGCTGCTGGCCGTCACCGTCGACCATCCGGACCCGGAGGATCTGAACGCGATCTTCCGCACCGCCCATTCCGTCAAGGGCGGCGCGTCGACGTTCGGCGTCACCGACATGACCGAGGTGACCCACATCCTGGAAACGCTGCTCGACCGCATCCGCAAGGGCGAGATGGCGCTGACGTCCGAGCACGTCGACGCCTTCCTGGCGGCCAAGGACATCCTCAAGATGCAGCTGGACGGCCACCGCCACGGCGCCGCGGTCGACCAGGACGCGGTCGGCGACGTGCGCATGATGCTGCAGTCGCTGGCGCAGGACATGCCGCTGGCGGCGATGGCGCACGTGGCGCCGTCGTTCCAGGCGGCCGAGACCAGGGCGGTCGACCACAGCGGCGGGCGCCGCTACCGGCTCGAGCTGCCGGCCATGGCGCACCGCGAGGTGACCGCGCTGGGCGCCGAGCTGGGCCTGATGGGCCACGTCTCGATCACGCCGCTGGACAAGGAGCGCAACGCGATGGTGGTCACCACGCACGAGAGCCTGGACGACATCATCGCCATCTGCTCGTTCGTGCTGAACCCGGACGACATGGTGGTGACCGAGCTGCCGGCGCTGGACGCCAAGCAGGCGCGGCTGGAAAACGCCGAGCGCTCGAAAGTCGAGAAAGACCTGGGCTACGGCTTCTTCGACGAAGCCGAGCTGCACCCGGCCGCCAGCGGCAGCGGCGAGGGCTACGGCTTCTTCCAGCCGCTGGACGAGATCCGCGCCAACGCCGACGCCGGCGCCGATGACGCCCGCGGCTACGGCTTCTTCCAGCCGGTCGAGCAGATCCGCGCGGCCGCCGGCATCGTCGCCGAGGCGGCGCCGGCGCAGGCCGTCGTCGAAGAGGAAAAGAAGGCCGCCAAGAAGGAAGAGAAGGAAAAGGGCGGCCCCGGACCGGGCGCCGAATCGTCGTCGATCCGGGTGTCGATCGAAAAGGTCGACCAGCTGATCAACCTGGTGGGCGAGCTGGTGATCACGCAGGCGATGATCGAGCAGCGCGTCGACACGCTGGACCCGATGGTGCACGAGCGCCTGTTGAACAGCGTCAGCCAGCTGACCCGCAACACGCGCGACCTGCAGGAAGCGGTGATGTCGATCCGCATGATGCCGATGGACTTCGTGTTCTCGCGCTTCCCGCGCATGGTGCGCGACCTGGCGGCCAAGCTGGGCAAGAAGGTCGATTTCATCACCAACGGCGCGGCCACCGAACTGGACAAGGGCCTGATCGAGCGCATCGTCGACCCGCTGACCCACCTGGTGCGCAACTCGATCGACCACGGCATCGAGATGCCCGACGTGCGCCGCGCGGCCGGCAAGAGCGACTCGGGCCGGCTGTTCCTGTCGGCCTCCCACCAGGGCGGCAACATCATCATCGAGGTGTCCGACGACGGCGGCGGCCTGAACCGGGAGAGGATCCTGGCCAAGGCGCAGCAGAACGGCTTGCCGCTGAGCGACAACATGAGCGACGCCGACGTCTGGCAGCTGATCTTCGCGCCCGGCTTCTCGACCGCCGAGCAGGTGACCGACGTGTCCGGCCGCGGCGTGGGCATGGACGTGGTCAAGCGCAACATCACCGCCATGGGCGGCGTGGTCGACATCCGCTCGGCCAAGGGCTTCGGCACCACGATCTCGATTTCGCTGCCGCTGACCCTGGCGATCCTGGACGGCATGTCGATCCGCGTCGGCGAGGAGGTCTACATCCTGCCGCTGGGCTTTGTCATCGAATCGCTGCAGCCGGCGCCGGAAGACGTCAAGGAAATTTCCGGCAAGGGCCGCGTGATCAAGGTGCGCGGCGAATACCTGCCGCTGGTGCCGCTGTACCAGATGTTCGACATCACGCCGCGCTTCACCGATCCGTGCCAGGGCATCGTCGTCATCATCGAGACCGACGGCCGCAAGGCCGGCCTGTTCATCGACGACCTGGTCGGCCAGCAGCAGGTGGTGGTCAAGAACCTGGAATCGAATTACCGCAAGGTGGCCGGCATCTCCGGCGCCACCATATTGGGCGACGGCGGCGTGTCGCTGATCCTCGATGTCGCCGCATTGATACGCTCATCCCGTCAGCTCGCCGACGAGCAGATTTTTAGCTAATCCACCAAGGAAACCATCATGGCAGAGGTACTAACCACCGGAGCAAACGAGATCGCCGGCCACGAATACCTGGCGTTCACGCTGGGCTCGGAGGAATACGGCATCGACATCCTCAAGGTGCAGGAGATCCGCGGCTACGAGGCGGTGACCCGCATCGCCAACGCGCCGGAGTTCATCAAGGGCGTGATCAACCTGCGCGGCATCATCATCCCGGTGGTCGACATGCGCATCAAGTTCAACCTTGGCTCGCCGGTGTACGACCAGTTCACCGTGGTCATCATCCTCAACATCAGCGGCCGCATCGTCGGCATGGTGGTGGACTCGGTGTCGGACGTGACCACCCTGACGCCGGAGCAGGTCAAGCCGGCGCCGGAGATGGGCACCGCCTTCAGCACCGACTACATGATCGGCCTGGGCACCATCGATGAGCGTATGCTGATCCTGGTCAACATCGACAAGCTGATGTCAAGCGCCGAGATGGGCTTGATGGAGCAGATCGCGGCCTAAGCCACGCCGCCGTCAGTACCAAGGCAGCGCCCAGAGAGTGCGCGCCAGTGACCACACACATCCGGGGTTCGCGAGCAGGTCCCGGCGAGCAAGCATAGACAGCATAGGGGAGAACAAGATGAATTTACGCGACTTCAAAATCGGCGCCCGCCTCAGGATAGGCTTCGGCAGCATACTGCTGATCCTGGTGGCGATGGTCCTGATGACCAATTACCTGAACTACAGCAACAAGAGCAAGCTGACCAAGGGCCTCGAGCTGTCGACCGCGAAGAACCTGCAGGCCGGCGCCATGAAGAGCGCGATGCTGGAGACCGGCATCGCCATGCGCAACATCGGCCTGCAGTCGGACGTCAGCCTGATGCAGAAGGAAGAACAGAAGGTCAAGGACCAGCGCGCCCGCTACGACAAGGCGCAGGTCGACCTGAAGGCGCTGGGCCTGAACGACGCTGAAAAGAAAGCGCTGGCCGACATCGCCGCGCTGGACGTCGACGTCGACAAGGCGTTCAAGGAAGCGATCGGCCAGGTGCTGGCGTTTAACAGCGAAGGCGCGGCCAAGGTCATTTCCGGCCGCATCGATCCGCTCAACCAGCAGACGCTGGCGCTGATCAACAAGCTGGTCGACATGCAGCAGGCCAACGCCAAGGAAGTGATGGACGGCTCGGTCAGCTCCGACCGCAGCCTGATGATGATGCTGTTCGGCCTGGGCGCGGTGGCGGTGGTGCTCGGCATCGCCTGCGCGGCCGTCATCACCGGCTCGATCACCGGCCCGCTGGCCGGCGCCGTCGAAGTGGCGCAGAAAGTGGCCGCCGGCGAGCTGACCTCGCAGGTCCATGTCGAAGGCAAGGACGAGACCAGCGAGCTGCTGCAGGCGCTCAAGGACATGAACGACAGCCTGTCCAAGACCGTCGGCGACGTGCGCAACGGCACCGAGATGATTTCCACCGCGTCGCAGGAGATCGCCTCCGGCAACGCCGACCTGTCGGCGCGCACCGAGTCGCAGGCCAGTTCGCTCGAAGAGACGGCGTCGTCGATGGAAGAGCTGACCTCCACCGTCAAGCAGAACGCCGACAACGCGCGCCAGGCCAACCAGCTGGCCGTATCGGCCTCGTCGGTGGCGGAGAAGGGCGGCACCGTGGTGTCGCAGGTGGTCGAAACCATGGGCTCGATCAAGGCCAGCTCGAGCAAGATCGTCGACATCATCGGCGTCATCGACGGCATCGCGTTCCAGACCAACATCCTGGCGCTGAACGCGGCGGTCGAGGCGGCCCGCGCGGGCGAACAGGGCCGCGGCTTCGCCGTGGTGGCGTCCGAGGTGCGCAACCTGGCCCAGCGCTCGGCCGGCGCGGCCAAGGAAATCAAGGAACTGATCGGCGATTCGGTCAACAAGGTCGACGCCGGCAGCAAGCTGGTCGACGAGGCCGGCCAGACCATGGACCTGATCGTGACCTCGATCCGCCAGGTGGCCGACATCATGGGCGAGATCACCGCCGCCACCCAGGAACAGAGCAACGGCATCGAGGAAGTCAACCAGGCCATCACCCAGATGGACGAGATGACGCAGCAAAACGCCGCGCTGGTGGAGCAGGCTGCCGCGGCGGCCGAGAGCATGCAGGAACAGGCGCAGATGCTGGCGCAGGCGGTCAGCATCTTCAAGCTGGCCGATGACGAGGCGCATCGTTCGTCCGCCCGCGCGCCGGCACCGCGGCCGGCGCCGCGTGCGGCGGTGGCCGCACCGGCACCGGTGCCGGCGCCCGCGCCGCGCGTGGCCGCCGCGGCCCGTCCGGCCGCGCCGAAAAAACTGGCCACCCCGGCGCCGGCTGCCGGCGAGGAGTGGGAAGAGTTTTAAGAGGACGCCGCCGCGGGCATTGTTAGTGGATACAAATAAAGGTTTTAACATATGCCGCAAACCAAAGACACCGTCAAAGAGTTTGATTTCAACGCCAAGGACTTCGAACGCGTCCGCGGCCTGATCTACAAACGGGCCGGCATCTCGCTGGCCGACAGCAAGCAGGAGATGGTGTACAGCCGTCTGGCGCGGCGTTTGCGCGCCACCGGCATCGGTTCGTTCGGCAAATACCTGGACGACCTCGAGGCCGGGCGCCTGGGCGAGGAATGGGAGTCGTTCACCAACGCGCTGACCACCAACCTGACCTCGTTCTTCCGCGAGGCGCACCACTTCCCGCTGCTGGCCGAACATATCAAGGGCAAGCGCGAACCGATCACCATCTGGTGCTCGGCCAGCTCGACCGGCGAGGAGCCGTACTCGATCGCCATGACCGTCTGCGAGGCGTTCAACACGTTGACGCCGAACTGCCAGATCATCGCCACCGACATCGACACCAATGTGCTGGCCACGGCCGCCAACGGCGTCTACACCATGGACCGGCTGGACAAGATGTCGCCCGAGCGTTCGCGCCGCTTTTTCCTCAAGGGCAAGGGCGACCGCGAAGGCATGGCGCGCGTGCGGCCGGAGTTGCGCAACATGATCACTTTCAAGCAGCTGAACCTGCTGGCCGACAACTGGCCGATCAGCGGCCAGTTCGATGTGATTTTTTGCCGGAACGTGATGATTTACTTTGACAAGGCGACTCAGCGTAAAATACTGTCCCGCTTTGTCCCATTGATGAAACCGGACGCCCTGTTGTTCGCGGGCCATTCGGAGAATTTCCTCTACGTGTCGGAGTCGCTCAAACTACGCGGCAAGACGGTGTACGAGCTGGACGATCAACACCGTGGTGCTGCCCAAAAAGCATCGCAACGCACATGAGAATAAAAAATGGATCTCGAACAATTTGCCACGAACGTCTATTACGATAGAACGTTCGACTGCGAAGCCGCCAAGATACTGCCGGGCGAGTACTACTTCACCAACAAGGACATGTTGATCGTGACGGTGCTCGGCTCCTGCGTGTCGGCCTGCATCCGCGACCGGGTCACCGGCCTGGGCGGCATGAACCACTTCATGCTGCCCGATGGCGGCGGCGACAACGGCAGCCCGGTGTCGGCCTCGGCGCGCTATGGCACGTATGCGATGGAAATCCTGATCAACGACCTGCTCAAGGCCGGCGCCAAGCGCGAGAACATGGAGGCCAAGGTGTTCGGCGGCGGCGCCGTGCTCAAGGGCTTCACCGCGATCAACGTCGGCGAGCGCAACGCCGCCTTCGTGCTGAACTTCCTCAAGGTCGAGAAAATCCGCGTGGTGGCCGAGGACCTGAACGACATCCACCCGCGCAAGGTGTATTTCTTCCCCCGCACCGGCAAGGTGCTGGTGAAAAAGCTGATGCAGACCCACAACGACACGCTGGCCAAGCGCGAGATCGAGTACGCCAGCCGCCTCAAGGTGGCGCCGGTGGGCGGCGAGATCGACCTGTTCTGACCGAATTGAGGGCATAGGGCCCGGAAAGTAGCGTTTTATGAAGATCAAAGTCCTGATCGTCGACGATTCCGCGCTGATCCGCAGCGTGATGAGCGAGATCATCAACAGCCAGCCCGACATGGAAGTGGTGGCGGCCGCCCCCGATCCGCTGGTCGCGCGCGAGCTGATCAAGCAGCACAACCCCGACGTGCTGACGCTCGACGTCGAGATGCCGAAGATGGACGGCCTCGACTTCCTGGAAAAACTGATGCGGCTGCGGCCGATGCCGGTGGTGATGGTGTCGTCGCTGACCGAGCGCGGCTCGGAGATCACCATGCGCGCGCTGGAACTGGGCGCGGTCGACTTCGTCACCAAGCCGAAGATCTCGATCCAGGCCGGCATGCGCGAGTACACCGACCTGATCACCGACAAGATCCGCGCCGCCTCCAAGGCGCGGGTGCGCGCGCGCGTGCTGCCGCAGGCCGGCGCCGACGGCCAGGGCGGACAGACCCAGCTGCCGCAGCTGCGCAATCCGCTGACCTCGTCGGAAAAGCTGATCATCATCGGCGCCTCCACCGGCGGCACCGAGGCGATCCGCGAGTTCCTGATGCAGATGCCGTCCGACTGCCCCGGCATCCTGATCACCCAGCACATGCCCGAAGGCTTCACCACCTCGTTCGCCAAGCGCCTCAACAGCCTGTGCAAGATCTCGGTGCAGGAAGCGCAGGGCAACGAGCGCGTGCTGCCGGGCCACGCCTACATCGCCCCCGGCCACTCGCACCTGTACCTGACCCGCAGCGGCGCCAACTACATGACCCGCATCGACCAGGCCGAGCCGGTCAACCGCCACCGGCCGTCGGTGGACGTGCTGTTCCGTTCAGCCGCGCAGTGCGCCGGTAAAAACGCGGTTGGGGTTATCCTGACCGGCATGGGCAAGGATGGCGCGGCCGGCATGCTGGAGATGAAGGGCGCCGGCGCGTATAATTTCGCCCAGGACGAGGCCAGCTGCGTGGTGTTCGGCATGCCGCGCGAGGCGATCGCCATCGGCGCCGCCCACGAAGTCGGCGCGCTGCAGGCGCTGCCGGGCATGGTGCTGGGTTACCTGGCGGCCCACGGCATGCGGGCTTTGCGGGTATAAAGGGTATAAATGCCCCTGTTTGACGTTTTACTGCTACTTTGTTCGCCTTAAAGCAACGAAAATGCTATCCTACAACTTGCTGGCACGTAGATACTATTAACAACCACCGCGTAGAGAAACAACGGAGTAATTCATGGCTGATCCAAAGATGAAATTTTTAGTTGTTGACGATTTTTCGACGATGCGCCGCATTGTCCGGAATCTGTTGAAAGAACTGGGTTATGCCAATGTCGATGAGGCGGAAGACGGCGTGATGGCGCTGGCCAAGCTGCGCGCTGAATCGTTCGACTTCGTCGTGTCCGACTGGAATATGCCGAACATGGACGGCTTGACGATGTTGCAAAACATCCGTGCCGATCCCGCGCTGGCCAAGCTGCCGGTGCTGATGGTGACCGCCGAGGCGAAAAAGGAAAACATCATCGCGGCTGCCCAGGCAGGCGCCAACGGCTATGTGGTTAAACCATTCACCGCAGCAACGCTGGATGAAAAGCTGAACAAGATCTTCGAGAAGCTCGGAGCTTGATAATGGTTGAGCAACACAGCGGATCCGCCGCGGTCGCGATGGATCCGAATGAGGAGTTTTTGTCGCGTATCGGTCACATGACGCGGGCCTTGCATGAAAGCTTACGCGGGCTGGGCCTGGATAAATTGATAGAAAAAGCGGCATCCGACATCCCGGACGCCCGCGACCGCCTCGATTACGTCGCCCGCCTCAGCGAAGACGCGGCGCAGAAAGTGTTAAACGCCACCGATGCCGCCAGTCCGCTGCAGGACCGGATAGGCGGCGACGCCAGGCAGCTGAGCGCCTCGTGGAACGGCCTGCTGGCGGCCGGCGCGCCGGACCCGCAGTGGCAGGCGCTGGCGCAGCAAACCGTCGCCGCGCTGGACGGCGCCGCCGACGGCGCGACGCAGACCAAGGCCCATCTGATGGACATCATGATGGCGCAGGATTTCCAGGATTTGACCGGGCAGGTGATCAAGAAGGTCACCTCGATCGCACAAAACCTGGAAAAGCAGCTGGTGCAGATGCTGATCGATTTCGCGCCTGAACAGATGAAGAAGGAGCTCGACAACGGCTTGCTGAACGGACCGCAAATCGATCCGACCGGCGAAGGCGTGGTGGCCGACCAGGAGCAGGTGGACGATCTGCTCGATAGCCTGGGTTTCTGATCCGCTGTCTTTCATAGATAACCATGCACCAAACCAATTTCCTCGTCCGTGAACCGCTGCTGGACGCCAAGCAGAGGGTGGTTGGCTATGAACTGTCCTGGCAGCGGCCCGGCGGTGCGCCGTCGACGCCGGCCGAACTGGAATTGCTGATCGGCTTCGTGGCCGAACAGGTCAACGACGAGGACCAGGGCTGGCTGCTGCGCGACAAGATCCTGTTCCTTGAAGCGGTGCCGGCGATGCTGTCGACCGACGCCCTGCATCAGCTGCCGCCCGAGCGCACCGTGCTGTCCATCCGTACCGCCGAGCTTGCCAATCCCGACACCATGGCCGCCGTGCAGGCGCTGCGCGCCGGCGGCGTCGGCATCCTGCTGCGCGAGGCCGACCTGAGCCGCATCGGCAGCCGCCTGCCGACCATCGCCTCGTATGTCGAAGTGCGCTTTTCCGGCGCCGACGTCGGCGCCCAGGCGCGCACCTATGCGGCGCTGAAGCAATCGTCGGTGGGCATGGTCGCGCGGCCGGTCAGCAACTGGGGCGATTTCGACGCCTGCGCCGCGCTGGGGCTGAACGCCTTCGTCGGCAAGCTGCACCTGACGCCGCGCCCCAGCAGCGACTCCAAGGGCTTGAATCCGGCGCAAACCATCATCATGCAGCTGATGCAGATGGTGCGCCAGAACGCCGACATCGTCCAGCTCGAGGCCGTGCTCAAGCGCGATGCGACCCTGTCGTACAAACTGCTGCGCTTCATCAACTCGGCCGGCTTCGGCGCCGGGCGCGAGATCCAGTCGCTGAAGCAGGCGCTGACCCTGCTGGGCTACACGCCGCTGTACCGCTGGCTGACCTTGCTGCTGGCCACCGCCAGCACGTCCGGCTACTCGCCGGTGCTGCTGGAGACGGCGGTGGTGCGCGGCCGCCTGGCCGAACTGCTGGGGCAGGCCGCGCTGGGCAAGAGCGAAGCGGAAAACATCTTCGTGGCGGGCATGTTCTCGCTGCTGGACCGGCTGCTGGGCATCACCATGCAGGAAGTGCTGGCCAATATCCAGCTGTCCGACGACGTGGTTGCCGCGCTGCTCACCCGCAGCGGCAAATACGGCCCCTACCTGGCGCTGGCCGAAGCCTGCGAACTCAATTCCGACCTGGTCGCCTCGCTGGCCGCCTCGCTCAAGCTGAGCCCGGAAGATGTCAACAAAGCCCACCTCTCCGCGCTGGCCTGGGCGCAAAACGTCGCAGCCTGATCCGTCTCAATCGTCACGCGTGCGCGCGTTGACATGGCCAATTGCGCGGCGGATTATGTGCGCATGAACTCCAATTCTGACAAAGACTATATCGATGCCAAGGCGGATAGCTTACACGCCGAGATGGCTGGCAGGACAGACAGCCTGCACGCCGAGATGGCTGGCAGGACAGACAGCCTGCACGCCGAGATGGCCGGCCTTCGTGCCGTGCTCGACGAGCGCACGGAGGCGATACGCGAGTCGATGAGAGAGATGCGCGTGGCGGTGGAGGCCAAAATCGCCAGCACCGTCGAAAGCGCGGTGTCGCAGTTGGTCAGATGGATGGTGGGCACCTTCATCGCCACGATCGCGATTTTCATCACGGTGATGACCTTCGTGCTGAACAACGCGGTACCGAAGACGCCGGCGCCGGCAGCGACCGTGCCGGCCATGATCATCCAGGTCACGCCGCAGGGCGTCAGCGTGCTGCCGGTGGCGCCCGCTGTGCCGCCTAAGCCTTAAATTTCCAGGTTGTCGATCAAACGGGTCGAGCCCAGCTTGGCGGCCGCCAGCACCACCAGTTGCGCGCCTTGCGCCAGGTCGCCGGCGTTGGGCGGCTGCAGGTCGTTGCGCTTGCGGATGGAGATGTAGTCCGGTTTCCAGCCGCGCTTGGCCAGGTCGTCCATCGCCTTGTGCTCCAGCTGGAACACGTCCAGATGGCCCGAGCGCATTTCATTGGCCACGAAATTCAAGGTCTGGTACAGCGCCGGCGCTTCCGCCCGTTCCGTTTCCGACAGATACATATTGCGCGACGACAGCGCCAGGCCGTCGTCGGCGCGATACGTCTCGGCCGCGATGATCTCGGTCGGCATGGCGAACTGGCGGCTCATGTTACGCACGATCATCAGCTGCTGGTAATCCTTCTTGCCGAACACGGCCACGCGCGGCTGCACGCACGAGAACAGCTTGGTCACCACCGTGCACACGCCGTTGAAGAAGCCCGGGCGGAATTCGCCCTCCAGCGTGTTGCCCAGGCCGTCCGGCGGCTGCACACGGTACTCCTGCGGCTCCGGGTACAGATCCTTCTCGGTCGGTGCGAACAGCACGTACACGCCTTCCTTCTCCAGCTTCTCGACGTCGGCCTGGAAGGTGCGCGGGTACTTGTCGAAATCCTCGTTCGGGCCGAACTGCAGGCGGTTGACGAAGATCGACGCGACCACCGGGTCGCCGTGCTTGCGCGCCAGCCGCATCAGCGACAAGTGGCCCTCGTGCAGGTTGCCCATCGTCGGGACGAAGGCGGTGCGCAGTTGGCCGCTGAGTTGGTCGCGCAATTCTTCAATGGAAGTGATGATTTTCATGACATGTGTTCGCTATGAGCGGTAATGGGAATTCAGGGGAGGGCGGCCGTTCAGGCCGGCGAGTACGCGAGCCGCACGTAGATGGGCGCGAACGGCTCGGCCTGGGTAATTTCAATCAGCGTTTCCTTGGCCAGCTCCAGCAGCGCGACAAAGTTCACCACCACCACCGGCACGCCGCCGGCGATGTCGAACAGGTCGGCGAACTCGACGAAGCGGCTCGATTGCAGGCGCCGCAGGATGCCCGTCATGTGCTCGCGCACCGACAGTTCCTCGCGGCTGATCTTGTGGTGCTGGGTCAGTTTGGCGCGCTTCATCACGTCCAGCCAGGCTTGCTGCAGGTCGATAGTCGCCACGTCCGGCCAGGTCGGCACCAGGCTTTGCTCGATGAATATCTGCGTGCGCACGAAGTCGCGGTCGACCTGGGGGATCGTGTTCAGGTCGTAGGCGGCCAGCTTGATCTGCTCGTATTCCAGCAGGCGGCGCACCAGTTCGGCGCGCGGGTCGTCGCTTTCGATTTCCAGGTCCGACTGGCGCTGCGGCAGCAGCATGCGCGACTTGATCTCGATCAGCATCGCCGCCATCAGCAGGTATTCTGCCGCCAGCTCCAGGTTGGACAGGCGGATCTGGTCGACATATTTCAGGTATTGCAGCGTCAGCTGCGCCATCGGGATGTCGAGGATGTTGAAGTTTTGCTTGCGGATCAGATAGAGCAGCAAGTCCAGCGGGCCTTCGAAGGCGTCGAGGAAGATTTCCAGCGCGTCGGGCGGGATGTACAGGTCGGTCGGCATTTTCAGCATCGGCTCGCCGTACAAGCGGGCCAGGGCCGACACCTCGGTGGTGATGGCGGCGGCGTCCGCCTCGGCCGCTTCCGCCAGCTCCGGCGACGGCGCGGCCTCCTCCTCGCCGACCAGGTCGGCTACCGGCGGTTGCGTTTCAACCGTGTCGTCTGGCAACATCCTTGCCGCCCCGGAATGCTTAGACCTTGTTCTGGTAGACGTAAGCTTGTTGCTTGATGGCCGATTTCATCTGGCGCTCCTGCTCGTCCAGCGACACCGGCGGACGGTCCCACAGCAGCGCGCGGCCTTTTTGCTGGCCTTCTTCCATGCCCGGATTCTTTTCCTTCAGCGCCTTGATGAACAGGGTGTGATCGGATTCGTACATCGAATGTTGTTTAGAGAGTTTCATATTTTCTAAGTGGGTGGATCAGCAACTTGTATTTTACCGCGCCGCGGCGGCCGGGCGCTAATTCTATCGCCGGCCTTCAGCCGGAAACGGCGGAATCGGGTATGCTCGGGACGTAATGTTGCATAGTTATCACGAAAAAATAGAAAAATGACCCATCGCCTGACGCCCAAAACCGTTTTCCTGCTGACTTTGCCTCCGCTGCTGTGGGCCGGCAACGCCATCGTCGGCCGCCTGGTGCACGACATGCTGCCGCCGGTGCTGCTCAATTTCCTGCGCTGGCTGATCGCGTTTTGCATCCTGCTGCCGCTGGCCGGGCCGGTGTTCCGGCGCGAGGCCGGCATGTGGCGCTACTGGAAGCAGTACGCGCTGCTGGGCCTGCTCGGCATCGGCATGTACAACGCGCTGCAATACATGGCGTTGCAGAGTTCGACGCCGATCAACGTCACGCTGGTGGCGTCCGGCATGCCGGTGTGGATGATGCTGACCGGCTGGCTGTTCTTCGGCGTGCCGGTGAGCCGGCGCCAGGTGGCCGGCGCCGTGCTGTCGATCGCCGGCGTGGTGCTGGTGCTGGCGCGCGGCGAGTGGCGCCACGTGCTGGAACTGCGGCTGGTGGCGGGCGACCTGTTCATGATCCTGGCCACCATCGCCTGGTCGCTGTACAGCTGGCTGCTGACGCGCGCGAAGGAACCGGCCGCCATCCGCGCCGACTGGGCCGCCTTCCTGCTGGCGCAGGTGGCGTTCGGCGTGCTGTGGTCGGGCGGCTTCGCGGCCGGGGAATGGGCGCTGGGCGCGATCCCGGTGCAATGGAGCTGGACGCTGGCGGCGGCGCTGGTCTACGTGTCGGTCGGGCCGGCGGTGATCGCTTTCCGCTGCTGGGGCGCGGGCGTGCAGGCGGCCGGGCCGTCGGTCGGCGCGTTCTTCGTCAACCTGACGCCGCTGTTCACGGCCTTGCTGTCGTCTGCCTTCCTGGGCGAGGCGCCGCATGGCTACCATGTTGCAGCGTTCGCGCTGATCGTCGGCGGCATCGTCGTCTCGGCGCGACGCTAGAGCCCACTAGCCCGCCGCCGCTTTCAGCGCGTCGATAAACACCCGCACTTTCTGCGGCAGGTGCGGCGAAGCCGGGAACACCGCGTGGATATCGCCCTCCGGCAGCGACCACTCGGGCAGCAGCCGCACCAGCCTGCCGGCGGCCACATCCTCCCGTACCGAGAACCAGGTCGCGCGCAGCACGCCGCCGCCGGCCAGCGCGGCGGCGCGGCAGGCATAGGCGGTGTTGGTCGAGAACACGATGTTCTGCATCCGCACCTCGCTATGATTGCCGGCGCCGTCCTCCAGCGTGAACGTGGCCGGTTGCCGCAGCACCGTTAGCGCGATGTAGGGCAGCGGCGCCAGCGCCTGCGGGGTGGCCGGCATGCCGTGCCGCGCCACGAACTCCGGGCTGGCGACCAGCAGGCGCACCATGCCGCCGACGCGCGCCGCCATATAGCCCGAATCGGCCAGTTTGCCCAGCCGCACCGTCACGTCGATGCCCTCGGCGATCAGGTCGATCAGGCTGTCGCCGCAGACCAGCTCCACCTTCAGCGCCGGATAGCGCTCCCGCAGCTGCGTCAGCACGGGCGCCACCACCATCACGCCGTAGTCGATCGGCGCGGCCACCCGCAACGTGCCTTGCGGGATGTCGCGTCCGGTGCGGGCCTGCTCGATCGCCTGTTCGGCCTGCCGCAGCAACTGTCGGCTGGCTTCGTAGAATGCGCGGCCGGCCTCGGTCAGCGCCAGTTTGCGGGTCGAGCGCAGCAGCAGGCTGACGCCGACTTCGGTCTCCAGCAGCTGCATGTGCTTGCTGACCATGGACTTGGCCAGGCCGAGCCGCTCGCCGGCGGCAGTCAGCGAGCCCGATTCCACCACGGCGACGAAGGTGATCAGGCGGTTCAGGTTGATGGTGCTTAAATCGGCCATGGTGCGTGCGGAGAGTGATTGTCCACTTAGAGTGAACTGAGATTCCTGTTTTGTCCAGCTTATCAGCACGAAGCCGTCTGAATATACTGGCTGCATCTGTCCATCCACATAGGAAATCCATCATGAAGCTCTACGGCACGCCGCTTTCCGGCCACACCCACCGTGTGCGCTTGTTCCTCAGCCTGCTGAAGCTGCCCTACGAATTCGTCCAGATCGACATGAGGGCGGGGCAGAACCGCTCGCCCGAGCATCTGGCGCGCAGCCCGTTCGGCGAGGTGCCGGTGCTGGAGGACGGCGACGTGGTGCTGCCCGACTCGACCGCGATCCTGGTCTACCTGGCGTCCAAATACGACGACAGCGGCCGCTGGCTGCCGCGCGAACCGCTGGCGGCGGCCCAGGTGCAGCGCTGGCTGTCCAACGCGTCGGGCAAGATCGCCTACGGTCCCTGCACGGCGCGGCTGGTGACGGTGTTCGGCGCGCCGCTCGATCATGAGCGGGCACTAGCCATCTCGGTACGCCTGTTCGACGTGATGGAGGCGGAGCTGGCCGGCCGCCGTTACGCGGTGGGCGACCACGCCAGCATCGCCGACATCGCCGCGTTCAGCTACGTCGAGCACGCGCCGGAAGGCGGCGTGTCGCTCAAGCCGTATCCGAACATCCGCGCCTGGCTGGCCAACGTGCGCGCGCTGCCGGGCTTTGTGGCGATGCCCGCCACCAAAGCCGGCGTGGCGCCTGAAATCATTTAAACGGAGCCGGCCATGGACGCGTCCCCATTTCATGCCGGCGAGCTGACCATCCAGCAGCGCGTGGGCGTGCGCGAGCAGATGGCCGGTGCCGGCGCGGCCGGGGTGCGCGACTACATGCCCGATCAGCATCGCCAATTCTTCAGCGAGCTGCCGATGTTTTTCATCGGTGCGCTCGATGCTGAAGGGCAGCCGTGGGCCACGGTGCTGGCCAGCGATCCCGGCTTCGTATCGACGCCCGACGCGCGCACGCTGCACATCGCCGGCGGCATGCTGGCCGGCGATCCGCTGCAAGGCCAGTTGGGCGTCGGCGTCCACTTCGGGGGATTGGGACTGGTGCCGTCCACGCGGCGGCGCAACCGCGTCAACGGCGTCATCACGTCGGTGGACGAGGGAGGCATGCGGGTGGCGGTGTCGCAAAGCTTCGGCAACTGCCCGCAATACATCCAGGACCGTGCCGCGACGCCGGCGCCGGCCGCGCGCGAAGTGCATGTGCTGCGCGGTGCCCAGCTGAGTGCGCAGGACCGAGAGCTGATCGCCCGCGCCGACACCTTCTTCATCGCCAGCGCCAATCTGGATGACAAGGCGGGCAAGGGCAAGGGGGCGGATGTCTCGCATCGCGGCGGACGTCCGGGCTTCGTGCGCGTCGACGACGACCGCACCTTGACCTCGCCCGAATTCGTCGGCAACTTCTTCTTCAACACGACCGGCAACCTGCTCAGCCATCTGCGCGCGGGCTTACTGTTCATCGACTTCGAACGCGGCGACATGCTGCACGTGGCGGTGGAAGCGGAGATCATCTGGGACGGTCCGCAAGTGCGGGCCTTCGCCGGCGCGGAGCGGCTGCTGCGCTTCCATGTGCGGGAAGTGGTGCGCAATGTTGGCGCGCTGCCGTTCCGCTGGAGCGCACCCAAACCCGCCGCGCAGGTAGCACGCACCGGCACCTGGGCCGAGGCGGACAGTGCGCTCGACGCCGCCGCGTTGACCGGCAAGTGGCGGCCGTTCACCGTGACCGAGGTTGTGCGGGAAAGCGACACTGTGCGTTCGTTTTACTTCGAACCCGCCGACGGAGTGGGCTTGGCCGCGCACGTGCCGGGCCAGTTTATTTCTGTACGCCTGGCTGCGGGCGCTGCGGGATCGGCCGTGCCGCTGGTACGCAGCTACACCTTGTCCGATGTTCCGAATGGCCGTCGCTACCGCATCAGCGTCAAGCGCGACGGCGCCGTCTCCGCCTGGCTGCACGATCATCTGGCACCGGGCGTGCGCGTCGAGTTGATGGGCCCCGGCGGCGACTTCACGTTCGAGGAGGGCAAGCAACGCCCGGCCGTGCTGCTGTCGGCAGGCATCGGCATCACACCCATGATCGCCATGCTGAACGGCTTGCTGGTGAACGGCAGCCGCACGCGCCATCGCCACCCCATCCATTTCTTCCACGGCGCCCGCAACCGCCGCGAGCAGGCGTTCGGGGAGCATTTGCAAACGCTGGCGGCCGGACACCGCAATCTCAACGTCCACATACGCTACAGCGGCGAGGGCGACACGGCGGCCTTCGACAGCGACATCACCAACTGGCAGGCCAGCGCCGGCCGCATCGACCTGGCGTGGCTGAAAACCCAACTGCCGTTCGACGATTACGATTTCTACCTGTGCGGTCCGGTGCCGTTCATGCAGCAGATGTACGACGGCTTGCGCAGCCTGAATGTCGCCGACGAACGCATACGGTTTGAAGCCTTCGGTCCGGCCAGTGTGCGACGCTATGCAAAGTCCACAGAGGTGGCCGCGGCCGTGCCGGTGCAGTTCACCAGGTCGGGCATTTCGGCATTGTGGGACGGCAGCGCGGGCAGCCTGCTGGAGCTGGCCGAGTCCCAAGGCATACCGGCGGAATTCAGTTGCCGCTCCGGCGCGTGCGGTACCTGCGCGGTCGGCATCGGGTCCGGAGCGGTCAAGTACACCCGGGACTGCGGTACCCAGGCGGACCCAGGGCAGGTGCTGATATGCTCCGCCATCCCGGCCGCCGGCAGCGCGGCCATCGCGCTGGACCTCTGACCTATAGCGACTTGATGTAACGCGGATCGACTTGCGCGCAGTAGCTGGCGCAGGCCTGGCGGGCGGCGTTGGCGGCGGCGTGCACCAGCATCTCGGCGTTTGAATGGAAACACATCGAGACGATGATCGATGGCGGTTCCGGCTGCACCGGCAGCTCGATAAACTCGCCGCTCTTGAGCGCGTCGACCACGAACAGGCTGGGGATGGCCGCCACGCCGTAGCCGTCCTTCACCAGCTGCACGATGGCCGCCACCGACGGCGAGCAGGTGATGCGCGTCTGCTCCAGCGGCACCATTGCCAGGTTGGCCATCTTGCTGACGATCTCCTCGATCATGCGCTGCGGCGCCGTGCCCCGTCCGAAAGTCAGGATGGGCAGCGCCAGCAGGCGCTGGTTCAAACCTTCCTTGCGTGTGTCGATCAGGCCCTTGCGGGCGATCCAGTGCAGCGGATACACCGCCAGCGCCTCGGAGACGATATCGCTGCTCTCCACGCCTTCCACCTGTATCACCAGATCGAGCTCGCGCGCCCGCAGGCGCCGTTCCAGCACGTTGCTCATGTCGACCGCCAGGTCCACTTCCAGCTCCGGGTACATCGTGTTCAATTCGCGGATGTACTGCGCCAGCCAGCTGTGCACCACCGATTCGATCACGCCGACCCGCAGGCGGCCGCGTATCGCGCTGTCCTTTTGCGCCGCCGCCACCAGCCGGCGCGTGGCGTCGACCACCGCCTTGGCCGGCGCCAGCAGATACTCGGCGTTGGCGGTCAGGCGGAAGTCCTTGCTGCTGCGGTCGATGAGTTCCGTCTGCAGTTCCTCCTCCAGCGTCTTGATGCGCAGCGAGATGGCGGCCGGCGTCGCATGCAGCGCGCGGGCCGTGGCGCGGAAGCTGCGCAGCTGGGCGAGGGTGACGAAGGTCTCGAGGAAGCGGGTATTCATGGGAAACAAGAATACCTTAACCGTCCGCACCAAGATAGCGCGGAGTGGTAAGAAAAACTATACAACAACAGCAAAAATAACTAGATGGCGTGTAGGGGTATTCAAGTTTATTCTTAACTCATGTAATTTTTTTACTGAATAAGCGAGCCACCCAATGACCCCACTTGAATTACGTCACAAGGTACGCAGCGGCGAATTCCGCCTGCCGACCGCCGGCTATTGCGGCCCGTACGCCCAGGCCAACCTGGTGATCCTGCCGCAGGCGCATGCCGACGATTTCCTGCTGTTCTGCCAGCGCAATCCGCGCGCCTGCCCGTTGCTGGCGGTCGGCGAACCGGGGCAGTGGAACGTGACCCGTCTCGGCGAGGACATGGACCTGCGCAGTGACACGCCCGGCTACAACATCTATCGCGGCGGTCAGCTGGCATCGCAAACGTACTCGCTGCACGACGTCTGGCGCGACGACCTGGTGGTGTTCGCGATCGGCTGTTCGTTCTCGTTCGAGCAGATGCTGATCGAGGCCGGCATCCCGCTGCGTCACATCAAGCAGCGCAAGAACGTCGCCATGTACCGCACCAATATCCGCAACCAGGGCGCCGGCCCATTCGGCGGCGAGATGGTGGTGTCGATGCGGCCGATGAAGGCCGCCGATGCGATCCGCGCGATCCAGATCACCAGCCGCTACCCGGCGGTGCACGGCGCTCCGGTGCACCTGGGCGACCCGTCGCTGATCGGCATCGCCGACATCGACCATCCAGAGTACGGCGATCCGGTCGAGATCATGCCTGACGAAATACCGGTCTTCTGGGCATGCGGCGTCACGCCGCAGGAAGCCATCCGCCATGCGCGCCTGCCGCTGGCGATCACCCACCAGCCGGGCTACATGCTGGTGACCGACATACTGAATTCATCCTTAGCAGCGTTCTAACTTAAAACCAAAGTGGCACCCAGGACGGACCCGCAGCGCGTGTCCGAACGGGGATTGCTACGCCAAACAAAAAGGGGAGCACCATGAATACCAGAGCACTAGCAACCACCCGGGAGGAGGGATTTTTCTCCTGGTTCCACGCATTGACCGGCAAGGAGCGCCGCACCTTCTGGAGCTGCAAGATCGGCTATGCGCTCGACGCGATGGACACGCAATTCCTCAGCTTCGTGATCCCGACGCTGATCGCCACCTGGGGCCTGTCCAAGGGCGACGCCGGCTTGATCGGCACCGTCACCTTGCTGACCTCCGCCGCCGGCGGCTGGATCGCCGGCATCCTGTCGGACCGCATCGGCCGCGTCAAGACGCTGCAGCTGACCATCCTGTGGTTCGCCTTCTTCACCGTGCTGTGCGGCCTGGCGCAGAACTTCCAGCAGCTGCTGGTGGCGCGCGGCCTGATGGGCTTCGGCATGGGCGGCGAGTGGACCGCCGGCGCCATCCTGATCGGCGAGGTAATCCGCGCCAAGGACCGCGGCAAGGCGGTCGGCATGGTGCAGGCGGGATGGGCCATCGGCTGGGGCGTGTCGGCGCTGTTGTATGCGCTGATGTTCTCGCTGCTGCCGCCCGAATGGGCATGGCGCTCGCTGTTCCTGCTGGGGATACTGCCGGCGCTGTTCGTGATCTTCATCCGCCGCTTCGTCGATGAGCCGGAACTGTTCGTGGCGCAGCAGAAGGCGGTGGCGCCGGAAGACCGCGCCTCGTTCGCCCAGATCTTCGCGCCGAAAATGCTGAGCACCACCTTGCGCGCCGTCCTGCTGACCACCGGCGCCCAAGGCGGCTACTACGCCATCACCACCTGGCTGCCCACCTTCCTCAAGACCGAGCGCCACCTGACGGTGCTGGGCACCGGCGGCTACCTGGCGATGGTCATCGTCGGCTCGTACGTGGGCTACATCGTCAGCGCCTTCCTGACCGACTACCTGGGCCGCAAGAAGAACTTCATCCTGTTCGCCACCGGCTCGATGTGCATCGCCCTGGCCTACACCCGCCTGCCGGTGACCGACGGCGTGATGCTGTTCCTCGGCTTCCCGCTCGGTTTCTGCGTGTCCGGCGTGTTCAGCGGCATGGGCGCCTTCCTGACCGAGTTGTTCCCGACCTCGATCCGCGGCTCCGGCCAGGGCTTCAGCTACAACATGGGCCGCGCGATCGGCTCGCTGTTCCCGCTGATGATAGGCATGAGCAGCCAGTCGATGGCGCTGGGCGAGGCGATCGGCATCTTCGCCGGCACCGCCTACGGCGTGATGATCCTGGCCGCGCTGACGCTGCCTGAAACCGCCGGCAAGAAACTCGAATCCTGATTTAGACTGTAGAGGTAACACCATGAAAAACGACATCCCCGCTCAACAACTTCGCTGGCAGTTCTGGGTCGACCGCGGCGGCACCTTCACCGACATCGTCGCGCGCCGTCCGGACGGCAAGCTGGTGACGCACAAGCTGCTGTCCGAGTATCCGGAGCGCTACGACGACGCGGTCACGCAAGGCATGCGCGACCTGCTCGGACTGAAGACGGGCGATCCGCTGCCGGCGGACCAGATCGAAGTGATCAAGATGGGCACCACCGTGGCCACCAACGCGCTGCTGGAGCGCAAGGGCGCGCGCACCGCGCTGGCGATCACGCGCGGCTTTGCCGACCAGCTGCGCATCGGCTACCAGGACCGGCCGGACATCTTCGCCATGCGCATCGACCTGCCGGACCTGATCTACGAGGAAGTGATCGAGATCGACGAACGCATCGGCGCGCGCGGCGAAGTGCTGGAAGCGCCGGATGAAGAGCGGCTGCGCGGCCAGCTGATGGCCTTGCGCGCAAAGGGCATCGACGCCATCGCCATTGTGCTGATGCACGCCTATCGCTATCCTCAGCACGAGCAGCGGCTGCGGGCGCTGGCGGAGGAGACGGGCTTCACGCAGATCTCCGTCAGCCACCAGGTCAGCCCGTTGATGAAGATCGTCGGCCGGGGCGACACGACGGTGGTCGATGCCTACCTGTCGCCGGTGCTGCGGGACTACGTGTCGCGGGTGTCGGCCGACACGGGCGACGTGCGCATCATGTTCATGCAGTCCAACGGCGGCCTGACGGACGCCGGCCGCTTCCAGGGCAAGGACGCGATCCTGTCCGGACCCGCCGGCGGCATCGTCGGCGCGGTCAAGAGCTGCGAGGCGATCGGCCTGAAACAGGTGATCGGCTTCGACATGGGCGGTACCTCGACCGACGTCGCCCACTACGATGGCGCCTACGAGCGGGTGTTCGAGACCGTGGTGGCTGGCGTGCGGGTGCGCGCGCCGATGATGCACATCCATACCGTGGCGGCCGGCGGCGGCTCGATCTGCAGCTTCGAGAACGGCCGCTTCAAGGTCGGACCGGAATCGGCCGGCGCCAATCCTGGGCCGGCCAGCTACCGCAAGGGCGGGCCGCTGACGGTCACCGACTGCAACGTGATGCTGGGCCGCATCCAGCCGGAGCACTTCCCGCACGTGTTCGGCCCCAACGGCGACCAGCCGCTGGACCGCGACGTGGTGGTGCGCGCCTTCGGCGAGCTGTCCGAGCGCATCGCCCGTGAAACCGGCACCCGCCTGTCGCCATCGGCCGTGGCCGACGGCTTCCTGGCGGTGGCGGTCGACAACATGGCGCAGGCGATCAAGTCGATCTCGGTGGAGCGCGGCTATGACGTCAGCCGCTACGCCATGTGCTGCTTCGGCGGCGCCGGCGGCCAGCATGCCTGCCGCGTGGCCGACGTGCTGGGCATGACCAAGATCGTCATCCACCCGTTTGCCGGCGTGCTGTCCGCCTTCGGCATGGGTTTGGCCGATATCCGGGCGATGCGCGAGGGCGCCGTCGAGCAGCTGCTGAGCGAGGCGACGCTGGACCAGCTGGGTCCCAAGCTGGTGGAACTGGCGCGCGATGCCGCCACCGAACTGCTGGAACAGCAGGTGGCGCAGGACGATATCCGCGTCGAGCTGTGCGCGCGGCTGAAGTACCAGGACAGCGATTCGGCCTTCGTCATCCCGCTGGGCAGCGTGACCGAAATGGGCGAGGCCTTCGCGGCGCTGTACCGCGGCCGCTTCGGCTTCGTGATGGAAGGCCAGCCGCTGGTGATCGAATCGGTATCGGCCGAGGCGATCGGCGCCGGCGACGGCGCGGACTTCGTCATCGAAGTGCCGGCCGGCGGCGGTGCCGACTCGGCGGGCCGCGTCTACAGCTACGTCGACGGCCAGACCGTGCCGATCGCGCTGCACGTGCGCGCCGAGCTGGCGGTCGGCAGCCGCCTGACCGGTCCGGCGCTGATCCGCGAGGAGATCGCCACCACCGTGGTGGACGCCGGCTGGACCGCGCGCGTACTGCCTGACCACACGCTGATGCTGGAGCGCAGCGTGGCCGCCGGCAGTGCCCACAAGATGACCACCGCCGTGCATCCGATCCACCTGGAGATCTTCAACAACCTGTTCATGTCGATCGCCAAGCAGATGGGCACCACGCTGGAGAACACCGCCTACTCGGTCAACATGAAGGAGCGCCTGGACTTTTCCTGCGCGATCTTCGACCGCCACGGCAACCTGATCGCCAACGCGCCGCACATTCCCGTGCACCTGGGCTCGATGAGCGACAGCGTGCTGTGCGTGATCCGCCAGCATGCGGCGACGATGGCGCCGGGCGACGCGTATGTGCTCAACGTGCCATACAACGGCGGCACCCACCTGCCGGACATCACCATCGTCTGCCCGGTGTACGGAGACAGCGAGGCGCCGCTGTTCTACGTCGCCGCGCGCGGCCACCACGGCGACGTTGGCGGCATCACGCCCGGCTCGATGCCGCCCAACAGCACCAGCATCCTGGAAGAGGGCGTCCTGCTGGATAACATCAAGATCGTCGACCGCGGCGTGTTCCTGGAGCCGATGGTGCGCGAACTGTTCGCCGCCGGCCCTTGGCCGAGCCGCAACATCGACCAGAACATCGCCGACCTGATCGCGCAACTGGGCGCCTGCGAAACCGGAGCCAACGAGTTGCTGAAGGCGGCTTCCTGCTACGGCGAGGACGTGGTGCTGGCCTACATGCAGCACGTGCAGGACAACGCCGAAGCGGCGGTGCGCAAAGCCATCGGCGGCCTGCGCGACGCCAGCTTCTCGTACGAGATGGACGATGGCGCGGTGCTGAAGGTCAAGCTGACCATCGACCACGCCAGCCGCAGCGCGACGGTGGACTTCACCGGTACCAGCGGGCAGCGGCCGACCAACTTCAACGCGCCGCTGTCGGTCTGCAAGGCCGCCGTGCTGTACGTGTTCCGCACGCTGATCGACAGCGACATTCCGATGAACGAGGGCGTGCTCAAGCCGCTCAACCTGATCATCCCGGAAGGCTCGATGCTCAATCCTCGCTATCCGGCGGCGGTGGTGGCGGGGAACGTAGAGGTGTCGCAGTACGTCACCGACGCGCTGTACGGCGCGCTGGGCGTGATGTCGGCCTCGCAGGGCACGATGAACAACTTCACCTTCGGTAACGAGGAGCACCAGTACTACGAGACCATCGCCGGCGGTTCCGGCGCCGGTCCCGGCTTTGACGGCACGGCCGCCGTGCAGACCCACATGACCAACTCGCGCATGACCGATCCGGAAGTGCTGGAGTGGCGCTTCCCGGTGCTGGTTGAAACCCATGCGATCCGGCGCGGCAGCGGCGGCGAGGGAACGCAGCGCGGCGGCGACGGAGCATTGCGCCGCATCCGCTTCCTGGAGGCGATGACGGCCAACATCCTGGCCGGCCACCGCCGCATCGCGCCGTTCGGGCTGGAGGGCGCGGCGCCCGGCGCGCTGGGCCGCAACTGGGTCGAACGCGGCGACGGTTCGGTCGAGGAGTTCGGCGCCACGCACACCGCCGAGATGCAGGCCGGCGACGTGTTCGCGATCGAGACGCCGGGCGGCGGCGGCTTCGGTTCATAAGCTTTAAATAAGGCGGGATAGCCAGGGCTCGTTATCCCGTCTCCAACATCAGAGCCTATTCAAACGGGGATAAAAATGAAAAAGACTATGCTTGCGCTCATGCTGAGCGCATTGGCAGGGACGGCTGCAGCCCAATCCAACGTGACGGTGTACGGCATCGTCGACATGGCGGTGGTGCGCGAAAGCGGCGGTGTGGGCGCGGCCGCTTCCGCCACCAAGCTGACCAGCGGCGTGGAGTCCGGCTCGCGCCTGGGCTTCAAGGGCACCGAAGACCTGGGCAACGGCCTGTCGGCCATCTTCCTGCTGGAGAACGGCTTCCAGGCCGACACCGGCGCGATGGGGCAGGGCGGCCTGCTGTTCGGCCGCCAGGCCTACGTCGGCCTGCAGAGCAAGACCTCCGGCACGCTGACCCTGGGCCGCCAGTACACGCCGCAGTACCTGGCGGTGGCGGCGGTCGATCCGTTCGGTTCCGGCACGGCGGGCGACACCAAGAACCTGATGGCCTCGACCGGCAACAGCGCCAGCCGCATGGACAACGCGGTCAAGTACGCGTCGCCGGTGGTCAACGGCTTCAGCGCGGAAGTGGTCTACGGCGCCGGCGAAGTCGCCGGCGACAGCACGGCGCAGCGCCAGTTCGGCGGCGCGCTGGCCTACACCAACGGCCCGCTGGTGGTGCGCCTGGCCCATCACAACCGCAACAACAACACGGCCACGCTGAAGAACACCAGCAGCGCCAAGAACACCGTGCTGACGGCGCTGTACGACTTCGGCGTGGCGAAGGCGCACTTCGCCTACGGCGTCGACAAGGGATTGAACAGCGCCTTGCCGCGCAACTTGAACAACCCGTTCGGCTACGCCGTCGCGCCGACACCGACCACCGACAGCAATGTGGTGCTGCTGGGCGTGACGCTGCCGCAGGGCGTCGGCACCTGGCTGGCCTCCTACATCCGCAAGAACGACAAGACCAGCTTCAACCAGGATGCCGAGCAATTGGCGGCCGGCTATCGCTACAACCTGTCCAAGCGCACGGACCTGTATGCGGTGTACGCGTACATCCGCAACAAGAACGGCGCCGGCTACACGGTCGGCAGCGCAATCGAGGGCGGCACCGGCAACCGTGGCCTGAACCTGGGCATCCGCCACATCTTCTAGGCGGCCGCCATGCGCTCACCCGCCCATACCATCCACAGCTATTTGCTGGCGAAGGATGGCAATCGCCCGCATCTGATGGCCGAAGCGTTCAGCGAGGACGCCATGCTGTCGATGCAGGTCAACACTGAAAGCATCGCGTTTCCGCCGTTGTCGCAGGGACGCGAGGCCATAGCGGACGTGCTGGTGCGCCGCTTCGGGCAAAGCTACGAGAACGTCTATACGTTTTGCCTGACGCCGCCGCCGGGACAGCCGATTCCTGTCTTCAGTTGCGAATGGCTGGTGGCGATGACGGACAAGGGCAGCGGCAATGTGCGGGTGGGCTGCGGGCGCTACGACTGGCATTTCGAGGACGTCACCGGCCTGGCCGAGCGGCTGGCGATCACCGTGGAGGTGATGCAGATACTGCCGCCGGCCGCCCAGGAGCGGGTCATGAAATGGGTGGCTTCGCTGCCTTATCCGTGGTGCGCCACCGAAGCCGTCATCGCCCGCGCGGCGGATGTTGTCGGCGTGGGACCGGTGCTGGCCTGGCTGGCATCCAATAATCGACTTTTAAGAGATCGACTTTTAACCGAGGGAGTTGAAAAATGAAGAACCTGTTGAAATATCTGGTAGTGGGCTGCGCTGCGCTGATGTTCAATGCTGGCGCCGGCGCAGCGGAGAAGGGTACCGCCGACGAAGCGGTGGCGATGGTCAAGAAAGCCGGCGAGTTCCTGAAGAAGAACGGCAAGGAAAAGGCCTTTGCCGAGTTCAATAATCCGAAGGGACAGTTCATCCACAAGGATTTGTACATCTTCGCTTTCGGCGCCAACGGCGACGGCGTCGAACTGGCCAACGGCGCCAACATCAAGTTGGTGGGCAAGAACGTCAAGGAGATGAAGGATGCCGACGGCAAGTACCTGATCAAGGACATCCTGGCCTTGGGCACGGCGGCGGAGGGCAAGGGCTGGGTCGACTACAAGTGGCCCAACCCGGTCACCGGGCAGATCGACGGCAAGCGTACCTACGTCGAGCGGGTCGATGACGTGATCATCGGCTGCGGCGTCTACAAATAAGCGATGCTGGCGCTGAAGGTATTGCTGGTGCCGGTGTTTCTGCTGGCGCTGTCGCTTGCCGGCCAGCGCTGGGGACCGGCGGTGGCCGGCTGGCTGGCCGGGCTGCCGGTGGTGACCGGTCCCATCCTGTTCTTCCTGGCCGCCGAGCAGGGCACGGAATTCGCTGCCCACGCGGCATCGGCGGCGCTGTCGGCGGTGTTCGCGTCGGTGGTGTTCAGCGTCGCGTATGCGCACGCGGCGCGCCGCGCCGGCTGGCCGGTGGCGCTGCCGGCAGCCTTGGCGGGATGGGCGGCGGCGGCCTGGGGGCTCTCGTGGCTGCCGGTGTCCGCGGCGGCATCGCTGCTGGTGGCGCTGGCAACGCTGGCGGCGGCGCCGCGTCTGTTCCCGGCGGTGGCGGCGCCCGGCGCCCGCTCGCTGGCGGCGGCCGAGCTGCCGCTGCGGATGCTGGCCGGCGCGCTGCTGACGCTGGCCGTGACGCTGGCCGCGCGTATGCTCGGCGCGCACTGGAGCGGGCTGCTGGCGGTGTTTCCTATCCTGGGCATCGTGCTGGCCGTGTTTTCGCATCGGGCCCAAGGCATGGCCTTCGCCGCGGCGCTGCTGCGCGCCATGGCGGCGGGACTGTACTCGTTCGTGGCCTTCTGCTTCACGCTGTCGGTGACCCTGCCGCGACTGGGCCTGATGGCGGGTTTTGCGGCCGCCGTGCTGGCCGCGTTGGCGCTTCAGCTGGCGACCCGCCGCAAGCTGCCGGCCGCGCCTGCCGCCGGCTGAAGTGTCCAGCGTACCTGCCTGCCCGGTTTATCGCCCCCCGGCTTGCCAGCATGCGTTGAATTCAATCGGCATGCCTGGGGATTTAGTGCTTGAGCGAACGGCGCATCACCAGCGGCGGCGGCTCCATCGGATTGGCGTGCGAGTATTCGAGTTCCTCGGCCAGTTCGAATTCGAAGGCGGTGTAGAAGTCGATCAGCTTGGGCTGGTCGCTGCGCACGGCGAGCCGCACTTCCTCGACGCCGGTGGCCAGGCCGTGATGGATCACCGCTTCCAGCAGGTGCTGCGACAGGTTGCCGCCCCGGTACTCGGGCAGCACGCCCATGCGGCAGATTTCCCACACGTCGGCATCCGAATCGAGCGGCAGCCAGCGCACCGAGCCCACCGGCCGCTCGTCGACCAGCAAAACAAAACCGCCGCCATCGCGCAGGTGTTCTGCGACGAGGACGGCGGTTTCGCGGTGGCCGCTGGAAGTGACGTTGACCTTGCCGGCCCACGCGGCGCGCGTGAGGTCGGCAATCAGCTTGGCATCGTCATTCGTTGCTTCACGTACCACGATGTTCATGCAGACGCCCTTAGCGGATACGCATGCCAGGCTCAGCGCCCGGCCACGGATTGAGGATGTAGATGCCAGGGTTGGCTTTTTCGTCCTTGGCCGAACCGGCCAGCACCATGCCTTCGGACACGCCGAACTTCATCTTGCGTGGCGCCAGGTTGGCCACCATCACGGTCAGCTTGCCGACCAGGTCTTCCGGCTGGTACATCGATTTGATGCCGGAGAAGACGTTGCGCAAGCGGCCTTCGCCGACGTCCAAGGTCAGCCGCAGCAGCTTGTCGGAACCGTCGACGTGCTCGCAGTTGACGATCTTGGCCACGCGCAGGTCGATCTTGACGAAGTCATCGATACTGATCTGCGGCGCCAGTTCTTCCACGCCTTCCGGCATCGGCGCGGCCGGCACCGCGGCCACGGCGGCAGGCTTGGCGGCCTTGGCTGCGGGAGCCGGGGCCGCTGTGGCGGCCGCCTGCTGCGATGGGGCGTCGAACAGGTCTTCGATCATCTTGGCGTCGACGCGGGTCATCAGGTGCGAGTAGGCGCCGATGGTACGGCCCAGCATCGCGGCCGAGACGGCGCCGCTGGCCACATCGGTATCGGCCCACATCAGCTGCTCGTCGTTGAGGAACTTGGCGACATTGGCGGCAACGCCCGGCAGCACCGGCGACAGCAGGATGGTCAGCTGGCGGAACAGGATCAGCGCGGTGGTGCAGACGTCGTGCAGCTCGGGCAGCTTGGCCTCGTCCTTGGCCAGTATCCACGGTTTGTTCTCGTCGACATACTGGTTGGTGATGTCGGCGATTTCCATGATCTCGCGCAGCGCCTTGCCGTATTCGCGCGCATCGAAGTTGGCCGAGATGCTGGCCTGGCGTTCGACGCCTTCAGCGGTGACCAGCGCGCGCTTGATCCAGCCCTGCGCCCCCTCGGACAGCGAGGTGGCCAGCTTGCCGTCGAACTTCTTGGCGATGAAACCGGCGCAGCGCGAAGCGATGTTGACGTACTTGCCGATCAAGTCGCTGTTGACACGGGCCACGAAATCGTCGCCGGTGAAGTCCAGGTCTTCCACTTTCGAGTTCAGCTTGAAGGCGATGTAGTAGCGCAGCCATTCCGGGTTCATGCCCAGGTTCAGGTAGCGCAGCGGCGAGATGCCGGTGCCGCGCGACTTCGACATCTTCTCGTTGTTGACGGTCAGGTGGCCGTGCACGTTGACCTTGAGCTTGTCGATCACCGGGTGGTTGGCGAAGTTCAGCATCGCCGGCCAGAACAGCAGGTGGAAGGACACGATATCCTTGCCGATGAAGTGGATCTGCTCGGTGGCCGGATCCTTCAGCAGCGCCTCGTAGTCGATGCCCTGCTTTTCGCAGTAGTTCTTCAGGCTGGCCAGGTAGCCGACCGGCGCGTCCAGCCAGACGTAGAAGAACTTGCCCGGCGCGTCGGGAATCGGGATGCCGAAGTAGGGCGCGTCGCGCGAGATGTCCCAGTCGGCCAGCTTTTCGCCGGCTTCGCCCAGCCACTCGGACACCTTGTTGACCATCTCCGGCTGCAGGCGGCCCGGCGTGTTCAGCCAGTCCTTGAGGAACTGGTAGCAGCGCGGGTCGGACAGCTTGAAGAAGTACTGCTCCGAATCCTTGAGGATGGGCGTGGCGTTGGTGAACACCGAGAACGGGTTGATCAGTTCGGTCGGCTGGTAGGCCGCGCCGCACACTTCGCAGTTGTCGCCGTACTGGTCCTTGGCGTGGCACACCGGGCACTCGCCCTTGATGTTGCGGTCGGCCAGGAACATGCCTTTGACCGGGTCGTAGAAGCGCGGCACGATCTTGGTCTGGATCAGGCCGTTGTCGCGCAGCTTGCGGTAGATGCCCTGCGACAACTCGACGTTTTCCGGCGAATCGGTCGAGTACCAATTGTCAAAGGCGATATGGAAACCGTCCAGGTACTGGGCGCGGCCGGCGGCGATCTTGGCCACGAATTCCTGCGGCGTGATGCCTTCCTTTTCGGCGGCGATCATGATCGGCGTGCCGTGGGTGTCGTCGGCGCCGACAAAGTGCACCACGCGTCGCGCGTCGCCGTCGCGCTGCATTCGCTGATACCGGACCCAGATGTCGGCCTGGATGTACTCCATCATGTGGCCAATATGGAAAGCGGCATTTGCGTAGGGCAGGGCAGTGGTGACAAACAGCTTGCGGGTCATGGTTGATGCACTTTGTGGGTGGAAAAAGAGCATTTTAACAGTGGAAGCGGCAAGCGCGCACTATGCGCTAGAATGAGGGCACATTTTACGGAGAGTTACATGAGCATCACAGTAGAAGACGTCAAAGCCGCGCTGTCCCAAATTATTGATCCAAATACAACAAAAGACTATGTCAGCGGCAAGGCCGTGAAGAATTTGAAGGTGGAAGGCGACGCCGTCTCGCTCGATATCGAGCTGGGCTATCCCGCCAGGAGCCAGTTCGACGCCGTTCGCGCCAGCGTGATCGCCGGCCTGCGCGCGTTGCCGGGCGTCGGCAACGTCAGCGTCAATGTCACGAGCAAGATCATTTCGCACACCGTGCAGCGCGGCCTCAAGCTGATGCCGAACGTGAAGAACATCATCGCCGTCGCCTCCGGCAAGGGTGGCGTCGGCAAGTCGACCACGGCCGTCAACCTGGCGCTGGCGCTGGCCGCCGAGGGCGCCTCGGTCGGCCTGCTGGACGCCGACATCTACGGCCCGTCGCAACCGATGATGCTGGGCGTCAGCGGCCGGCCGGAAACCAAGGACGGCAAGACCATGGAGCCGCTGGAAAACCACGGCGTTCAGGTATCGTCGATCGGCTTCCTGATCGACCCGGACGAGCCTATGGTGTGGCGCGGCCCGATGGTCACGCAGGCGCTGCAGCAGCTGCTGGAGCAGACCAACTGGCGCGACCTCGATTACCTGATCGTCGACATGCCGCCCGGCACCGGCGACATCCAGCTGACCTTGTCGCAGAAAGTGCCGGTCACCGGCGCCGTCATCGTCACCACGCCGCAGGACATCGCGCTGCTGGACGCGCGCAAGGGTTTGAAGATGTTCGAGAAGGTCGGCATTCCGATCCTCGGCATCGTGGAAAACATGAGCACCCATATCTGCTCGAACTGCGGCCACGCGGAGGAAATCTTCGGCGCCGGCGGCGGCGCGAAGATGTGCAAGGATTTCAACGTCGAGTTCCTCGGCGCCTTGCCGCTGACCATGGCGATCCGCGAGCAGGCCGATTCCGGCAAGCCGACCGTGGTTGCGGAGCCGGACGGCCAGGTCGCCGCCATCTACAAGGATATCGCCCGCAAGATCGCGGTGCAGGTCTCGGAGAAGGCCAAGGATATGACCAGCAAGTTCCCCAGCATCGTTATCAAGAACGACTAACCCCGGAGATTCAATATGAAATTGAAATCAGTAGTGGTCGCGGCCTTCCTCGCCGTTAGCGCCAGCGCGTTCGCCCAGCAGTCGGTATCGTTCGTCGAACCGGCGGACGGCGCCACCGTCAGCAGCCCGTTCAAGGTCAAGTTCGCCGTCAGCGGCATGGAAGTCAAGCCGGCCGGCGACATGACGGCCAACACCGGCCACCACCACCTGCTGATCAACGCCACGCCGGTCAAGGCCGGCGAGGTGATCCCCGCAGACGAAACCCACATTCACTTCGGCAAGGGCCAGACCGAGACCGAAGTCAAGCTAGCGCCGGGCACCTATACCTTGTCGATGCAGTTCGCCAACGGCCTGCACCAGTCCTACGGCCCGGGCATGAGCAAGTCGATCAAGGTCACCGTCAAGTAAGGGCAATGCAGCCCGACGCGCTCCGCATCCGCAAAGCCCCGCGCCAGCGCCGCGCTGTCCACACGGTCGACGCGCTGCTGGAGGCGGCCGCGCTGGTGCTGGAGGAGGACGGGCTGGAGGGCTTCAACACCAACGCGGTGGCGCGCCGGGCCGGCGCCAGCGTCGGTTCGCTGTACCAATATTTTCCCAGCAAGGATGCCTTGACCCTGGCGCTGCTGCTGCGCGAGGACCGCGCCTTTCATGACGCGGCAAGCGCCACGCTGGAGCTCCCCGCCTTCCGCGAGGCGCTCACCGCTTTCATCGGCGTCACCGCGCGCCAGCAACTGGCCCGGCCGCAGCTGGCGCTGTTGCTGGACCAGCAGGAAGACCGTCCCGAAATCCGCGCCGCGCTCAGCGGCAAGTTCCGCTTCCGCGCGCTGCTCAAGGAAATACTGGGCAAGCCTGGCGGCCCCGGTCACTTGCAAGACGAACAGCGCAGGGACCTTGCCGCCGCCGATCTGCTGGCGATGATGCGCGGCATGACCGATTCGGCCGGCGGCCGCGGCGAGCGCGACGTGGACGACCTGGCGTACCGCGTCGGCGCCGCCGTCTTCGGCTATCTGGACGCCGCGCCACGCCAAATGTGAGCAAACCTGTCGCCACCACCTTCCCCGGCGCCTAAGTCCCTGTTTGTTCAGCGGTTTTCCTGTTGCGCGGCGGCGCCGGAAAGCGAGTTGATGGCGCTGTTTTCGGGCCGTATTCTGTTGTCTTCACAACAGGAGAAACACCATGAAATTCAACCATCTCAGCTTCCCATCGAACGACGTCGCCGCCACCACTGCTTTCTTCGTGGACCAATTGGGCTGCACGGCCGAACGTCACGGCGCCTTCACGGCGCTCAAGCGGGCCGGCTTCGACATCATCATTGAAGACGCCCGCGAGCGCGCCGTCGCCTGGCCGCACAACTTTCACCTTGGCTTTGAATTGCCCGCCGTCGAAGACCTGCGCGCATTGCACCGCCAGTTCAAGGAGGCGGGCGTGACGATGAGAACCGATGTGTTCCATCACGAGCGCGGCTCGCGCTTCTTTTGCGAGGCGCCGGGCGGCCTGCTGTTTGAAATTAACACCCGGGCCGACGCGGAAGAGCGCTTCCGTGCCGGCTTCGAGCGCCAAGGACTCGCCGACGCGGTAAAATAGCTTCTTTTACACACTGCATTCCTACTTCGATGACTATTGCAACAGCCAAGCCAGTCCGCACCCGTTTCGCACCCAGCCCGACCGGCTACCTCCACCTCGGCGGCGCCCGCACGGCGCTGTACTCCTGGGCCTACGCCCGTCACTTCGGCGGCACCTTCGTGCTGCGCATCGAAGACACCGACCTGGAGCGCTCGACCCCGGAGGCTGTGCAGGCCATCATCGAAGGCATGGAATGGCTGGGCCTGAGCCACGACGAAGGCCCGTTCTACCAGATGCAGCGCATGGACCGCTACCGCGAAGTGGTGGCGCAGATGCTGGAGGCGGGCACCGCCTACCATTGCTACTCGTCGCCGGAAGAGGTCGAGGCGATGCGCGAGCGCATGCGCGAGGCGGGCGAGAAGCCGCGCTACGACGGCACCTGGCGCCCGGAGCCGGGCAAGACCCTGCCGGCCATTCCCGAAGGCCGCAAGCCGGTCGTGCGTTTCAAGAACCCGCTTGACGGCGAAGTGACCTGGGACGACTTCGTCAAGGGCACCATCACCATCGGCAACAAGGAACTGGACGACCTGGTCATCGCCCGTCCGGACGGCACGCCGACCTATAACTTCTGCGTGGCCGTCGACGACTGGGACATGCAGATCAGCCACGTGCTGCGCGGCGACGACCACGTTAACAATACGCCGCGCCAGATCAACATCCTGCGCGCGATCGGCGCGCCGCTGCCGCTGTACGGCCACCTGCCGATGATACTGGGCGCCGACGGCCAGAAAATGTCCAAGCGCAAGGACGCGGTCAACGTCATGGACTACCCGGCGCAGGGCTATCTGCCGGAAGCGATCCTGAATTACCTGGCGCGCCTGGGCTGGAGCCACGGCGACGACGAAGTGTTCTCGATGGAGCAGGTGATCGCATGGTTCGACGGCACCCACCTGTCGAACTCGGCGGCCCAGTTCAATATCGAAAAACTGAACTGGCTCAACAACCACTATATCAAGCAGGCCGACAACGAGCGCCTGGCCGCTTTGGCCAAGCCGCGCATGCTGGCCGTCGGCGCCATGTTCGACGGCGCGCCGGCTCTGCCGGCCGTGCTGGCGTTGATGAAGGAGCGCGTCAATACCGTCAATGAACTGGCCGATGCGGCGATGCTGTTCTACCGCGAACCGCAGCCGGACGCCGCGCTGCTGGCCCAGCACCTGACCGACGCCGTCAAGCCGGCGCTGGCGCAGTTTGCCGACCGCTGCAAGACGGTGGAATGGAGCAAGGAAGCGTTGGCCGCGATGATCAAGGAAGTGCTGGCCGCGAACACGCTGAAGATGCCGCAAATCGCCATGCCGCTGCGCCTGATCGTCACCGGCCAATTGCAAACGCCGGCCATCGATGCGGTGCTGCAGATCTTCGGCCGCGAGACCATCGTTGCGCGTCTGGCGAAGTTTTTGTAATAGTGAATTGATCCCTGTGCAAAGTTGCAAAAGGGTATTTGCATAGTACGGCATCCCTGCTATAATCTTGTCTCTCGCGCAAACGGGGGTATAGCTCAGCTGGGAGAGCGCTTGCATGGCATGCAAGAGGTCAGCGGTTCGATCCCGCTTACCTCCACCAGTTTGCAGAGATTTGTAGTGCCGTAGTTCCAGGGTCCCCATCGTCTAGAGGCCTAGGACATCACCCTTTCACGGTGAGTACGGGGGTTCGAATCCCCCTGGGGACGCCAGCGATGGCAAGCAGTAAAAATGTTTTTGCGCCCGGGGGGTATAGCTCAGCTGGGAGAGCGCTTGCATGGCATGCAAGAGGTCAGCGGTTCGATCCCGCTTACCTCCACCATCGCGCAGAAACGACGCAGTAACCGTAGTGCCAAGGTCCCCATCGTCTAGAGGCCTAGGACATCACCCTTTCACGGTGAGTACGGGGGTTCGAATCCCCCTGGGGACGCCAGCCTTGCCAGCTGACGAAACAGTAGTGCAGTGAACGTAGTACGACAGAAGACTTTCTGCGCCCGGGGGGTATAGCTCAGCTGGGAGAGCGCTTGCATGGCATGCAAGAGGTCAGCGGTTCGATCCCGCTTACCTCCACCATTAGCGCAGAGAGCACCGACATGTCCCCATCGTCTAGAGGCCTAGGACATCACCCTTTCACGGTGAGTACGGGGGTTCGAATCCCCCTGGGGACGCCAGGATTGCAAAAGCCGCCTCGAGCGGCTTTTTTGTTGCCCATTCGTTGTGTGACGGCCAATGTTTCGGGTTTTTCCTGTAAAAACAACGGCTTGGTATTGCCTTCGGCGAATTTCACTGCTATGATTCGCGCCTTGGAAAAGTCCCCATCGTCTAGAGGCCTAGGACATCACCCTTTCACGGTGAGTACGGGGGTTCGAATCCCCCTGGGGACGCCAGGATTTTTCCAGCAAGGTCAGTAACTCGGACAGATTTCTGTCCCCATCGTCTAGAGGCCTAGGACATCACCCTTTCACGGTGAGTACGGGGGTTCGAATCCCCCTGGGGACGCCAAACATGCAAAAAGCCGCTTTGAGCGGCTTTTTGCATTTCAGGGCTGGTGCCGCGGGATCACCACATGATGGGATTGTAGGGCGCCGGTATCGGCCAGCGGCCCACATGCAGCTGCGGCCATTGCGAGCCGTAGGCCATCTGCGACCTCGCCACGTCCAGCCCCAGCGGATCGTAGACCGCGCCGCCGCCCATCAAGCCGGCCATATTGCCGCCGAATTGACTGCCCAGCTGGCTTCCCAACTGCGCGCCCAACTGAGACCCCAGCGTCGTCGCCGACATCGGCGCCATCACGCCGGCCTGCTGCGGCGCCACGGCTTGCGCCGGCTGTTGTACCGCCTGCGCCTGCAGGCCGACCGCCACCAGCACATCCGGCAAGCCGTAACCGGTGCGGCTCTGGTCGGCCAGGCTGACACGGTGCGCGCTGGCGCGGATGATCTGGAACAAGCGCTCGACACGCTCGGCGCCGCGCACCTTGTACTGCGGGGTCTGGAAGTCCGGGTGGTGCGCCAGCGTCAGCGCGGCCAGTCCCGTCACGTGCGGGGTCGCCATCGAGGTGCCGTCCCAGGCCGCGAAATTATTCGGCGGCACGCAGGACGTGATCGCCACGCCCGGCGCGCACACCGCCACCTGCGGTCCGAAGCAGCTGAACTTGGCGGTGAAAAAGCCGTAGGCGTCGACGTTCTGGTCCAGCGTCTGCGCGTGGTAGCTGTCGGCCGGGAACTCGTCGAGCTTGCCGACCGCCGCCACCGCCAGCACATTCGGCGACGACGCCGGATACTGCACCGCGCCGCCCGAATTGCCGGCCGCCACGATGCAGGCGATGCCGGCCCGCTTGGCGCGCACGATCTGCTGCTCCAGCGCCTCCGACACCTCGGCCCCGCCCAGGCTCAGGTTGACGACGTCGATCTGCTTGTCGATGCAGTACTCCAGCGCGTCGATCAGCTGGCTGACCTGGCCGCCGGGGAACAGCTTGCAGGCGTGCACTTCCGCCTCCGGCGCGAAGCCGCGGATGCCGGACGCGATGTCGGCCGCCGCGATCACGCCGGCGCAGTGCGAGCCATGGCCCAGCGTGTCCTGGTCCCAGCCCTCGGGATTGGTTTTCTTGTTCAGCACGTCGAAGCCGGCCCGGATGCCGCGCAGGTTGTCATGTGTGGTGGCGGCGCCCGAGTCGATGATGGCGATCTTGATGCCCTGGCCCCGATAATTGCCGGGCAGCTGGTCCAGCCGCATCGCCTTCTGGCCCCAGCCGTAGGCGCGCTGGCGCGGGAAGCCCGCCAGCGCCGGCCAGTCCGACAGCGCGCGCAGCACCACCACATTGGCCTCGTCGGTGCTGATGTCGGGATCGCGCTGGTAGAAGCTCCAGTAGTCGGCCTTGGGCTTGACGTACAGGCCGCTCACCGATTCGGGCGTTTCGCCGAACAAGGTCAGCGTGACCCGGCCGTTGGCGTCGGTCACGCCGCTGGCCGGCAGCATGCTGCCGAACAGCGACACTTCGGCGTCGGCCAGCGGCACGCCGTCCTTGCCGGTCACGCTGATGGAGGCGTTCAGCACCGGACCGCCGCCCATGGTCGGCGTCACGCCGGTCACCAGCGAGGGCTGGCGCATCAGCGACGGTTCCATCAGCGCCAGGTGCTGGTCGCGTTCGACCAGCAGGCGGCCCTGGCCTTGCTGATGCAGCACGGCCGCTTTCTGTTCCGTCATGCGCGCCACCAGGACGCCCTGGCTGCCGCCCATGCCGTCGGCCAGCGCGCCCAGCACGGATTTCGGGCCGACCGTGTCGACCACCTCGATATCCTTGCTGCTGCGCAGCGCCTGTTCCAGCGCCGAGAACTGCAGCGGCTGCAGGCCCAAGGTCTGCAAGCCTTCTATCTGGCGCGGGGCGATGACGAATTGTTTTTTGCGGGCGCCGACCACACGGCCGGCGCCGCTGGGGGCATCGCCGGCGCTATCGGCGGACGCGCGCGCTTCGTTGCCGCCGGCGCCGGATCCGCTGATCGAGCCGGAACTGCCGGCGGCCGAACTGCGGCTGGAGCGTCCGGCGTTTTCAGCCGGCGCGGCGGAGGGTTCGCCGCCAGAGGCGGCGGGGTCCGACGACATCGATGCGCCGTCGTTGGGAGTCTTGGCCATGGGTATTCCTTTCAAATCGGGTCGGCCTGCGCGCGGTCGAACATCGACAGCGGCTGGTCCGGTTCTATCGTCAATTGCTGGGAAGGCGTGCTGGCGCTGCTGAAATGCAGCGCCAGCACGCGGGCTTTGTCGGGACTGATTTCAACGACGGCCGTGTGCGGGCTGTCGCGCGGGCCGATCACGTCGACCACGGTAATTTCCGGGTCGACGTCGGCCAGCGCCAGGAAGTCGGTCAGCGGCGCACCGCCGGGGGCGTGGATCAGATAGCGTGCTTTGCCCGGTATGGTCGGCGCGGCTTGCGCTTGTGTCATGGAGTTCTCCTTGAAAGTGCAACGCCCTCCGCGGCCGCAGCCGTCGGAGGGCAGGGGTGGCGCCCTGTGCGCCACCTCGTCATCATCCCGGGCCGGGCTTAGTGCAGCGTTTGCGGGCCGCCATACTGGGCTGTGTTGCCGGCGTTGGCCAGTTGGGTCTGCTGTGCCAGCTGTGCCAGTTGCGCCTGCTGCTGCGCATAGGCCGCCGTCACCGGATCGACGCCGAACGGCAGCATGCCGCCCAGTTGGCCGGCGATGCCGCCGATGGTGTTGCCCAGGCCGGCGTTACCGAACGCGCCGCCGATCGCGCCACCCAGCGGCTGGGCCACGCTCTTGATGATGTTGCCGAACCAGCCCTGCGGCGCCAGGCCTTGCAGTTGCGCCTGTTGCTGGGCGTACGCCTGCGTGACCGGATCGGCACCGAACGGCAGCAACGGCGGGACGATGCCGCTGTTGCCGATGCCGGGGCTGCCGATGGTCGGCGTGGGACTGAAGATCGGCGGGCTGATCACGCCGCCGTAAGGACGCTGCTGGTGCAGCAGGTTGCTGAAGAAGCCTTGCGGCGCCAGCGCCTGCTGCAGTTGAGCCTGTTGAGCTTGTTGAGCGTAGGCCTGCGCCACCGGGTCGGCGGAGAACGGCAGCATGCCGCCGAGCTGGCCGGCGATGCCGCCGATGGTGTTGCCCAGGCCGGCGTTACCGAACGCGCCGCCGATGGCGCCGCCCAGCGGTTGGGCCACGCTCTTGATGATGTTGCCGAACCAGCCCTGCGGAGCCAGTTGTGCCTGTTGAAGTTGTTGTAGTTGCTGCAGTTGAGCTTGTTGAGCGTAAGCCTGTGCCACCGGGTCGGCGGAGAACGGCAGCATGCCGCCCAGTTGGCCGGCGATGCCGCCGATGGTGTTGCCCAGGCCGGCGTTACCGAACGCGCCGCCGATGGCGCCACCCAGCGGTTGGGCCACGCTCTTGATGATGTTGCCGAACCAGCCCTGCGGTGCCAGGCCTTGTAGTTGCTGAAGTTGTTGTAGTTGAGCTTGTTGAGCGTAGGCCTGTGCCACCGGGTCGGCGGAGAACGGCAGCATGCCGCCAAGCTGGCCGGCAATGCCGCCGATGGTGTTGCCCAGGCCGGCGTTACCGAACGCGCCGCCGATGGCGCCGCCCAGCGGTTGGGCCACGCTCTTGATGATGTTGCCGAACCAGCCCTGCGGGGCCAGTTGCGCTTGCTGCAGCTGCTGTTGTTGCTGCGCTTGTTGTGCATAGGCTGCCGTCACGGGATCCACGCCCAGCGGCAGGAAAGAACCACCGATGCCGCCGGCCGCCTGGCCGATCTGGCTGCCCAGATTGGCATTGCCGAACAGGCCGCCGATGCCGCGGCCGATCAGGCCTCCCAGCGGCGCGCCCAGCAGGCCGCCCAGGAAACCCTGCGGCGCCAGGCCGCCCAGTTGCTGTTGTCCGTAGTATTGTTGATACTCGTTCATGACATCTCCTTTTGTTTGTGGTGTTGGCCAGCGCCGCCATGGCGTGTGCGCCCGCGCTGGAAGAATTTGGACCGGGAGGCGGGAGGATTAGTTTTGGTATTCTTGGTGGCTCCCATGCCTTAATCAGGTATCATCCGGCCTCACCATCAACACAGCGTTCCCATGACTTTCCGCCGCCTCGATCTGTTCTGCCGCGTCGTCGACAATTACGGCGACATCGGCATTTGCTGGCGCCTGGCCCGCCAACTGCAACGTGAGCACGGCCTCGCCGTCACGCTGTGGGTGGACGACCTGGCCAGCTTCCGCCGCATCTGTCCGGCGGTCGATGCCCATGCGGACAGGCAGCAGGTGGACGGCGTCCAGGTGCGCCACTGGCGCGATCAGGACGGCGTGTTCAGCCCGGCCGACGTGGCCGACATCGTCATCGAGTTCTTTGCGGTCGACATCCCGCCCGGCTATATCGAAGCGATGGCGCTGTGCGAGCCGCGCCCGGTGTGGTTCAACCTCGAAGGGCTGACGGCGGAAGAGTGGGTCGAGGGCTGCCACCGCCTGACGTCGCCGCATCCGCGCCTGCCGCTGACCAAGCATTTCTTCTTCCCGGGCTTCACCGAAAAAACCGGCGGCCTGCTGCGCGAGGCGGAACTCGAGGCCGAGCGCCTGCGCTTCCAGTCCGATCCGGCCGCCATGGCCGCCTCGCTGGCGCGCTTTGGCGTCGCGCCGGCCGAACTGGGGTCGACCAAGGTGTCGCTGTTCTGCTATCCGCACGCGCCGGTGTCGGCGCTGCTGGACGTGTGGCGCGACGGCGCCGAAGCCATCACCTGCCTGGTGCCGGAGGGCGTCGCGGCCGAAGCGGTGCAAGCCTTCCTCGGCGCCGACCCGGTGGCCGGCGCCAGCGCCACGCACGGCGCGCTGACCTTGCGCGTGCTGCCGTTCGTGCCGCAGCCGGACTACGACCGCCTGCTGTGGGCCTGCGACCTGAACTTCGTGCGCGGCGAGGATTCCTTCGTGCGCGCGCAGTGGGCCGGCAAGCCCTTCGTCTGGCACATCTATCCGCAGGACGAGGACCTGCACCACAAGAAGCTGCGCGCCTTCCTGCAGCGCTACGCCGGCGGGCTGGAGGCGCTGGCCGAATTTTCGCTGCGCTGGAACGGCGCGCCGGCGGCGGGGGAGCCGGCCGGCTGGTCCGCGCTGTGGCGGGACTTCCGCGCGCAGATGCCGCAAATGGCCGCGCACGCCGCCGCGTGGGAACGGCAAATGCTGGCGCACGGCGATCTGGCCGGCAACCTGATGCAATTTGCCGCCACGCTGAGATAGGCGCAGCGGGAAAAGCACGGTATAATGCCGGGTTAATCTCTAGCGCATTTTTACCCGATCAACCGTGAGCTGATGGCTTCCCGCCTGGCGACAGATGATTTTTACGCAACCTACTTTTTACGTACACTCTCTATGAAACCTGCAAAAGAAATTCGTGTTGGCAACATCATCATGGTTGACAGCAAGCCTATGATCGTTCTGCGTTCCGATGTGAACGGTTCGAGCCGCACGGGCTTCACGTACAAATGGAAGATGAAGAATCTTCTGACCAACACCCCGATGGAAAACGTCTTCCGCGGCGACGACAAGTTCGACGTGGTCGTGCTGGACAAGAAGCCGGTGACCTACTCGTACTTCGCCGATCCGCTGTACGTGTTCATGGACTCCGACTACGAACAGTATGAAATCGAAGAAGAAAACCTGGGCGACGCCCTGAGCTACCTGAAAGACGGCATGGAATGCGAAGCCGTGTTCTATGACGGCAAGGCCATCTCGGTCGAACTGCCGACCACCATCCAGCGCCAGGTCGTGTACTCGGAGCCTGCGGTCAAGGGCAACACTTCGGGCAACGTCCTGAAAGAAGCCAAGATCGAAAACGCCATCGAATCCAAGCAGCACACCGTTCAAGTGCCGCTGTTCGTGAGCCAGGACGACGTCATCGAAATCGACACCCGCACCAACGAATACAAGCGTATCGTTCGTAACTGATCGCTTTTCCTTGCAAAAAAAGCACGCTCGCGCAAGCCGGCGTGCTTTTTTTATTGGAAATAGGTAATTATTTGCCGATTTGTAATAATTTTTGTGGTGTAGGTTGCAACACGCTGATATATTTATGGCACGCAATAAATTGCGACTATTGGTGATCAGAGACTAACCACTCACGAGGATGGCATGGATCGCAGGGATTTCGTTCGAATCGGCTTGGCGGCGGGTGCGGCGGCCGGCGGCAATCGGGTGCTGGCGGCGCCGGGCACGAGTGCCAAGCTGGGCACCGGCGGCATCCTCGACGCCGGCGTGTGGGAACAGCAGCAGATGATGGAGGCCGGCAAGCTGACCTCGCACGCGCTGACCTCGCAATACCTGGCCCGCATCAAGACCATCGACAAGTCCGGCCCCCGCCTCAACGCCATCATTGAAATCAATCCCGAAGCGCTGAAGATCGCGCTGGAGATGGACCGCGAGCGCAACCTCAAGCGCGTGCGCGGCCCCCTGCACGGCATCCCGGTACTGCTGAAAGACAACATCGCCACCGGCGACCGCATGAGCACCACCGCCGGCTCGCTGGCGCTGAACGGCGTGCGCGCCGCGCGCGACGCCCACGTGGCCGCGCAGTTGCGCGCGGCCGGCGCCGTCATCATCGGCAAGACCAACCTGAGCGAGTGGGCCAATATGCGCTCGACGCACTCGGTCAGCGGCTGGAGCGGTCGCGGCGGGCTGACGCTCAATCCCTATTCGCTGGACCGCAACTGCAGCGGCTCCAGCTCCGGCTCGGGCGCGGCGATCGCCGCCGGCCTGGCCACGCTGGCGGTCGGCACCGAGACCGACGGCTCGATCGTCTCGCCGGCCTCGATCTGCGGCCTGGTCGGCATCAAGCCGACCCTGGGGCTGGTCAGCCGCAGCGGCATCATCCCGATCGCGCATTCGCAGGACACGGCCGGCCCGATGGCGCGCAGCGTGGCCGACGCCGCGCTGATGCTGGCGGCGATGACGGGCGTGGACCCGAGGGACCCGGTCACGCAGGAAGGCGCCGGCAAGGCCGGCGACTACCGCGCCGCGTTGCGCACCGGCGCGCTGCAAGGCAAACGCATCGGCGTGGCCCGCAATTTCTTCGGCAGCAACGACGAGCTGGACGCGGTGATCGAGAAGGCGCTGCAGGAACTGAAGGCGCAGGGCGCGGTGCTGGTCGATACCGAGGTGCCCAACACCAGCAAATACGGCGACAGCGAAACCGAAGTGCTGCTGTACGAATTCAAGGCCGACCTGGCCGCCTACCTGAAGGAATACGCGCCGGACGCGCCGGTGGCCAGCATGGCCGACGTGATCGCCTTCAACCAGAGAAACCACCAGAAGGAATTGCCGTTCTTCGGCCAGGAATACCTGGAGCGTTCGGAGGCGAAAGGCGACCTGGACACGCCGGCCTACCGCGAGGCGCTGGCCAACAACCATCGCTATGCGCGCGCCGAGGGACTGGACCAGGTCATGAAGGAGCACCGGCTCGACGCGCTGGTGGCGCCCACCGGCGGCCCGGCGTGGCTGACCGACTTCATCAACGGCGACCATTTCGGCGGCAGCTTCTCGTCGCCGGCGGCGGTGGCCGGCTACCCGCACATCACGGTGCCGGCCGGCTATGTGCATGGCTTGCCGGTCGGCTTGTCGTTCGTCGGCGCCGCCTACAGCGAGGCCGCGCTGATCGGCATGGCCTACTCGTACGAGCAGGCCACGAAACACCGCCGCGCACCGCAATTCCCCGCCAGCGTCTCGCTCGCCGTCCGCTAAAAACTGGGGGGCAAGTCTGCATTCGTACGCGAACTCAACTGTAGTAAAGTTGCCAAGCTTGAGCCCCGTGTCCGAATGACAGACTGCCCCAATTTTTAAGGATAATCTGAATGACTAAAGCTTTGTTCCGTGTTGCACTGCTGGCGCTTGCCGCCGGTGCGGTTTCCCCGGTATTGGCGGCATCGGCCGCGAAGGGCGATGGCGGTCGCGCCTTCGCCAAACCGCGGCAGTTGATCGATGTCGGCGGCCGCAAGATGAATTTGCATTGCAGCGGCGAGGGCGCCACTACAGTGTTGTTCGACTCGCCGTCCGGTGATGCTGGATGGGCGTGGTTCAAGGTGCAGCCGGAAGTGGCGAAGCACGCGCGCGCTTGCGTGTTCGATCGCGCCGGCTTCGGCTTCAGTGATCCGGCCACGCGTCCGAACACTTCCGAAAACGTGGTCGAGGATTTGCACAAGCTGCTGGACGGCGCCGGCGTCAAGCCGCCTTATGTCCTGGTCGGCAATTCGCTCGGCGGCGCCAATGTGCAGGTCTACGCTTACCGTTACCCGGACGAGGTCAAGGGCCTGGTGCTGGTCGAAGCGCAGCATGAAGACGAAACCAGCCGCCTCGACAAAGCCACCGATGGTAAGATCAAGCAGATCTACGGCATGGTCGAGCAGCAGAACCAGTACTGCCTGGCTGCTGCCAGCAAAGGCAAGGGCATCGCGGCGGGCAGCCAGCAGCAAAAGAACTGCATCGGCGATCCGTCGACCTTCTTCGGCCCTGCGCTTGGTCCGGTGGTGCTGGCGCAGGAGCGCAAGCCACTCTACTGGCGCACCACGGTGGCGGAATGGAATGCGATGAAGGATAGCGACGAACAATTGCGCGCCTTGCGCCGCCCGCTCGGCGACCTGCCGTTGGTGGTGCTGACGCGCGGCGTCAGTCCGTATGCGGTGCCGAACCAGCCGCAAAGCGCGCTGAATAAAGCGATGGAAGACGAGAACGTCGCGATCCAGAAGGAGATGGCCGCGCTGTCCACGCGTGGCACGCAGCACATCGTGGCCGGCGCCGGCCACGGTATTCAGGCCGACAAGCCCGAAGCCGTGATCGAGGCGGTGCTGGAAGTGCTCAAGCAGGTCAAATAGTCACACCCAGCTCGCGCAGGATCTGCTCCTTCATTTCCTGGAACTCGGGGCGGGACAGCTTGCGCGGGTGCGGGTGCGGCACTTCGAACATCGCCTGTATCTTCGTCGGACGCGGCGACAGCACCAGGATGCGGTCCGCCATGAACAGCGCTTCTTCCACGTCGTGCGTGATCAGTATCACCGTGTGGCGTTCCTCTGAAAGGATGCGCAGCAGCTCGGTGCGCATCTTCAGGTTCATCAACGCATCCAGCGCGGAGAACGGCTCGTCCATGTACAGGATCTCCGGCTTGACGACGAACGCCCGCGCCAGCTCCACCCGTTTCAGCATGCCGCCCGACAGTTCGTGCGGGTAGCTGTTCTCGAAGCCCTTCAAGCCCACCATGGCCGCGTAGTGATCGGCCAGCGCCGCCTTGTCGCCGTGGCCGTCGCCGTTCAGGCCGAACATCAGGTTCTGCTGCACCGTCAGCCACGGGAACACCGAGCCATGCTGCGAGATCGAGATGCCCTTGGGGCTCGGGCCGCGCCGCACCGTGCCGTCGATGCGCACCTCGCCTTCGCTCGGCGGCTCGAAGCCGGCGATGATCTTCATCAGCGTCGACTTGCCGCAGCCGGACGGGCCGACGATGGCGACGAATTCGCCATCCTTCACGTCCAGGCTGACGCCGCCGACCACCGGCAGCTCCTTGAAGTTTTTCTTGATGTTGTCGACGACGATTTTAGCGTCCATAGTTTTAGCGTCCATAGCGCCACCTTACCGATTTGAGGCCTTCGAGTTTGCGCATCACCGCGTCCAGTATCAGGCCGATGATGCCGATGATGATCATGCCGGCGATGACCAGGTCGTAGCGGTTGCCGGCGTTGCGTGAATCCATGATCAGATAGCCCAGGCCGGAGCGCAGCGCGATCATCTCGGCCGCCACCACCACCAGCCAGGCCACGCCCAGCGAGATGCGCATGCCGACGATAATCTCCGGCAGCACCGCCGGGATGATCACCTGGCGGAACAGCACCGTCTTCGACACGCCGAAGTTCTCGGCCGCCCGCAGGTAGCGCCGTTCGATGGTGTGCACGCCGGCGGCCGTCTGCACGATCATCGGGAACACGGAGGCGATGAAGATCAGGAAGATCGGCGACAGGTTGCCGACACCGAACCAAAGGATCGCCAGCGGGATCCAGGCGATAGGCGAGATCGGGCGCAGGATCTGGAAGATCGGATTGAGCGTGATGTAGGCGCCGTCCACGCGCCCCATCCACAGGCCCATCGGAATGGCGACCAGCGCCGCCAGGCCGAAGCCGGTGCCGACGCGGAACAGCGACGCGCCGATGTGCTCCCACAGCGTGCCGTCTTCGGCCAGCTCCAGCGTGCCGGTCACCACTTGCAGCGGCGTCGGGAAGATCACGCTTTCGGTCTGTACCACGACCACCCACCAGAGGGCGATCAGCGCGACCAGCACCGCCAGCGGCGGCAGGATTTTTTTCAGTTTTTCCATAACGTCCAGTTCATGTTGAGGGAATGTGCCGCCCGCAGCGCGCGCCACTTCAGGCGCGGCCAGCCGGCGGCCGGCATGGCGTCCACCACCACGCGCATTTGGCCGCTGGCGTGCGCGGTGCAGGCGAAGTCGTTGATGGAGACGGTTTCGAACGGCAGCCGGAAACTCTGCCCCGGCATGATCAGCACCGGTCCGAAGATCTGTGGCACGCTGTCCTTGTTGCGCAGCAGGAGCACGTCGTTGGCGCCCTGCGTCAGATGGATTTCGGACGGCAGGATCTCCACCTTGTCGCCGGCCATGCGGCGCGCCCAGGTGCCATTGGGGATTTCAAACAGTTCGTCGCGCGAGGGCAGGACGAGCGGCGCCAGCGCGGCCCAGATGCACAGCGCTGCAGCAGCAGCCAGCAGCAAGGCGGCGCCGGCCAGCGGCCAGCGATAGCGGCGGCGCGGCGGCGTACTCAATTCTTCAGCAGCAGTGTAGTGTCATGCACCACGTCGGCGGCGGTGCGGCCGAACGGCAGCAGCGCGCGCAGGTTGCCCTTGCGATCGACGAAGTACAGATACGAGGAATGGCCGACGACGTAATCGGTCTTGCTCCCCTCGATCATCTTTTTGGTGGCGGTGATGCCGTAGTCCCGGCGCACACGCTCCATCTGCTGTGGCGTGCCGGTGGCGCCGATGAAGGTCGGGTCGAAGGCGCGCAGGTAGTTCTTCATGCGTTCGGGCGTATCGCGCTCCGGGTCGACCGTCACATAGATCACCTGCAGCTGGGCGGCCTGCTCACCGAGCTGCTTGCGCGCGTCGGCCAGCATCGCCAGCGATACCGGGCACACATCGACGCAGGAGGTGTAGCCGAATTCCAGCAGCACCAGCTTGCCGCGGTATTGGCTCAGTTTCAGCTCCTTGCCGTCCGAGCCGCGCACGGTGAAGTCGGGCGCCATGCGCGGCGGATCGAATACGCCGGCTTTCAGTCCCAGCGTGTCGGCGGCATGGGCGCTCAGCGAGGTCGCCGCCATCGCCATCAGCAGCACGAGAGTCTTGATCATATGTTGATGGCCACCGGTTTGATGGCCTTGACGAAGCTCTCGTCCACATAGGATTCGTAGGGAATAGGGTGCTTGATGGTGCCGGCTTCGATCGACAGCTGCATCAACTCGTCGAATTCGGCGCGTATCATGCGCAGGTCGCCGTAGGTCACGCGGTCGGTCGGGTTCTGCATCACGAAGCGCAGCACATTTGGATCCTGGTTGAAGTACTTGCGGCCGGCGGCGATCGTGACCGCCTTTTCGCGGCTGGCCGGCCCGGAATCGAGCCAGTTGCCGGACGCCTGCACGAAGTTGACCAGCTCCTGCACCAGCGGGCGGTTTTCCTTGATCAGCTCTTCACGCACGGTCAGCACGCAGCAGATGTAGTTGCGCCATTCGTCGCGCGTCATCGCCAGCGGCCGCGCATAGCCGGCGCGCTGCGCCGCTGCGCCGAACGGCTCGCCGGTGCAGTAGCCGTCGACCGCCTTGGCGTACAGCGCGGCCGGCATGTCCGGCGGCGCCATCTCGACGATCTCGATATCCTTGGGCGTCATTTTTTCGCGCGCCAGCATTTTGCGCAGGAACAGGAAGTCCACCGCGAAGCGGCTTGGAATGGCGATGCGCTTGCCGCGCAGGTCGGCGAATTTCTTGTAGGCGGAATCGGTGCGCACCATGATGACGGCGCCCGAACGGTGGCCCAGCGAGACGATCTTGACGGGGATGCGCTTGTCGGCCAGGTCCATCACCAGCGGCGCCAGCATGTAGGCGGCCTGGATGCGGCCCGTCATCAGCGATTCCTTGATCTCGGGCCAGCCGTTGTACTTGCTGTACTCGAAACCGCGCGGCAGCGCGCCCGGCTTGCCGGCGGCGGCGGCCTTCGCCATGCAGGCCACCGGCAGCGTCAGATTGCAGGTGACGGGCAGGCCGCCGACCTGGATCGGTGCATCGGCCGCGCGGGCGCTGGACGGCAGGATCAGCGGCAGCGCCGGCACGGCGGCCGACAGCAGGCCGCCCAGCAGTTGGCGCCGCAGTGGCGAATCGGGAGAAGAGTGGTCTTGGTTATCCATAGCGCTCAGCCGTGTGTAATACCGCAGTGTAATACATTATGTAATTGTACTACACCGGCTGAGGGTGTTTCAGGCTTAAAGTGCTTTTCTGACCAGTACGGGGTCGGCGCGATACACATCCGGCGCGATCCGCTTCAGGTTCTCGACTTTCGGCAGGTCGTTGAAGGCGATGTACGGATGGCTGGGATGCAGCGTCAGGAAGTTCTGGTGATAGGTTTCGGCCGGATAGAATTTCTTATCCAGTTCGATCCTGGTCGCCAGCGGCTTCTTGAACACGTGCGACGCATCGAGCTGCACGATGTACTTTTCCGCCACGCTGCGCTGGACCGGCGACTGCGGGAAGATCGCCGAGCGGTACTGGGTGCCTGTGTCGGGCCCCTGGCGGTTCAGCTCCGTCGGATTGTGCGCCACCGAGAAGAAGATCTGCAGCAGCTTGCCATAGCTGATCTGCGTTGGATCGTAGGTGATCTTCACGGTTTCCGCGTGGCCGGTGTCGCCGCCGCTGACGGCGTCGTAGTTGGCGGTGCGGCTGTCGCCGCCGGCATAGCCGGAGACCGCGTTGCCGACGCCTTTGACGTGCTGGAACACGCCTTGCACGCCCCAGAAGCAGCCGCCGGCGAAGATGGCGGTGGCCGAGTGTTCGGTGGTTGCCGGCTCATCGACCGCCGGCGGCGCGATGACGACGGCGATTTCCGCCGATTCCGCCGGCTGTTGCCATAACGCGACACCGAAGATGCTGGCGCCCACCAGTACCAGCGGACCGCCCCAGTTTTTCAAGATGCTGTTCATATGTACTCCGTTTCAACCAAAGGTGAAGGCGTAGGCTTGTACGCCGGGATCGAGGAATTCAATGCTGAAGGTGCGGTCGGCGACGCTGCCGGACTGGCGCACCAGCTGGTACAGGCGCTGGCCGGTGATGGTGCCGGTGCCGTCTGCGGCGACGTCGGTGCCGTGATCCTTGCCCGGCGCGGCGCCGTCGACGGTCACGCGGAAGCGCACCGGTTTGCCATCCTTGCCGGGACCGAGCACCAGGTGCAGATCGCGGGCGTGGAAGCGGTAGACGATGCTGCCCCTGGCGTCGTTCAGCGTGACCTGGTCCGGCTGCGACAGCCAGTTGCCGGCCAGGCCCCACTGGTTCAGCGCCGGCTTGGCTGGCGCCGTGTACAGGCGGGTTTTGTCGGCGGCCTGTTTTTCAGCCGAGGCGAAGTTTTGTGCGCGCTCGTATCCCAGGTAGGTTTCCGGCGAAGCGACCTGGCTCATGTCGGCCGCCTGCTGGACGCCTTTCGCATCCTCCGCGCTGACGACGGTGTTGGTGACGTCCTTGCGGCCTGCCTCTTCCAGCAACTGCTGGATCACCTGTTCCGACTGGGCGTATTCGCCTTCGCCGAAATGGTGGTGGCGGATCTGGCCTTTGGCGTCGATGAAGTAGTGGGCAGGCCAGTACTGGTTGCCGAACGCGCGCCAGATGGCGTAGTTGTTGTCGACGGCGACCGGGTAGGTGATGCCGAGATCCTTGATCGCCTTGCGCACGTTGCCGAGGTCGCGCTCGAAGGCGAATTCGGGAGCGTGCACGCCGATCACCACCAGGCCCTGGTCGCGGTATTTCTCCGCCCAGGCCTTCACGTAGGGCATGGTGCGCAGGCAGTTGATGCACGAGTAGGTCCAGAAGTCGACCAGCACGACCTTGCCTTTGAGCTGGGCGGCGGTCAGCGGCGGGGAGTTCAGCCAGTCGACGGCGCCGGTCAGCTGCGGCAGCGTGCCTTCAACTTTGAGCGCGTCGGCATCGGCCGCCGCGCCGTGCATCGCCATCATGGCCGGGCCCTTGCCGGTCATCGCCGTGCGCGACATCATGGCGCCACCGCTCATCATGGCGCCACCTTCAGGCTCCGCGCTGCGCGACATCATCGCCGCGCCTTGGCTGGCGGCTTGCTGCTGCTCGTGCGGCGACAGCACATCGATCAGCTTCTGCTCCAGGCCCGCCGTCGCCACCGTCGACACCTTGGTCAGCAGGCCGGTATCCAGTCCGGTGGCGATCGCCGCCACGCCGCCCAGCATGGCCACGCCCAAGCCACGGCGTACCCATTCGCCGGCGCCCAGCGAGCGCTTCATCGCGCCGAAGACCTTGCCGCCGACGAGCAGCGCCAACGCCAGCGAAGTCGCCGCGCCGGCCGCGTAGGCCAACAGCAGCAGCGTGGTACCCACGCTGGCGCCGTTCAATGCCGCGCCGGTCAGCACCAGGCCAAGCACCGGACCCGCGCAAGGCGCCCACAGCAAACCGGTCGCTATGCCGAGCAGGAACGAGGCGCGTACGCCGGACCAGGCGCCAACCACCGCGTCGCCGGACGCCGGAGCATTCGCCTGCTGCGCCTTGCTGGACAGCTTGTCGCCCAGCGCCACCAGCGGCTTGGTCAAGCGGTCCGCCAGGTGCGGGAGCATCAGTGTCACACCGAAGAAGGCCATCAGCGCCATCGCCAGCCAGCGGCCGTACTGATTGGCCTGCACCACCCAGCCGCCGCCGACGGCGGCCAGCGTCGCCACCAGCGCGAAGGTCAGCGCCATGCCTGCCAACATCGGCAAGCCGCTGCGTACAAAAGGTTGTCCGGTGCGGGCAAATACAAACGGCAGCACCGGCAGGATGCACGGGCTGAGTATCGTCAGCGCGCCGCCCAGGTAGGAAAGAAGGATCAGTAGCATGGCATCCTCCGGTCAAGCCGCGCCGGGCGTGAAGCTCAGCGCCAGGCCGTCGATGCAATAACGCAGGCCGGTCGGCTCCGGGCCGTCGTCGAACACGTCGCCGAGGTGGCTGCCGCAGCGGCGGCACTGCACCTCGACGCCGCGGAAGCCCAGCGACGTGGTGCGGGCGGTGTAGACGCCGCGCTCCAGCGGCTTCCAGAAACTCGGCCAGCCGGTGCCACTGTCGAATTTCGCGGCGGACGAGAACAGCGGGTTCTGGCAGCCGGCGCAGAAGAATTTGCCGGCGCGATGTTCCTTGTACAGCGGACTGCTGAACGGACGCTCGGTGCCGCCGCGGCGCAGGATGTCATACTGGGCCGGGGTGAGGCGGGCGCGCCATTCGGCGTCGCTCAGGTTCACTTCCCAGGCAGGGGCCGGCGCGGCCTGCACCGCGCGCCATTTTAAAGCTGCGGCGCCTGCCATCAGGGCGGCACCGCTAGTCAGGAGAAATTTGCGTCTGGAAGTCATGAGAAGCTCCAAAGTTGGAATGTCGATGCAGCCATTGTTGTCCAGAAGGGCTGGCGAAATCCTCACGTAAACTTCAATTAATTGTGATACTTTCCAGGCCAGAAATCCCGCACAATGGCGCATCCCGACTTTTTCCGGCTCGACTGACCATGGATTTACCAAAACGCGTCCTGATCGTAGAAGATGATATGCCTATCGCCGATCTGCTGCGCCTGCATCTGCAAGACGAGGGCTATCAGGTCACCCATTGCGCCGACGGCAACCAGGGGCTGGCCCAGCTGCGCAACGGCGGCTGGGACGCGCTGATCCTCGACCTGATGCTGCCAGGTGTCGACGGCCTGGAAATCTGCCGCCAGGCGCGCGCCATGAAGACCTACACGCCGATCATCATCACCAGCGCCCGTTCCAGCGAGGTGCACCGCATCCTCGGGCTGGAGCTGGGCGCCGACGACTACCTGGCCAAGCCGTTTTCGGTGCTGGAGCTGGTTGCGCGCGTCAAGGCGCTGCTGCGCCGGGCCGACGCCATGGCCAAAAACCAGCGCAACGAGGGCGGGGCGCTGGAGCTCAACGGCGTGCGCCTCGATCCGGTGACGCGCCAGGCCGCCGTCGAAGGCCGGCCGCTGGACCTGACGCCGCGCGAATTCGACCTGCTGTACTTCTTCGTCAAGCATCCGGAAAAGGTGTTTTCCCGGCTCGACCTGTTGAACCAGGTGTGGGGCTACCAGCATGACGGCTATGAGCACACGGTCAACACCCATATCAACCGCCTGCGCGCCAAGATAGAAGCCGATCCGGCCGAGCCGAGCCGCATCCTGACGGTGTGGGGCAAGGGCTACCGTTTCGCCACAGGCGGCGCGGCATGAAGTCCGGATTTTCGCTGACACTGTCGCAGCGGCTGTCGCTGGTGTTCGCGGTGCTGCTGCTGGCTTGCTGCGGCGCGTCCGCGTGGCTGCAGATCCGCGCCAATATCATGCATGAGAAGGAAGTGGTGCAAGGCCTGTCGCGCGGCCTGGCGCGCAGCATCGCGCTCGAAGCGCAACTGATGAACGCCGACAGCGATGCCGCAGCTTCCCCTGCGCCAGCGCCTGGCGCACCCGCCAGCGAAGGTCTCGGGCCCGAGGCCGTGCGCCGCCTGTTCGGCCAGCTGATGGTGGTCAATCCGAATGTCGAAGTCTACCTGCTCGACATGGAAGGCATGGTCGTCGGCCATGCCGCGCCGGCCGGCCACTTGCGGCGCAATCGCGTCGATCTCGAACCGATCCGTCGCTTCCTCGACAAGCAACCGTTGCCGATACAGGGCGACGACCCGCGCAGCGAGAACGGCCGCAAGGTGTTCAGCGCCGCTGTGCTGCGCATGGGCGAGCGCAAGGTAGGCTACATCTACGTGGTGCTGCAAAGTGAGGAGCACGACCGCTTGGCGGCGCGCGCCGCCGCCAGTTCGGTGCTGCGCACCACGCTGTGGTCGATGGCGATCGTGGCCCTGCTTGGCCTGCTGGCCGGTTTGGTCGCCTTCCGCCTGATCACGCGGCCCTTGCACCGCCTGGCCGCGACCATGCAGCAGCTGGATACCAAGGCCGAGCAGCTGGTGCTGCCGCCGCCCGTCAGCGGCGGCCGGCGCGACGAGATCGCGATCCTGGAGCGCTCCTTCGGCGAGATGGCGGACCGCATCAACGAACAGTGGCAGACGGTGCGCCAGCTCGATCACGACCGCCGCGAAATCGTGGCCAATATCTCGCACGACCTGCGCACGCCGCTGGGTTCCCTGCACGGCTACCTGGAGACGCTATCGCTGAAGGACGACACGCTCGATGCGGCGGGGCGCCAGCGCTATCTCGGCATCGCGCTGGCGCAGAGCCGCAAGGTCGGGCGGCTGGCGCAGGCGCTGTTTGAACTGGCGCGGCTGGAGCATGGCTCGGTCGAACCCGAGATCGAAGCGTTTTCGCTCAGCGACCTGATACAGGATGTATTCCAGAAGTTTGAATTGCAGGCCGAGGAGCGCAAGGTGCGCCTGATGGCGACGCTGCCGCATCCGGCGCCGATGGTGCAGGCCGACCTGGGCATGATAGAGCGCGTGCTGACCAATTTGCTGGACAACGCGCTGCGGCATACGCCGGCCGGCGGCGAGGTGGAAATCGTCGTCGAACCGGCGCGTGATGGCAAGGTGCAGGTGACCGTCGGCGATACCGGGCCGGGCATCCCGGAGGCGATGCAGGAAGTGCTGTTCCGCCGCCCGTTCGCCTTGCGCGGCGAACGCAGGGAAGGCGGCTTGGGCCTGCTGATCGTCAGCCGGGTGCTGCAGCTTCACGGCAGCAAGATCGAGCTGCTCAGCGAACCCCAGCGCGGCGCCGTGTTCCGCTTTGCATTGGACGCGCAGGGCTAGCCGCGCGCCAGCATACAGCTCACATACAGCTTACGCGTCGATGAAGCGCATCTTGAAGTTGCGGCCCTTGATCGCGCCGAAGTCCCTGCCCAGCGGGTTGTTCTTGCTCAGGCGGTCGAACGCCTCGTAAGCGACGCGGCGGTCGATCGCCACATAGGTCTGGAATTCGAACACGTTGATCTTGCCCACTTGTTCCTTGGACAGGCCCGCGTCGCCGGTCAGTGCGCCCAGCAGGTCGCCCGGACGCAGCTTGTCCTTCTTGCCGCCCGAGATCACCAGCGTCATCATCGGCGCCGGATCGACGCCGTAGTCGTTTTCGTCCAGGCTGTCCAGGTCGAACCACTGCACCGGCGAGCCCTGGTATTCCTCGATCAGCTTGACCCACTTCTTCTCGTTCGGCGCGCACAGCGACAGCGCCAAACCTTTTTCATTGCCACGGCCGGTGCGGCCGACGCGGTGGATGTGGACTTCGGTATCCTTCGATACATCGACGTTGATCACCGCTTCCAGGTTCTGGATGTCCAGGCCGCGCGCGGCGACGTCGGTGGCCACCAGCACGGAACAGCTTCGGTTGGCGAACAGCACCAGGATCTCGTCGCGCTCACGCTGTTCCAGTTCGCCGTACAGCGCCAGCGCGGAGAAGCCTTTCGACTGCAGCTCCTCGACCAGTTCGCGGCACTGCACCTTGGTGTTGCAGAAGGCGATCGCCGACACCGGCTTGTAGTGGCCCAGCAGGCGGCTGACGGCGGTGTTGCGCTGGTCGAAGCCAATCTCGAAGAACAGCTGTTCGATCTGGCTGTTGTCGTGCTGCGCTTCGACCGTCACTTCGACCGGATCGACCAGGAAGGAATCGGTGGCGCGACGGATGTCGTCCGGGTAGGTGGCCGAGAACAGCAGCGTTTGACGGCGTTTCGGGCAGGCGCTGACGATGCCCGCGATTTCGTCGTAGAAGCCCATGTCGGTCATGCGGTCGGCTTCGTCGAGCACCAGCGTTTCGACTTTCGACAGGTCCAGCGTGGCGCGGCCCAGGTGGTCGCGCACGCGGCCCGGGGTGCCGACAACGATGTGGGCGCCGTGTTCCAGCGAGGCGATCTGCGGGCGCATCGGCGAGCCGCCGGTCAGCACCAGCACCTTGACGTTGCCGGTGGCGCGGGCCAGGCGGCGCAGCTCATTGGCCACCTGGTCGGCCAGTTCGCGGGTCGGGCACAGCACCAGCGCCTGCACCGCGAACCATGCCGGATTCAGCTTGGCCAGGATGCCGATGCCGAAGGCGGCGGTCTTGCCGCTGCCGGTCTTGGCCTGGGCGATCAGGTCGCGGCCTTCCAGCACCGACGGCAGGCTTTGCGCCTGGATGGTCGTCATCTCCTTGTAGCCGAGCGAGTCGAGGTTGTCGAGGAGGGCGGGGGCCAGCGGCAGGCTGGAAAATGCAGTCGATGTCATGGTGTCGGACCTGTTCAAAAGGACGTAAGCACAGTCTAACAGGCTCCGTGCCGGCCCTGACGCTGTGAGGTGATTCGGATTTAGTTCGGAGCCCAGACCGGCAGGCCGGTCAGGTCGAGGGAGTCGTCGCGCACCCAGACCGGCAGGCCGGTGGTGTCGGTCGGCTCCAGCAGTTCGAGCTGCTCCTGCTTGAGCGTGGCGCGTTTGCCGCGCGGCGCCGGCGGGCGCTTTGCCTCCGGTTCGAGCGGCGCGGCGGGACCGAAGCCGGGCAGGTCGAACGTGGCGTTATCTTTTTTATCTCTCATCTGGAAAAAAACAAAAGCCCGGCTGCGGCAGTCGGGCTCAGTAAAATGTAATGCTTCAATGCGTGGGCGAAGTGTAACACAAAGCTTAAATCCAGCCCAAACTCAACGGAAGCTCAGCGTCCCCGTCAGGTCGCCCGGCGGCAGCGCATTGCGGGCGGCGAAGGCTTCGTTGCGCACCTTCAGGCCTTGCAGCAGCGGCAGGTCGTGCAGGCGCGTGATGAAGCGCAGGATCGACGTGGTGTCGTAGAAGCTGTGGTCGACGGCGCCTTTTTTCGCGTACGGCGAAATGACGATGGCCGGAATGCGCGAGCCCGGGCCCCAGCGGTCGCCTTTCGGCGGGGCCACGTGGTCCCACCAGCCGCCGTTTTCGTCGAAGGTGACGACGACTACCATGTCCTTCCACTGCGGCGATTTCTTCAGGTGCTCGATCACGTTGGCGATGTGGGCGTCGCCGGACTCCACGTCCGAATACCCGGCATGCAGGTTCAGGTTACCTTGCGGCTTGTAGAAGGTGACCGCCGGCAGCTTGCCGGCCAGCGCATCGGCGATGAATTTGTTCGAGATCGGGCTGTCGCCCAGGCCACCGTCGCGCAGGTGCTCGGCGCGGGCGGCGGTGCCCGGCGCGAACTGCTTGAAGTAATTGAACGGCTGGTGGTGATATTGGAAGTTGGGCTTCTCGCCGCCGCCGCGCGCGTCCAGCGCCGCCTGCCACGCGCCGCCGTACCACGCCCAGCTGACCTTTTTGGCCGACAGCAGGTCGCCGATGGTGTCGTAGGTTTGCGGCGGCAGCGTGCCGGCGTCGTGCGGATCGGCCAGCAGCGGGTCGCCGTCGAAGGCGGGGCGGATGTAGCTCGGCTGGTAGGGCGGCGCCATGGTGTTGACCGCGTAGCCGTCCGGCGTGATCGCGCCGTTGTTGACGTAATGCGGATGGCCGTCCATCGCGGAGGCCGGGCTGTCCTTGGCGACGGACAGGCGGTAGCCGGTCGGGCCGTCGTCCAGCACGGCGATCTTTTTCTTGGCGGCGGTGTCCTTGGCGTTGAAGTATTCCGGCGTGCGGCCGGAGACCAGGAACTGGTGGTTCAGGTAGGAGCCGCCGAAGGCCGCCATGAAGAAGTTATCGCACAGCGTGTACTGCTCGGCGATCTTCCACAGGCCGAGGTTCTTGCTGGTTTCGCCGTAGTAGCCCATGACCATGCCGCCGGTATTGCCCCAGGCGGCGAAGCCGTCGTTCTTGCCGCCGTTGATCTGCATCTGGTTCTGGTAGAACAGGTGCCACAGGTCGCGCGTGATGACGGCTTCCGGCAGCGGCTTGCCTTCGGCGTCGACCAGTTTGAACGGGCCGTTCGGCAGGTTCTTGATGTCGTCTTCCTTGAGCGCGTACTTCTTGCCGCCGATGTCCTGGGTATTGGGCACCATGCCGCCCCAGACCTTCGGCAGCGCCGGCAGCACCGAGCCGTCGAAGTCGCGCTGAAGGCAGGCGGCGGGCGGCACGGCCGACAGTGGCGCGGCGGTGCCGGGGAAGTTGGCGAACAGGTTGTTGAAGCTGCGGTTTTCCAGGTAGATCACGACCACGTTCTTGACGCTGGCCTTGAGCTTGGCGTCCAGCGAACCTTTGGCCGGCTGTTTGGCCGGCGCGGCGGTGGCCAGCGTGGGCAGGGAAGCGGCCATGCCGGTTGCGGCTGCGGCCTGGAAGATGCGTCGGCGTGAAGGGTTGGCGGGAACGTCCTGATCCTGCTGTTCTGCTACCTGAACTTGATCCTTCACAAACGCCTCCTAGGCTAACCAAAAAGGACAATTGTGACAGTTTTATGACAACTTGTGTACATCAAGAGAGGAGCAATTTGATACGATTGCTGACGTCATGCGCGCATTGCGCTGTGACCTCGGCGAACTTGCTGGCGTTGCGAGCACGCCAGTCAACGGACCGAACATGGTCGGCCAAAACAACGCCGGTCACATGATGATGGGGGGCGGCCACGGCGGGTACTTCGAATGGATAGCCTTTGGTCTGATTGGTGACGGGGCAGCAGATGGCCCGGCCGGCTGCCGCATTGTAGCTGGCGACCGAAAGTACCAAGGCTGGCCGGCGGCCTGCCTGTTCATGTCCTGCCTGGGGCGTAAAGTCCAGCCACACGACATCGCCGCGATCGGGGATGTAGGCCTTTGTCACCATGCTTCGTTCCCTGTGGCCTGATCCTCCAGCAAAGGGCTGTGGCGATTCTCGGGAGTTATCCGTGCGATCAGGTCTTCAAGGTTTTCGGCGGCAGGTTCGAGAAGCAGTCGCCCGGACTCTGTTTTTAAATCGAGCTTCTGGCCTATCTGAAGACCCGCTTCCTTCAATGCCGCGGCAGGAATCCGCAGCGCGGCGCTATTGCCCCATTTTTGAATTTCAACCAGCATTTCCGCCTCCGTCAAATGTTTCTACATTGTAGATACAGTCGGGCATAAATTTCGAGGCTGAAAAAGAAAAAAGCCGTTGATTCTTGAGAAGAATCAACGGCTTACCGAATCTGGTTGCGGGGACAGGATAAGTGCCCAGCCACACCAAAATTTACGCTAGTCCCCTATGAGAACGGGTGCATTGCCTCGCCGGTTGCGGGTTAAAAAGGTGTGCCATCGAGTGTATCACACAGGGAAATCGTCAATGAAGTTGGGCTCGACAAGCATCCTGCGGGATGCATGCTATACTTTGCGCCATAAATAGGAGGTCACATGGGCCAAATTGACATCGCGTTGCAAAATTTGTTACAGCAAGCATCGCTCCCACCATTACCGAAAGATGCAAAGAATATGTATGCAGTAGCATTTGATCTAGATACGCAGGCGCTGCAAGCTTCATATGGCAAGCCGTCTTTGCAAAATGCCTACGCGGAAATCAAAGCCGCGCTTGTTGCCAAAGGATTCACGTGGCAGCAAGGAAGTGTTTATTTTGGTGATGCGTCAATGACCGCCGTCAAGTGCGTATTAGCTGTGCAGTCGGTCAGCGCTGCGTTGCCATGGTTTAAGGCCTCTGTCAAAGACATCAGAATGCTTCGCATCGAGGAAATGAACGACTTGACCCCAGCTCTTTGAAGCTATCTGCCCCCCCCAAAAACCAGCCTCGTCGCTGGTTTTTTTATGCCTGAAAATTCTCTGCCTCACTTTGACTGAATTTTCTTTCCGTGAAATCTGGATGTAACGACTGCTGTTTGAGATAGTCACTACATCAAATGAAATCAGACGGGGGGCAAGCCATGGCTGGAAAACTAACAGGAACTGCATCGTTGAAGGTCACCCGCTGGGCGGCCGAAGACTGGGCATGGCTCGCTGAGGTGGCGAAGTCTGTCGGACTGTCGCGCTCCGATTTCGTGCGAAAGGCCGCCATGGCAGCAGCAACGGCCACAGCAAACGGCATGGCGCCGTATTTTGTCCAGGGCCCGTCGGGCACTAGACAAAATACGCGCACCAACCTTTTGGAACAAAAGTCATCGTCAGATGAGGTGCGTGCGAGTGGCGCCAAAGGCGTTGCGTCAGCAAAACGAGCTGCGACGAAAGCCCCGATTAGCCGAAACCCGAAGGGTTGAGGATCATCAGGGGATTGAGGAGGAGTGGACGTGCCAAGGCCGACTAAGCGAACGACGACCATCACGCAAGCGGACATCGTCCGTTTGCAGGATGTCGTCCGTTTGGCGCGGGAGGAATTGAAGATAGCAACGCCGCTCGCCAAGAATTCGCAGAGCGAATACGCACGGCGAGCGGCGTTGCTGTCGCGTGGTTGGGATATGGCAAAGGCGACGAAGAACGAGCGCTATGCGATGCGAGCGGCGGGAGTGTGGGAGTATCGGCGCCAGATCAAAGCGGCGCTTCGCGAGGCTGACAAGGCCACGCGAAGCCAAGTTTTTTTGGCGCCGGTGCGTCAGTTGATGTGGGCGGAAGAGGTCGAGAAGGCTGAGAAGCTAATCGCGGCGTTGGATGCGTTCCGCGCACTTCCGTGGACTGACTTCACACACGCGCGCAAACAGGAGGCCGACCACAAGAAGCAGGCTGCGACCGACGCGCAGCTTGAAGTATTCTTCGATGCTGTTGGCGCATCTGAGTTCCGCCAGGCCTTTTTGGTCACCGAGTTCAGCGGGTGTCGCGGCCAAGAGCTCGGGAACGGCGTGCGGATCGAGACGAAAAAAATCAACGGTGCGGCCGCTCTCTGCTTCTTCGTTGAATCGGTGAAAGCGGATGGCAAGAAGAAAGGATTGGACCTGCGCGAAGTCGTAAGCCGCTTTCCGAGAGATGCTGCGCCAGCGGTGCAAAGGCGCTGGTTAGAACTCGCGAACCAAGTCGCGGACAACCGCAGGCCATTGGTCGTGAAGGTCGATGCCACCGAGGGTCTGTCGGCGGGGCAGCGCTTCACCAAAATCTTCTGCTACTTCGCGAAAAAATCGAAGATCCCGATATCTGCTTACTCCATGCGACATCGCGTTTCAGCCCAGTCCAAGGCTGCGGGCGATTCCGAGAGCACAGCGGCCGTGCTGGGGCATCAAACCACCGAGACGCAACGCCATTACGGTCGGGCGAAGCGTGGCGGAGGGGCTGTGTCGCCAGTAGAGATTCGCGGAGTCAATCATTCCGGGGCACCTATTCGTGGAACAAAGCAGCGAACAGGGCCACCGAGCAGCTGCAAGGAGAGCGTGGCGTTGAAAGTGTGCACGCCTCACGCCGCGCACACAGCCTCGGCGTCGCGTCGCGGGCCAAGTCTATAAAACGATTAAAACGGTTTATACTGTTTAAAGCGGAACTCGCGGAGCGGCTTTTGGGGTTTCAGGCGCCGCATCTTTATCGGCGGCCCAGTTGTTGCGGTCTGCGATGAAAGCGGCGAAGCTCCCACTGTATCGCAACGTATGTAAGTCAATAGGCCATGCCAGCTTATCAACGATAGGTTTCAGGTCGGGCAAGTCGCGGACATAGCCCCAATGCACCGCGTGGCCACCGCCATCGTCGTGCCCAACGATCTTCATGACCTTGGCGGTATTGGAATCGTTGTTGTGCATCTGCGTGATGACGTTGACGCGAAACGAGTGGAAACTGGTCTGCGGCGCCTTGATGCCCCGCGCGCGCTGATGTGCGAGCATCGCGGCGGATAGCTCTTTTGAGTAGCTGTGGTTGATGAGCGTGCGATGCGGGAATAGGCGCTCTGCCCCTGCGGCGCGGCACTCTTCGACGTATTCCAAGAAGCCCAAGCGGATCAGCCCGTCTGAAATCGGGACGTTGCGAATGCCTCCGGGCGTCTTGCTCTTATAAACGTGGATGTAGTGCAAGCCGTTGTTGGGAGCTTGGCGGACATCAACACAGCGGATTTGAGTCGCTTCACCGATCCGCATACCGGTGTAGATGCCCAGCAGCGGCCCCCAGAACAGGTCCGGCGCGTCCATTGCGGCGCCGTAGGCCTTGGGCTCGAACAGGATAGCGAGTGCTTCCTCCGTAAAGGGCTGATATGACTTTGTCGCCTTTGTGCGCGACTTTTTCGTCTGTATGAACATCCCTTCGACCGGATTCGTTTCAAGGGCTGTGTGCAGGCCGTGGCCGATCATGTATTTGAAGAAGTCGTGAAGGGTGTTGAGCTTGTTGTCGATGGTCTTCGGGGTCTGTGGGATCGCGAGCAGAGCATCCTTGTATTCGACCAAAGTTTGCTTGCCAATGGCGTTGACTTCGATGTTGACGCTGGAATGGCGACCGGAGGCCTTGTTCTCCTCTAACCGTCGCAGTCCTTTGTTTTTGTTGAACTCGACTTTCTCATGCTCGGCGAGCCAGCGCTCGACCGACTCCACCAAGGGGAACGATAGCGCGAGGAAATCCTTGATGTGATAGACCTTCGTGTCCACGGTCCGTGCTCCGTTCTTTCCAGAGCAGTTGGCGAGCCATTTGTCTACGGCAGATGTCAGGGGCTCCGACTTGCCGGGCTGGACGCTGGCGGAGCGCAATGGGCGGTCGTCGCGGTCGATCATGCCGAGGCGGTCGATGGCCTCCATCATCCGTTTGTGGTCCGCTGCACCATCGGCCCTTAGCACGCCGTTTTTTAGATCGATTTCGTAGCGTCGTATGGCCTCGAGGTCGAAATTGAAATCGGATAGCTTGGGGTTGCTCATTGCTCGCTTTCGTTCTAAGTCCGCGTTTAGATGTAGGGCGATTATAGCTGCCGTGCTGGGGCACTTGGTCCGCAAACTGAAACGGCGGTCGGACTCGGCGGTTTTGATGCGGAAGTAGAAGACGCCGCAGCGATTGCGGAAGAGGCGAGGGGTCTTGATCTGCATGAGGTGGCTCACAAAGTGGCACACCGGAAAAAACAAAAGTCCTTGATTTCTGAAAGAAATCAAGGACTAGCGAATTCTGGTTGCGGGGACAGGATTTGAACCTGTGACCTTCGGGTTATGAGCCCGACGAGCTGCCAGACTGCTCCACCCCGCGTCTGAGGCCCGAATTATACACAGCCCTTTTGCATTCCGCAAGGGTCAAAATAAGAGCCACTTATATTTCGATAATTTTTTTAAGTGGTCCTTATGTTTATCGCATTCTACGTGGCCGCCAGGCGCCACAGCGACGTCACCTCGGCGGCACGGGCGGCGTGCAGGGGATCGGTGGTGTCGGCGGCGCGCGGGTGGGTCGGGCGGACGTCGTGGCGGTCGACGACCTTCAGGCCGGCGGCGGCGATCCATGCCATCAGTTCCTCGCGCGGGCGCAGGCCCAGGTGCTCGGCCAGGTCGGACAGGATCAGCCATCCCTCGCCGCCCGGCGTCAGGTGCGCCGCCACGCCGGCCAGGAAGCCGCGCAGCATGCGGCTGTCCGGATCGTAGACCGCGTATTCGATCGGCGAACTCGGACGCGCCGGCACCCACGGCGGATTACACACCACCAGCGGCGCCCGGCCTTCGGGGAACAGGTCGGCTTCCAGCAGCTCGACCTGGCCGTCCAGGCCCAGCCGCGCCAGGTTTTCGCGCGCGCAGCTCAGCGCGCGCTGGTCCTGGTCAGTGGCGATGATGCGCGCCACGCCGCGCTTGGCCAGCACCGCCGACAGCACGCCGGTACCGGCGCCGATGTCATATGCCAGCTTGACGCCGGCCGGCAGCGGCGTATTCGCCACCAGTTCCACGTATTCTCCGCGTACCGGCGAGAACACGCCGTAATGCGGATGGATGCGCGCATCCAGCGCCGGAATCTCGACCCCGGTGCGGCGCCATTCATGCGCGCCGATCAGGCCAAGCAGCTCGCGCAGCGAGGCGACGAAGGGCTCCTCGAAGCGGCCGTAGGCTTCGTTGCAGGCCAGTTGCACGTCCGGCGCGCGGCGCAGGGGGATGGTGTAGCCGGCGTCGAACGGAATCAGCAGCATGGCCAGCGTGCGGGCGCGCTGCGATTGCGCCTGGCGGTGCAGGTGGAACGCTTCGGTCGGCGTGGCGGGTGTCTTGGCCGGCTTGGCTTTCTTGGCCGGCTTGCTTTTGTGGTCGGCGCGGCGCGCCAGGGCCTGCAGCAGCTGGCGGGCGTTCTGGAAGTCGCCGCGCCACAGCAGGGCGGTACCTTCGCAGGCCAGGCGGTAGGCCACGTCCGCGTTGGTGCGGTCGTCGGCGATCATCACCCGTTTCGGCGGCGGCATGCCGGCTTCGGAGCGCCAGCGGGCGCTGTGCTGCACGCCGTTTTCCTCCCAGTGGATCTGTTGCTGCGTCGGGGAGGCGGTGGTTTGTGCGGGCATGTCGGGGCAATCGGTAGGAAGAATAAGCGGCAAAAACACCGGCGACGGGACTCATCCCTGCCGGTGTTCTTGTAATGAGGTGCTTATTATACTTGGCGGTCAGGCTGTGGCGGCTTTGGCGTCCGGCGTGGCATCGCTGGCGGCGGGCGCGGCGACCGGATCGGCGGCCTGCGCGCCGTAGGCGTCGGCGGCGGACTTGGCCTTGTCGGCGCTGGACGGGGCGCTGTAGGTATTGGTGTCCTTGCTGTCGACCAGGTTGAGCAGGCGCAGCGACAGGTTGCGCAGCGTGTTGCGGTCGATGCCGTTGCTGGTCTGGCTGTTCTTGTCGTCGCCGGTCGACAGCGCGGTCTGCAGGTCGCGGCCGATCAGTTTGAACAGGTCGGCCAGGGTGCCGGGGAAGTCGATATTCGGTACCTGCACGGTCGGCAGGTTGTCGCTGCCGGCGCTGTTGGAGGCCACCGGCTTGTTGCCGGCGGCCTGGGTGTCCGGCTGCTGGGCCGCGCCGGAGGACTGGCTGGCGCCGGCGGTCAGGTCGTAGTTGTACTGGACCTCCACCTCGAAGTCGAACTTGCGGCCGTCGGCCGTGGTGATCGTGCCCTTGCCGATGAAGTGCGAGCTGTCGCTCAGCTGGAAGGCGGCGGCGTCGCTGCTGCCGTTCGGGCCGGAACTGTGCTGCACCGCCACGCCGAAGGTCGATGAGGTGTCAAGGCTGGCCGAGTCGAAATCGATGACCGCGCCCTTGGCGGCGTCGCCGAACAGCGAGTTGGTGAAGCTGCTGAGGAAATTCTGGGCGAAATCGACGGTGGCATTGCCTACCGACGCCACGTGCTTTTGCAGGTCGAGGCCGTCGCTGGACAGCGAAGTCGGCGCAGAATCCGTGCTCTTGGCCAGCTTGCCGGCGCTCGTGGCGCTGCTCTTGCTATCGCCGTATGGATTGGCGGCGTGGGTGGACGCCGGCAAGGAGCGGGCGCCAAGGGCGGGGATGGTAGACATGGCAAATTCCGTTTGATATTACTTCTATAACGGTATCCCCGCCGATTTCTTGAGGGCCGCGTGCAGATTTAATGATGGTGGGTCCAGCCTTCAGGCGCCGCCAGGTAGGAGGCGACGGCTTCTTTCTGGCCGATGGCGTGGTGTTTGACCTCGCCGCACTGGCAAATTCCCAGGTAAGGCTGGATGTGCGAGCAGGCCGATACTTTTTGCAGGCGGACTTGGACGGCCTTGGCGCACTTGGCGCATTTGAAGGTCAGGGTGCGTGGTGCTTTTAACATGGTTGCGCTTTACGGGTGACGGCAAAGGCGGGATTTTATCACTCAGGCGTAGATGTCGAGCTTGGGCGGCACCAGCGGTTCCTGGCCATAGGTCCGCTGGACTTTGGACGTGGCCTGCTCGACCTGCTGCGTCGCCAGTTCGGCACGGGCCTGCAATTCCAGTTGCGCCGCCTGCGCCGCGACGGCGCGGTCGGCACCGGACGGATCGGCCGGCGCCAGCGCGGCGGCCTGGATGGTGCGGGCGCGCTCGATGGTCTCCTGCGGCGTGCGCCCGGGCGAGGTGTCGATGTGGACTTCGCCGCCGATGGCATAGTCGACGCCGTTCGGTCCGCGCTGGTAGGTGTAGGAGGCGCCCGAAGTGGCCAGTCCGCCCGCCGTCGCCAGGTGGGCCTGTTCGTGCTGGCGCACTTCGGTGTCGCGGGCCTTGAGCTGGGAAACCAGGGCCAGCGCCTCGGGCGTCAGGTTGGTGGCCGTGTCGCTGCCGGAGAAATTGGTGTTCGGCGAGGAGGCGGTCGACGCCGAGGCCGGCCCCGCCGGCGTGATGGACGACGGCACCTGCGCCGGCTGCTTTTCGCGGGCCGGTGGCGGGCTGGCGGAACTCGGTGATATGGCGCCGATGCTCATGATGCTTGGATGATAGCGCAATTTTTTATGGACGGCTTCGCGTCAACTGATTTGGCGCCGCCGCGTTGAAGGACTACCTAGGGATTAATCTTCCACACAAGAGGCAAGACCATGGACCAGAAACAGCAGCCGAGCAAGGAAACCGTACGACAGTGGTTGCAGACGCAGATAGAGGAACGGCGTCCTCCGCCGGACGCCAAGCAGATCCGGCGCGAGCTGGGTTGGGAGATGTTGAAGATGGAACGTCGCGACCAGGATCTCAGTCGCTGATGGTGGCGATCAGCGTGTGCAGCAGCTGGTTGACTTTGGCGCCCATCGCATCGGAGCCGTAGTCGCCGGCGGTGACCACCACCGTCAGGTCCAGCTCCGGCACGATGAAGATGCGCTGGCCGCCGTTGCCGAAGGCGGCGCTCCAGGCGGTGCGATGGCCGTGCCAGGCGGCCGTGCCGGTCCACCACTGATAGCCGTAATGCAGTTCGTCCGGCTGGTTGCCCGGACTCTTGAAACCCACGCTCAGGCGCGGCTTCAGCGACTCCGCCACCCATTCCTCGGCGACGATCTGCCTCCCGTTCCAGCGCCCCTGGTTCAGCATCAGCCGCCCCAGCTTGGCCATGTCGCGCGGACGCATGCGCAGTCCGGCAAACGGCATCGGCCTGCCGCGCAGGTCGGTCACCCATTCCCAGCGCGCGATGCCCAGCGGTTCGAACAGCTCGGTCCTGGCGACGTCGACCCACGACAGGCCGCTGACGCGCGCGACGATGTCGGCCAGGATGTTGGTGCCGCCGCCGTTGTAGTTCCAGACGGTGCCGGGCGGCGCGACGATGGGCCGCTCCAGCACGTAGCGCACGCGGTCGGATTTCCAGAACAAGCGCAGCTCGTTGTTGGGTTGCGCGCCTTCTTCCCATTTCCAGCCGCCGCTCATCGTCAGCAGGTGCTCCACGGTGATGGCGCTCAGCTGCGGTGAGCGCAGGTCCTGGTCTTCGGGGTAGTAGTCCAGCACCGGCGTGGAGAGCGAGGCGATTTTGCCGCGCTGTTTTTCGATGCCGACCAGCAGGCTGATGACGCTCTTGCCGATCGAGCGCGTGTCGTGCAAGGTGTTGGGTCCGAACTCCACGGTTGCCGCGAACGGCGGCCAGACGCCCAGTCCCCGTTGCAGCGAACGGTCCTTGCCGCTGCGGTACATCTCCGCCACCAGCTTGCCGTGGCGTTCGATGACGATGCTGTGAATATTGTCCCGGCCCCGATCCAGCGCGGTCAGCGTGACGCACAGCGCGTTGGCGTCGAAACCCGATGCGCCGGGCACCGACAGTTCCCAGCCATCGGTCTGCAACGTCGGGGCGTAACAGGCCGCCTCGCAGACCGCCGGCAGCGCGATCGACAGACAGCAGCACAGACGAAGCAGCAAATTCATGGATGGCCTTGAATTATCAATAAAGCACTATTCTACTGCACGGTGACTGAACTTTTGCCGCCCGCGGACGGTTGTACCAATATTTTTGTGGAAATACGCTCAGTCATTTCCTGCACGTGCGAGATCACGCCGACCTTGCGGCCCATCGCCTGCAGTCCGTCCAGCGCATCCATGGCGACGCGCAGCGTCTCGGCGTCCAGGCTGCCGAAGCCTTCGTCGATGAACAGCGACTCGACGCGCACGCGGTTCGACGACAGCGACGCCAGTCCCAGCGCCAGCGCCAGCGAGACCAGGAACGATTCGCCGCCGGACAGCGAATGCACCGAACGCATTTCGCCGCCCATGTCCTGGTCACGCACCAGCAGCGCGAGGGACGGGGCGGCGGCATTCTGGATGCGCTCCAGCTGGTAGCGGCGCGCCAGATGGTTCAGGTGCGCGTTGGCATAGCCGAGCAGCACGTCCAGCGTGAACTGCTGCGCGTAGTTGCGGAACTTCTTGCCGTCGGCCGAGCCTATCAGCTCATTCATGCGCGACCAGCGCTGTTCGATCGCTTCCTGTTGCGCGATGTCGGCCAACATCGCTTGCGATTGCCGGCGCTTGGCGTCGTCCTGCGCCAGCGCGAGCTGCAGGGCGGCGGCGCTGTCGTGGGCGGTCTTGCGTTCCGCCGCCAGCTGGTTGAGCGCATCGGCCAGCGCGGCGATGGGGTTTTGTTCGGCGTCCAACTGCGGGGCCGGCGGTGCGGAGAGCTGGTGCTGTTCGCGCTGGCGCTGACGCTCCTTGAGGATGGTGGCGGCGTTGTCGGCGTTGCGCTCTATGGCCTGCAATGCGGTGCGTTCGGCTTCGATGTCGGCGGTCGTATGCGACAGCAGTTCGTGCAGATGGGCGAGGTCGCGCAGGTCGGCATCTGGCTGGCGCTGCTGGAATGCGTCGAGCCAGTCGGACAGTCTGGCCGCAGCGGCAGCGGCGCCCGCATGCAGCGTCGTCAGGCGGTTGGCGGCTTGCGCCAACGCTTCGTCGGCGCGGGTGCGGGCCTGCGCCGCTTGCTGCGCGGCCGTTTGCAGATCGGCCAGCTGCGACTTTGCGGCATCGATGGCGGCGTTGAGCGCGGCTTCGACGTCGCGCACTTCCTTGCCGCCCCAAAGCGCCATGCGCTGCTGCTGCATGTCCTTGAGTGCATCGTCGGCGGTTTTATAGGCGCCGCGAGCGGCCAGGGCATCATGCCCGGCCTTGGCCTGTGCGTCTTTCAGCGCCTTCAATTCGATGTCGAGGTTGGCGAGGATAACGGCGCGTTCGTCGTGCGCGGCGCGTTGGCCCAGCCATTGTTTGCTCTCGGCCCGGCGCGCCTCATGGAATCGGGCGGGGCCGGCTTTCCATTCGTCCTTCCAGTCTTCGCTGGGGAGGTCGCTCCCGCTGAAGGCCGCGTCCAGGTCGGACAGCAAACCGCTTAGTGTGAGCGCCACCTCGATGCGCTGTTCGTCCAGGGCCTTGTGCTCGGTGTTCGCGAGCGCCAGCGCGGTCTGTGCGTTCGACGCCACGCCTTGCAGGCGCGCGTGTTCCGCCGCCGCCGTATCGCAGGCGGCTTGCGCCTGGTCGCGGGCAATGCGGGCTGCGTGCAGCGCGTGCTCTTGCCGTTCGATGGCTTGCAGTTCGTCGCGCACCAGTTCAAGTTGCGCGACAAACCAGCCGGTACGCTCAGGCTCGGGCGGCAACGCCGTCGTCGACATTGCGTGGGCCTGCCACGCGGCGGCGACGCGCTCCAGCGCCTGTCCCACGGTGCGGCTCTCGGCGGCCAGCACGTTCAGCTGCTCCAGGCAGGCTTGTTTGGTCGCCCGCTGGGCCGCCTGCTGGTTGACGTTGGCTTCCATCCGCCGGCGGCAGCGTGTGACTTCCGCCTGCAGTTCGGCCAGCATCGCGTGCAGGCCGCCGTCGTCGTGCCGGTATGGATGCTCGTGCGCGCCGCACACGGGGCAGGGCGTATCGTCTTCCAGCGCCGCGCGCAGCGTTTCGACCGTCTCGCCGCATGCGGCTTCCGCCAGCTTCAGTGAGCGTTCAGCCTGGGAGAACGTGGCGAGGATGGCGACCCCTTCCTGTTCCGCCGTCGTGAGCTGAACCTCGGCCGCCGCCATCGCTTCCCGCAGTTGTGCGGACTGCGATTCGATGTGGGCGCTGCGCGTCTGCCGCGCGTCCAGCTCGATCCAGATCTTCTCCGCGCCGGCCAGCAGGTCGCGGCGCTGTTCCATGTTGTGGCGCGATGCCTGCAATTGCTCGGTGGAGAACGCGGCCAGCGCGCGCACTGCTTCCTGGCGCTGTGCTTCCAGCGTCTGCAGGGTGGCGGCCGAAACCGCCAGTTTGGCGCCGGCCTCGGTCGCGTCGTCATGATGCGCCTTGGCGTTGCGCTGCATGCGGGCCAGCGCGGCGGCCAGCTTCTCTGCCTGCGATGTGGCTTGGCCGGCCTGCGTGAACAGCACATCCCAGCGCTCCCACGACTGCGCCAGCGTTTGCCATTGCTTGTGCTGCGCAAGCCAGGCGAGTCCGGCGTCGTGCTGCGCCGACAGGCGGTCGCGTTCATCCTGGCGGGATTGCAGCGCGGCCCGCGCGGCGGTGTCGGCATGATCGGCCGCTTCGCCGGCTGCCGCCGCCTGGCGCCAGGCCGGCAGCATCGCTTCGATGCGGGCATCCAGCGCCTTGGCGCGGTCCAGCTGCGGCGCTGCGGCGCGTTGTGCCGTTTCGGCTTCCTGCAGCCGCGCGGCGGCCTGAGTCTGCGCCGCGGCGGCGTGCTCCAATGCCTGCGCCGCTGTTGCCGCATCCCGGGTGCCGGCGTCGATGGCGCCTTGCGTGCCGGCGATCTCGGCGTCGATGCGGCGGCTATCGTCAGCCAGCGGGCGCGCCGGCTGCACGGCGGCGATGCGGGCCAGCGCCGCGCGCCGTGGCGCGGCCGCATCGACATCGGCGATAGCCGTCTGGCTGGCTTGTTGAGCAAGCTGCTCGTCTTCCGCCAGTTGGCCGGCCTGCTTGTGCCAGCGCAGTTCCTGTTCCAGCTCCGTCTTGCGCTGATCCAGTGCCTGCAGCGCCGCAGTGGCGGCCGCGCCTTGCGCCTCCAGTTCGGTGCGCTCGTCGGTGCTCATCGGTTTCTGGTCGGCCAACCGCACGTTGAGCCGCAGCAGGGCCGCCTGTTCCAGCTTGGCGCGCTCGAACGCGCGCATCGAAATCTCGGTGTAGACGGTGCTGCCGGTCAGCGTTTCCAGCAGTTCGCCGCGCTCGTTGTCCTCGGACTTGAGGAAGGCCGAGAATTCATTCTGCGCCAGCAGCACCGCGCGCGTGAACTGTTCGAACGACAAGCCGATGCGTTTTTCGATTTCCGCTTTTACTTCGGTCTTGGTGCCGCCGATCGGCTGCAGCGCGGGCAGCAGGTGCAGCGTCATGGCGGTGGGCTGCAGCGCGCCTTCGGCCTTGGTGCGCGAGCGCCGCACGCTCCAGCGCGCGCGGTAGGAGGCGCCGTCGTTGCCGACGAAGTCCACTTCGGCATGGCCTTCCGCCGTGCCCCGGCGCAGCAGCGTGCGGGTGTCCTGCGTCGACACGGTTTCCGCGCCGACGTCGGTCAGCATGCTGCGGCCTGCGACCTTCAACAGACGCGGCGTGGCATCGTACAAGGCCAGGCACAGCGCGTCGAGCAAGGTGCTCTTGCCGGCGCCGGTCGGGCCGCTGATGGCGAACAGGCCGGTCGATGCCAGCGGCTCCTGCTCGAAGTCCACACTGAATTCGCCCGCCAGCGAGGCCAGGTTCTTGCCGCCGATTTTCAGGATTCTCATGGCAGCCTCGGTGACAGCATGAGCTCCGCGAACGCGCTCAGTTGATCGGGCGGCGCGTCGTTGTCGAAACGCTGCCGGTAGAGCTGGCGGAAAATGTCGTCCGGCTTGAGCTGCTCCAGCTGGTCCAGCGTCATCACGTCGTCGTCGATGGACGAGCCGCGCGCCGCGCTGGACGTTTCGATCTTGGCCAGCCGCACCGGCTTGCCGTCCAGCGCCGCCTCGATGCGCGAACGCAGGCCTGGTTCCGGCGCATCGAGCAGCACGCGCACTTCCAGGAAGGGCTGGCGCTCCGGCGGCGCTTCGTCGACGGCCAGCGCCGCCAGTTCTTCCAGCACCTGCGGCAGCAATGCCGGCTTGGCAGGAATCCGCAGCAGCTCGACCGCGCGCGGCACCGGCAGCGGCACGATCTCGCGCACGGCGGCGCCGTCGATATCGATGCGCAGGACCTGGTGCTGGTAGCCCACCTCGGCGAACGACAGCGGAATCGGGCTGCCGCAGTAGCGGATGTGCTGCTGCTTGCCGACGCTTTGCGCCAGGTGCAAATGGCCCAGCGCCGCGTAGACGATGGCCGGATCGAAGATCCCGGCCGGCAGCATCTCGGTGCCGCCGATGACGATGCGGCGCTCGGAATCGTTGGACATCTGGCCGTCGATCATATGACAGTGGCCCATGGCCAGTATCGCCTGGCCGTCCTGGCGCCTGGCCAGCGCCAGTTCCAGCGCCTGACGGTAGAGCAGGGCGATGCCGGCCAGGTAGGGATCGGCGGCGGTATCCTCGATGCGCGGCACGTCGCCGGGACGCAGGAAGGGCACGGCCAGGCACCAGGCCTCGACCGCGCCGCTGCGGCCGGTCAGCGGCAGCACCAGCTGTTCCAGGTCGATATCGCCGTCGGCGTCGCGCTGCACGGTGCCAACCACGCGCGTGCCGTGCGCTTCCAGCAGCGGTCCCGGCGCCTCCAGCCGGCTCGGCGAATCGTGGTTGCCGGCGATGACGATCAGGTTCAGGTGCGGCACCCGCTCCCTGGCCTGCTGCAGGAAACGGTACAGCTGCTTTTGCGACGCGGACGACGGATTGGCGTTGTCGAAGATGTCACCGGCGATCAGCAGCGCGTCCGCCTGTTCGGCGACGAGCGTGTCCAGCAGCCAGTCGAGGAAGCGCTGGTGCTCGTAATGACGCTCGAAATTATGCAGGGATTGGCCAAGATGCCAGTCGGAGGTGTGCAGCAGACGCATGAAAATGTGTAATCAAAACAGCCGGGAAGCGCACAATATAGCGCAAGACGGGTCCGGATGAGTTGATAAAGATGGACTACCCGCCATCTATGCCGCATTGGTGGCCGGCGGCGGCATCACCGCGCCGGCGCGATAGGTGTTGCGGCCGGCCTGTTTGGCCTCGTACAGCAGCATGTCGGCGCGGTTCAGCAGCTCGGCCGGCGACACTTCCTCGTCGCGGTAGTAGGTCAGGCCGATGCTGGCCGACACCGATACCACCTTGCCATCGAGGTCGAACGGCGCCTGCATCGCGCTGACGATCTTGGCGGCCAGCGCGGCCGCGTCGTCGACCCGCCCGATGCGCTCCATGATGATGGTGAACTCGTCGCCGCCGAGGCGGGCGATGGTGTCGCTGGCGCGCATGGTGTGCGTCAGCCGCGCCGAGAATGCCTTCAGCAGGGCGTCGCCGACGCTGTGGCCATAGGTGTCGTTGACCGGCTTGAAGCGGTCGATATCCATGTACATGACCGCCATCAGGCCGCCGTGTTCGCGGCTGGCGTTCATCGCATCGTGCAGTTTTTGCAGGAAGCCGGCGCGGTTGGTCAGACCGGTCAGCGCGTCGACCTGCGACAGCTTGAGCAGGCGCTGTTTCTCGCGCTTTTGCGCCGTGACGTCCTGGCGCATGACGTGGAAACCGATCACGCTGAGGCCTTCCTCGTCCATCTGCGGGATGTAGACCACTTCGAAGGTGCGTTCGGTGATGCCGCTGATGTCGTCCTCCTCGAACGTCAGCGTCTCGCCGGCCAGCGCGCGCTTGACGTAGGGCTCCAGGAAGGCGTAGCGCTCGGCGCCCATGGTCTGCTCGACGGTCTTGCCCAGCACGGCGACGCCGGTGCGGTTGAATTCACGCTCGTAGGCCAGGTTGTGGAAGCGGTAGATTTCCTCGGAATCGATATACGCCACCATCGCCGGCAGCGTGTCGGCGATGGTGCGCAGGCGCGACTCGCTTTCGCGCAGCGCCATGACCGACTTGCGTACGTGGGTGATGTCGTCCACCGTGCCGACGTAGCCATAGACCTTGCCGTCGACCACCATGGCGGCGATCTTGAACGAGACCCAGATGATCATGCCGTCCGGGTGTACGCAGCGCACCGTATCCTGGTAGGGCACGCGGGTCTGCGCCATGTGGTTCAGCGCCGCCTTCAGCACCGCGCGGTCGTTGGGATGGATGGCGCGCATCCAGGAATCGCCCAGCGCTTCCTGGCGCGTCAGGCCGGTGATGAATTCGAAGGTGCGGTTGACATAGGTGCAGCGGCCGGCGGCGTCGGCGCGCATCAGTCCCAGCGGCGAGGCGTCGTTGACGGCGGCCAGCTCCGCCTGGTTTTTGCGCATCGCCAGCTCGGCCTCCTTGCGCGGCGTGATGTCGCGCGTGGTCACGGCGACGCCGTCGTCGATGGCGACGATCTGGTGGTGCAGCCAGTGGTGGCCCGCCGCCGGCAGGAAGTCCGCCTCGAACTCCTCTTCCAGCGGCCGGCCGCTGGCCAGCACCTTCTTGAATTTCTCCACGAAGCCGTGGCTGTGCAGCGCCGGCAGCACCTCGAGCAGCCGCTTGCCCTTGAGCTCTTCGCTGGTGCTGCCCAGCAGGACGGCGCCGCGCTCGTTCAGGTCGGTGATGGTGAAATCGACGATTTCCTTGCCCGGGCCGCGCACGTGGCAGGCCTTGAACAGGTAGACCGCGTCCATGCTGGCGTCGGCCGCCGCGCGCAGCATGGTCTGCGCCTCGCTGATCATGCGGGTGCTGCGGCGCAGCCGGCGCGCCTGCTGCATCAGCAGGCCGCAAAACAGCAGCACCAGCAGCGAGGCCACCGTGACGGCGGCGTAGTACATGTCGCGGTGGTGTTCGAAGCGCGTCAACGCCGAGCGCACCGGATTGCCGACCACCGCCATCAGCAGGTAGCGCGGCATGTCGGTGTAGCCGTAGATGCGGTCGACGTTGTCGAAGGGCCGGGTCGGCACCAGCTCTTCCTGCGCGTGGCTGCCTTGCCGCACGGTGAAATCGATGGCGTCGCTGATGATGAGCTGCTCGTCGACGCGGGCGGTGGACATGCCGTTGTCGCGACTGATCAGCATCACCGCGCCGCCGGGATCGACGTTCAGGCGGTCGTAGTCCTCGACGAAATTGGCCGGGTCCATCATCACCAGGATCACGCCGGCGAACGCGCCGTTGCGGTCGTTGAGCCGGCGCGAGATCTGGATCTGCCATTTCTTGGTCCGCGGCTCGACCACCGGCGTGGCCACCTGCGGCGTATCGGCCGGATTGTCGGCATGCTTGCGGAAGAACGGCTGGTCGGCCATGTTCGGCGGGAAGTAGGCGTTGCGGCTGTCGAGCAGGCGGCCGTCGGACCCCAGCAGCGCCAGCGGCAGCTCCAGCTTGGACGGCAGCAGCGAATCGAGCAGGCCGTTCTTGCGGGTGAACTCGGCCAGCCGCAGCGCGCCGCCGGTCTCCTCGAACTTGAGCTTGAACAGCTGGGTGGCGTGGTCGGTCTGGCGCAGCAGGTGGTTGGTGTGCTCGGCCAGCGTGCGCGCCAGCGACTGGCTGTGCAGGCCGGCCTCGTAGCGGGCGGTTTGCAGTTCCTGGCCGAGCTGGTAGTCCACCGCCGTCCACATCGTCGCCAGCAGCGCCAGCGCAAACACCGGCAGCAGTATCGCGCGATACAGTTTGCGTAATAAGACCAGCGTCGGGCGTGCGGAAGTGCGATTCATCTCTGGCTTGTTTTCCTTGCGAGGGGAGCATGAACGCCATGTGTGGATATTCTGCACGGAAATATCAGGTTTGTGGCCCGCCAGTCAAAAAAAATCGTCTTCCGTTCACAGGCAATGTTGATTTCTTTATTAGAATAGCGCTCATGACAGAATTGATAATCAGCCTGGCCGCCGCGCGGGCGTTGCATCTGGCGGCGCAGGGCATGCTGCAGCCGCGCCGCCGCAAGGCGCGCAAGGCCGACGTGTTGGAAACGATACGCCAGATGGGCGTGCTGCAGATCGATACCATTCATGTGGTTGCGCGCAGTCCCTACCTGGTGCTGTGGAGCCGGCTGGGCGAATATCCTCAGCCGTGGCTGGAACAGTCGCTGGCCGAAGGTGAATTATTTGAATACTGGGCGCACGAGGCCTGCTTCGTGCCGATCGAGGACTATGGCCTGTACCGCCACCGCATGCTCGATCCGGAGGCGATGGGCTGGAAGTACTCGGCCACCTGGATGAAGGAGCGCCGCGCCGACGTCGACAAGGTGCTCGAGCATATCCGCGCCAACGGCCCGACCCGTTCGTCCGATTTCGAGCGCACCGATGGCGAAAGCGGCGGCTGGTGGAGCTGGAAGCCGGAAAAACGCTCGCTCGAGGTGCTGTTCACCACCGGCGCGCTGATGATCGCCGCGCGCCACAACTTCCAGCGCATCTACGACCTGGCCGAGCGTGTGCTGCCGCACTGGGACGACGGCCAGCTGCCGGCGCTGGACGACACGCGCCGCGCGCTGGTGCTGAAGGCGGTCAAGGCGCTGGGCTGCGCCCGCGCGCCGTGGATCAGCGACTACTTCCGCACCAGGCCGCCGCGCCTCGATCCGGAAACCCTGGTCGAGGAGGGCGCCCTGCTGCGCGCCTGGGTCGACGACTGGGACGATCCGATCTACGTCCATCCCGATCACGCCGGGCTGCTGCAAGCCGCCGCCGCCGGCACGCTGGCGCCGACCCTGACCACCATCCTGTCGCCGTTCGATCCGGTGGTGTGGGACCGCCGCCGCGCGCAGGAGCTGTTCGATTTCGACTACCGGCTCGAATGCTATACGCCGGCCGAGAAGCGGCGCTACGGCTACTTCACGCTGCCGATACTGCGGCGCGGAGCGCTGGTCGGCCGGGTCGACGCCAAGGCGCACCGGCGCAACGGCGTGTTTGAACTGAAGTCGCTGGTGCTGGAGCCTGGAGTGCGCGTGAGCGACCGCTTCGTGCGCGACGTCGCCGGCGCGCTGCAGCGGCTGGCCAACTGGCACGAGTGCCCGGAGGTGCGGATCGCGCAGGCCACGCCGGACAGCTTCGCGCCGCTGCTGCGGGCCGCGCTCAATAATGAAAATGACAAGGAAGCCGCATAATGACTTTGCCCACCGCGCCCGCCAGCCTGCTCGGCCCCGACGGCCAGCCGCGCTTCGGCCGCTACGCCGGACAGGTCGGCCGCATCGACTGGAGCGAACTGGCCGCGCCGTTCGCCCGCAGCCGCCTGTGGCGCCGCTTCCATCACAAGCGCTGGCACTACGTCGCGCTGTGCACCGAGCGGATCTTCTGCGCGGTCGCCATCGTCGACCTGGGCTGGACCAGCACCGCCTTCGCCTACGCCTTCGACCGCGACGACGGCGACATGCTGGCCAATTTCTCGCAGGACGGCTTGCCTGGCTTGTCGGCGCGGCTGGCCAACCACGCCGGCGAGTCGAGTTTGTTCAGGACACGCAAGAGCCGCATCGCCATCGACAGCAACGGCGACGGCAGCTTCAACCTCGAACTGCGCTGCGAATACCTGGAGATCGACGCCAGCTTCGGCCCCGGCGCTTCGCCGCTGCTGCTGGCTTCCGGGCCGATCGCCCGCGGCTCGGTGCATGCGACGCAGAAGTCGTCCGGCCTGCCGCTGAGCGGCGAAGTGCGCACCTTCCGCGACGACTACGACCTGGCCGGCGGCGTGGCCAGCTTCGACTACTCGAACGGCCTGCTGGCGCGCAACACCGACTGGCGCTGGGCCTCGGCGCATAATCTGGAGATGGGTTTCAACCTGCAGGCCGGCTATTTCGGCGGCCACGAAAACGCGTTGTGGCTGGACGGCCAGGTGCATGCGCTGGCGCCGGCCCATTTCATCTATGATAAGAGCGACGCGCTGTCGCAATGGCACATCTTCACCGAGGACGACTTGCTGGAGCTGTACTTCACGCCCGAAGGCGCGCGCCGCGACAACAAGAACCTGGTGGTGGCGGCCAGCAAGTACCTGCAGCCCATCGGCACCTTCACCGGCTGGGTGCGCAGCGCGCCGGACCAGCCCAAGCGCGTGGTCACGCAGATGATGGGCGTGACCGAGGACCATACCTCACGTTGGTAGACTGCCGGAGGCGCCAGCCATGAGCATCAGGAATCTCGACCGTTTGTTCCAACCCGCTTCGGTGGCGGTGATCGGCGCGTCCGATAATCCGCAGCGCATCGGCACCAAAGTACTGGCCAACCTGGTGGATGCCGGCTTCGGCACGGTCTGGCCGGTCAATCCCAAGCACCAGTCGCTGCACGGCATGCCTTGCTACGCCAGGGTGGCGGCGCTGCCGTCGGCACCCGACCTGGCGATCCTGTGCACGCCGCCGGCCACCATTCCCGGCCTGATCGCCGAACTGGGCGCGCGCGGCACCAGGGCCGCCATCGTCATGACGGCGGGGCTGGACCAGATCAAGGCCGGCAGCCGCACCATCGAGCAGGCCATGCTGGACGCTGCCAGGCCGCACCTGCTGCGCATTCTCGGTCCCGGCAGCGTGGGCCTGCAATCGCCGGCGCTGGGGCTCAACGCCAGCTTCACCCACATCGCCGCCGACAGCGGCAAGCTGGCCTTCGTGTCGCAATCGGGCGCGCTGGGCACGGCGGTGCTGGACTGGGCCAGCCTGCGCGGCATCGGCTTCTCGCGCTTCGTCGCCATGGGCGATGGCGCCGACGTCGATTTCGGCGACCTGCTCGACTACCTGGCGGGCGACGCCGGCACCGAGGCGATCCTGCTGTGCATCGAGCATGTCAGCTGCGCGCGCAAGTTCATGTCGGCCGGCCGGCTGGCGGCGCGCGGCAAGCCGGTGATCGTGCTGAAAGTGGGACGCGACGCCGCGCCCGGCGCCGACCTGGTGTTCGACGCCGCGATCCGCCGCGCCGGCATGCTGCGCGTGTACTCCACCGAGGACTTGTTCGACGCCGTCGAGACGCTGGCGCGCCAGCGGCCGCAGCGCGGCGAGCGGCTGGCGGTGCTGACCAACGGCGGCGGCCTGGGCCTGATCGCCGCCGATGCGCTGGCGTGCGGCGGCGCGCAGCTGGCGCCGTTGTCGGACGACACCCTCAAGCGCCTGAAGCTGGCCGAGGCGCCGCCAGTCAATCCGGTCGACCTGCTGGCCGACGTGCCGGTCGAGCGCTACACCGGCGCGGTCGAGGCGCTGCTGCGCGAAACGCAGGCCGACGCGCTGCTGTTCCTGCACGCGCCCACCGCCATGGTGTCGAGCACTTTGATCGCCGAGGCGGTGGCGCCGCTGATGCTGGCGGCGCGCAAGAACGTGCTGTCCTGCTGGCTGGGCGGGCGCTCGGTGGCGGCGGCGCGCAAGATCTTCGCCGATGCCGGCCTGGCCACCTACGACACGCCGGAAAAGGCGGTGCACGGCTTCCTGCAGATCGCCCAGTACCGCCGCAACCAGGAGCTGCTGATGGAGGTGCCGGCCGCGTCGGCCGCCACCGGCGCGCCGGAACGCGCGGCGGCGCAGGCGCTGGTAGCGTCGCAACTGGCGGCCGGCCGCAGCGAGTTGTCCGACAACGATGCGCGCGCGCTGCTGTCGGCGTACGGCATCGCGCTGGCCACGCCGCAGCAGGCCGCGCTGGCCGGCCAGACGCTGGCGGTGGCGCGCATCCAGATCGTCGCCGATCCGGTGTTCGGGCCGGCGGTATTTTTCGGCCAGGGCGGCATCGCGGCGGAAGTGGCGGCCGACCGCGCCGCCGGGCTGCCGCCGCTGAACATGGTGCTGGCGCGCGACATGGTCGGCCGCACGCGCGTGGCGCGCCTGCTGGCGCAGGGCCAGACCGCCGCCGACGCCGAGGCGCTGTGCCGCACGCTGGTGCAGGTGGCCGACATGGTGGCCGACCTGCCGCAGCTGGCGGAACTGGACCTGAATCCCTTGCTGGCGCTGGGCGGCGGCGTGGTGGCGCTGGCCGCGCGGGTGCGCCTGGCGCCGGCGCGCGCGGAAAAGACGCTGGCGATCCGCCCGTATCCGCAGGCGCTGGAGCAGCCGCTGGACTGGCGCGGCAGCCGCATCCTGCTGCGCCCGATCCGGCCCGAGGACGCGCCGCAGCACCAGGTGTTCTTCAACGCGCTCGACGCGGACGACGTGCGGCTGCGCTTTTTCTCGGCGATGCGCGAGCTGCCGCCGGCCCAGCTGGCGCGGCTGACGCAGATCGACTACGACCGCGCGATGGCCTTCATCGCCACCCGCACCGGCGCCGACAACAAGCCGGAAACGCTGGGCGTGGTGCGCGCCATCGCCGACGCCGACAACCAGTCGGCCGAATTCGCCATCATCGTGCGTTCCGATCTGAAGGGGCAGGGACTGGGCTATATCTTGTTCCAGAAACTGGTGGATTACTTCCGCAGCCAGGGTACCGCGGAGATCGTTGGCGACGCCTTGTCGGAGAACCTGGGCGTGCAAAAACTGGTGCGGCATTTCGGCGGCGTGGTTTTACCGCACCCCGAAGCGGGAATGGTGCGGCTCCAATTGCCTTTACGATAGCATTCCTGCCGAGCTTGATATATATTGGGCATGTCGGCCATACACAAATCATATAAGCGCAGGCCAAGTTTGTTTTAGGTCAAAGCGCACCTGTCGGGTTTATTTACACTTTCACTTCCGCTTGTGCCGCCCAATCAGGGGATGTGCGTAACTTCAGCTTTGGGAGTCAGAATGTTAACCGCCACATATACACTGGTAGCACTGTCGGTCGAACACTCGAGTGTTCGCCTCAGTCTGCAGTCTTTTCAAAAATATGTGCGTTCGACATTGATGCATCAGAACAGCATCTCTTTGTCGCAACTGGAGTATGCCTGCGAGAATTTGAACACGCTGTACCAGGCCTGCCATTGGCGCAAGACCGAGATGTACCTGATCCCCGCACTGCGCGAGGCGACCGAGCGCGCCGATCATTTGCTGGACGAACTGAACCGGCTGAACCAGTCGGCGCTGGCGGCCATCCGCACGCTGCAGGAAAAACTGGGCACGCTGGCCGACGTGCGCGACGAGCACGTCAACCAGATTTGCGAAAGCATCGAAACGTTTTGCACTTCGCTGCTGAAGCGGCTGGAGAAGGAAGAGCAGGAACTGTTTTCCATCGCCCGCAGCGCGATCGCCGGCGAAACCTGGTTCTCGATCGCCAATCAGTTGATGATGCATGACAAGCACCTGGAAGAAATGAAGCGCACCGGCGTACCGCCGGCCGAGGCCGCCAAACCGAAGGCCAGGGTGGCCGCCGTGCGCACGCTGTCCAGCGGCTTGCGCACCGATAAGGATGGCCAGATCAGTATTCCTGGCCTGCAAGTATTGCCGACTATAAGCCTGGAGCCCAGCCCGGACCATCTCCGGCCGCAGCCGGTTACCGCCAAATAGCACACGCTTCGGGCAAATTCCCATTGCTTTGCTATGATGGTGGTTTTAGCCATTTCATAGCGCACCATGTTCGAATTCATCTTCAAGCGCACTAACGACCAGACGGCCGATCCGCAGGCTGACGGCGCAGCATCCGGGCAGGGCGCCGGCGAGGCCGCGTCCGCCGCATCGGCGAGCCGCCGCGACGAGCAGGCGCAGCTTGCCGCCACGCTGGCCGGTGACGAGGCTGCGGCCGTAGCGCTGATCCTGCACAGCGAATTCGCCGGCGTGCGGCTGGCGGCGGCCGAACATGTGCGGTCGCAACAATTCCTCGAGCAGGTGCAGCAGGCGATGCGCAATACCGACCGCCGCGTCGCCAAGCTGATGCAGGGCCGGCTGGAGGCGATCCGCTATCAGCAGGCCGAGCAGCAGAAGGCGCAGGCCTGCCTGGATCTGGCGAATAAATTGTTGCAGGACGAAAAGTTGACACCGAATCAGGTGGCCGAGCTGGACCGGCAGTGGAAGATCACGGCGCCGGTGCCGTCGCTGGCCGAGCCGTACGCCGTCGCGCGCGCCGCGCTGGCCGCCCGGCTGGAAGCGCAGGTCAATCTGCAGCGGACCATTATCGATGCGATGGCCGCCGTGCGTCAGTTGCCGTCGGCCGGACTGCCGCAGGACGAGGCCCTGCAGGCGCTGGAACTTCACACCGTCGCCCTGGCCGACTACCAGGCCGCGCCCGAACACAATGCGCTGCCCAAGCACTTGCTGAGCGACTACGCGCAGGCGGTCGAGCAAAGCCGCGCCGCCTTGGCGGCGCCGGCCCCACGCGCCGCCGCGGCGGAAGCCCCGGCAACGCCGGAAGCCGCCGACGGTGCCGCCGCCGCTTCTCCCACAGCCGGCAATACGCCACCGGCCGCGCGCGAGCCGAAAAAGGATGGCCCGCGCAATCCGGCCAAGGCCGCAGCGCCGAAGGAAACCGACAAAAAATTCCTGGAAACGCTGGACGCGATGGAAGCCGCGCTGGAGCAGGGCCATCTGCACGCCGCCGCCGACCACGACAAATGGCTCAAGGAGCACAAGACCCGCTTGTCGCCGGCCCAGACCGACCGCCTGAACCACGTTCGCGCCGAGCTCAAACGCCTGGGCGACTGGGCGCGCTGGGGCGGCAACGTCTCGCGCGAGGAACTGGTCAAGGCGGTGGAAGACCTGCCGGCGCTGGGCCTGGCGATGAGCGAGCTGGCCAAGAAGGTCGGCAGCATGCGCGACCGCTGGAAGGCGCTGGACGCCGTCTCCGGCCACGCGCCCAAGAGCTTGTGGGAGCGTTTCGACAACGCCTGCACCACCGCCTACGCGCCGGCCGCCGCCCACTTCAAGCAGCTGGCCGAAGAGCGCCACGCCAACGCCGCCAAGGCCCAGGCGCTGATCGATGAGACCCGCGCCATGGCCGCCAGCGCCGCCGGCGAAGGCGCCGACCTGAAAAACGTCGCCGCCGCCGGCCAGCGCCTGCGCCAGGTGTGGGGCCGCCTCGGCACCATCGACCGCAAGGAAAAACGCAAGCTCGACCAGGCCTTCGACAAGGCGCTGGCACAGATGCTGGCGCCGCTGGCCGAGCAGCGCAAGGTCGAGACCGCCAAGCGCGAGCAGCTGATCGCCGAAGCGGAGCAGATGCAGGCCACGGACCGCCACACGCTGGACAACCTGCGCCGCCTGCAGGAACGCTGGCAGGAGCAGGCCAAGGCGCTGCCGCTGGAACGCAAGGCCGAGCAGGCGCTGTGGCAGCGTTTCCGCGCCGCCTGCGACGCGATCTTCGCCAAGCGCAAGGAGACGGCGCACGCCGCCGATCACGAGCGCAAGGCGCACCTGCACGCACGCGAGGCGATTTGCAAGGAACTGGAAAGCGCCACCTTCACCGGCGACGACAAGGCGCAACTGGCGGCCATCGCCAAGGCGCTGCGCGATGCCGCCTCGGCCTGGAGCGGGACCGGCAGCGTGCCGCGTTCGGCGGAAGCCCGCATCACCCAGCGTTACCAGGCCGCCGTGACGTCGGTGCAGGGCCAGGCAGACGCCATCAAGCGTCGCGCCGGCGCCGCCCAGGCCAACGCGCTGCGCGACAAGCTGCGGCTGTGCCAGGCGCTGGAAAGCGCCATCGGCGCGGGCGAGACCGCCATCGACGGCGCCGACTGGCAAGCACGCTGGGCCGCGTTGCCGCCGCTGGCCGCCGATTACGAACGCGCGCTGCATGGCCGGCTCAGCGCCGCCCTGGGCGCGCTGGATGGCAAGCTTGGCGCCTATGCCGAGCAGCTGGAGCGCAACCGCGCCAAGCTGCTGGACGAAGTGCTGCGGCTGGAGATCGTGGCCGGCGTCGACAGCGGCGCCGAATTCGCGCGCGAACGCCTGAAGATGCAGGTCGAGGTGCTGCAATCGTCGCTGAAATCCGGACAGAAACCGCAGAGCGCGGGCGCCGCTTACCTGCAGCTGTGCGCCATGCCGGCGCTGGCCGACGATCGCACCGCCAGCCGCATCGAGCAGCTGTTCCGCCGCATCGGCGCCTCGGAGCGTGCATGACCGCGACCGGTAACCAGGTCCAGGTACGCATCCAGACCGAGGATTTCGACCTCTCCACCGAGTTGGCGCAACTGCGCGCCGCCAACCCCAAGATTGGCGCTATCGTGACGTTTGTCGGCACCGTGCGCGACCTGAACGACGGCGCCAGCGTGGCGGAGATGGAGCTGGAACACTATGCCGGCATGACCGAGCAGTCCATCCAGGCCATCATCGAGCAGGCCTCCCGGCGCTGGCCGCTGTTCGGCGCGCTGGTGATACATCGGGTCGGGCCGCTCAAGCCGATGGAGCAGATCGTGCTGGTGGCGGTGACGTCGGCGCATCGCGGCGAGGCCTTCGCCGCCTGCGAATTCATCATCGACTACCTGAAGACCGAAGCGCCGTTCTGGAAAAAAGAGCAGACGCCGGACGGCGCGCGCTGGGTCGACGCCCGTGTCAGCGATGACGCGGCGCTGGAAAAATGGAGCGCACCGAGCTGATTTGATGTAAGTCATGGATTTGTTGAATAAATAGGTGTCTCCTTGAAAACTGATCGCACATCCCTATGTATGCGATAAGTTAAATATATCGGAGCAATTCCATGCGGCAAGACAAACTCACCACCAAACTCCAGGAAGCCCTGTCGGACTCGCAGAGTCTGGCCGTGGGCAACGACAATCAATATATCGAACCGGTCCACCTGCTGACGGCGCTGCTGAACCAGAGCGACGGCAGCGCGCGTTCGCTGCTGCAGCGCGCCGGCGTCAACGTTGGCGGCCTGACCAAGGCGCTGGGCTCCTCGCTCGAGCGCCTGCCCAAGGTGTCCGGCACCGGCGGCGACGTCCAGGCCAGCCGCGAGCTGGTCTCGGTGCTGAACCTGGCGGACAGGGAAGCGCAGAAGCGCGTCGACCAGTTCATCTCCAGCGAGATGGTGCTGCTGGCGCTGACCGACGACAAATCGGACGCCGGCACGCTGGCGCGCGAAAACGGCCTGACCCGCAAGTCGCTGGAAGCGGCCATCGACACCGTGCGCGGCGGCGCCAAGGTCGATACGCAGGAGGCCGAAGGCCAGCGCGAGGCGCTGAAAAAATACACGCTGGACCTGACCGAGCGCGCCCGCGCCGGCAAGCTCGATCCGGTGATCGGCCGCGACGACGAGATCCGCCGCGCGATCCAGGTGCTGCAGCGCCGGACCAAGAACAATCCCGTGCTGATCGGCGAACCCGGCGTCGGCAAGACCGCCATCGTAGAAGGACTGGCGCAGCGCATCGTCAACAACGAGGTGCCCGATTCGCTCAAGGGCAAGCGCGTGCTGTCGCTGGACATGGCGGCGCTGGTGGCCGGCGCCAAGTATCGCGGCGAGTTCGAGGAACGATTGAAGGCCGTGCTGAAGGAACTGGCGATGGACGAGGGCCAGACCATCGTCTTCATCGACGAGATGCACACGATGGTCGGCGCCGGCAAGGCCGACGGCGCCATGGACGCGGGCAATATGCTCAAGCCTGCGCTGGCGCGCGGCGAGCTGCACTGCGTCGGCGCGACCACCCTGGACGAGTACCGCAAATACATCGAGAAGGATGCCGCGCTGGAGCGCCGCTTCCAGAAGATCCTGGTCGACGAGCCGTCGGTGGAAGCCACCATCGCCATCCTGCGCGGCTTGCAGGACAAGTATGAGCTGCACCACAAGGTCGCCATTTCGGACGCCGCCATCATCGCGGCGGCGGAACTGTCGCACCGCTACATCACCGACCGCTTCCTGCCCGACAAGGCGATCGACCTGATCGACGAGGCCGCGTCCAAGATCAAGATCGAGATCGATTCCAAGCCGGAGGTGATGGACAAGCTGGAACGCCGCCTGATCCAGCTGAAGATCGAGAAGGAAGCCGTCAAGAAGGAAAAGGACGAGGCCTCGCGCCGCCGCCAGGACCTGATCGACGAGGAGATCGTCAAGCTGGGGCGCGAACTGAACGACTACGAGGAAATCCTCAAGGCCGAGAAGGCGGTGGTGCAGGGCAGCACCCACATCAAGGAAGAGATCGACCGCATCAAGCTGCAGATGGAGCAGGCCACGCGCGAGAGCAACTGGCAGCGCGTGTCGGAACTGCAGTACGGCCGCCTGCCGGAGCTGGAAGCGCAGCTCAAGCAAGCCGAGAGCGTGAGCGCGAAGGAAGGCGAGGCGGCCAAGCCGAAACTGCTGCGCACCGAAGTCGGCGCCGAGGAGATCGCCGAGGTGGTGTCGCGCGCGACCGGCATTCCGGTGTCGCGCATGATGCAGGGCGAGCGCGACAAGCTGCTGCACATCGAAGAGAAGCTGCACGAGCGCGTGGTGGGGCAGGACGAGGCGATCGACGCCGTGTCCGACGCGATCCGCCGTTCGCGCGCCGGGTTGTCCGATCCGAACCGTCCGTATGGTTCCTTCATGTTCCTGGGGCCGACGGGCGTCGGCAAGACCGAGCTGTCGAAGGCGCTGGCCGGCTTCCTGTTCGACACCGAGGAATCGATGATACGCATCGACATGAGCGAATTCATGGAGAAGCACTCGGTGGCCCGCCTGATCGGCGCGCCGCCGGGCTATGTGGGCTACGACGAGGGCGGCTACCTGACCGAGGCCGTACGCCGCAAGCCGTACAGCGTGATCCTGCTCGACGAGGTGGAGAAGGCGCATCCGGACGTGTTCAACGTGCTGCTGCAGGCGCTGGACGACGGCCGCATGACCGACGGCCAGGGGCGCACGGTGGACTTCAAGAACACCGTCATCATCATGACGTCCAACCTGGGCTCGCACAAGATCCAGGCGATGGAGGAATCCGACCCGGGCGTGGTGAAGCTGGCGGTGATGGCCGAGGTGCGCTCGCATTTCCGCCCAGAGTTCATCAACCGTATCGATGAAATCGTCGTGTTCCACGGCCTCGATGAGAAGAACATCGGCGCCATCGCCAAGATCCAGCTGGCGATCCTGGAGCAGCGCCTGGCCAAGATGGAGATGACCTTGACGATCACCGAGGCGGGGCTGCACAAGATCGCGGAAGCGGGCTACGATCCGGTGTACGGCGCGCGGCCGCTGAAGCGGGCGATCCAGCAGCAGATCGAAAATCCGCTGTCGAAGATGATCCTGCAGGGCCGCTTCGGTCCGAAGGACACCATCCACATCGACGCCGATCCGGTCAGCGGCGAGCTGGCCTTTACCTGAGAGCGGCCGCCGGCGGCGCCACGGGCCATTCCAGCCCGTATGGCAATGCCGGCGGACCAAACAGGAAATGCAGCACCCGGCGGCGGCTGCCGCCGGTCGCCTTTGACGATGCGTGCAGCAACAGCGGACTCATTGCCATTCCACCGCCTTTTTCCACGGTGCAGACCACCTCGCCAAGTTTATCGCGCAACCGTGCCTTGTCGGCATCGCTGATGCGTCCCAGGCGGTGCGAACCTGGGACGAGTTTCAGGGCTCCGTCTTCCGCACCACACTCATCGATATGAAACCGCAGTGCCACCAGATTTTCAAGAACTGTCGATGGCGGCTGCACAAATATGGCGCCGTCCTTTTCCGACCAGCCGCTCAGCGCCGCGTTGTCGATACGGTTCCTGACTGGAATGCTGAGGTCCTGATGCAGCGCCACGAGCCAGTTGTGCGCTACCGACTTCTCAAAATACGTGCATTGAAAGCATACAAAATCGGGCTGGACCAGACGGGCCGAGATCAGCGTATCCCGAATCTCGTTCGCCAGTTGCGCGCACCAGTCGAACCGCAGCATCTGGCGAGCGCCCGCAACACCGTTCTCCATGCCGTTCAAGGCCGCGTCGATGATATGCAAGTGACTCGAATCGAACATCGCAGGGAAAGTCAGGTATCCCGATTGGCGAAATATGTCTGCTTGCATGGCTGATCTGCCTGGCGAATTGCTAGTGGTGGACGATGCGGTTGCGGCCGTCGCGTTTGGCGCGGTACAGCGCGTCGTCCGCCCGTTTCAGCACATCTTCGTAGGAACTGTCGCCGGGCAGCAGTTCGCTCAAGCCGCCGCTGATGGTGGCGCCGCGCCCCAGCGTGCCCAGTTCGCGCAGGGACTCCGCCACTTTTAGCCGCAGCCGCTCGGCGATCGGCATCGCCTGCTGCCAGCGAGTGTGCGGCATCACGATCACAAATTCGTCGCCGCCCAGCCGCGCGGCGAAGTCGGTGCTGCGCAGTTCATGCCGGCACACCTCGGCCGTGGTGACGATCGCCTTGTCGCCGCTCAGGTGGCCGTATTCGTCGTTGATGCCTTTGAATTGGTCGATGTCGAAGATCAGCACCGAAGTCGGCGTCTCGTAGCGGGCGTACAGCTCGTAGTGCTCGGTCAGCGCGGCCATCAGCTTGCGCCGGTTCGACAGTCCCGTCAGCGAATCGGTTTCGCTCTGCATGCGCAGCAGCGCCTCCAGCTTCTTGCTGGCGGTGATATTGCTGGCGACCCACAGCACCGCTTCTTCTCCCTGCACCAGGTGACCCAGCGCCTGCACGCGCCCCTCGAACCATACCGTGTCTTCCGGGCCGTCGCTGTCCAGGCCCTTGACGTCGGCGCGGGCGAGTTGATACTCGACCGCGTGCAAACCGGGGCTGTCCAGGGCATGGGCGATCTGCTCGATGAACCAGCCGGCCTTGTCGCGGTTCAGCACCTCCGGGATGCTTTTGCCGACCAGGCTGCTGCCGTCGTGATAGTAGCGGGCGTCGGTGCCGCCAAACAGCGCCGCGTAGCGGCCGCTGCGCGTGATGATGAATGCCGGATCCGGCAGCGCGGCCAGCAGCGCGGCGATCTGCCCGGTCGAGAGTTGCGACAAATCCGTCATGCGGTCCCGCTGTTCCAGTTGTTGAGTTTTCACTTATATACCGTACTTTCGTCCAAGACAACGTTAACGGTACATTTCTGCAAAACTTGACCAAATATCTATTTTTGTCCGAAAAAAGCGGTCGGCGTGCTGCCGAAGGTCTTCTTGAACATCGCCGAGAACGCCGACTGGCTGGCGTAGCCCAGTTGCGCGGCCACCTGCGACAGCGGCACGCCGCGCGTGATCAGCGGGGCGGCGTGCGCCAGCCGGACCTGCTGGCGCCACTGGCTGAAGCTCATGCCCAGTTCGCGCTCGAACAGGCGCGTCAGCGTGCGCTCGGAGGCGCCGACGCGGGCCGACCACGCTTCCAGCGTCAGCTCGGCGCCGGGCTCGTCGATCAGCGCGTTGCACAGGGTTTTCAGGCGCTTGTCCTGCGGCAGCGGCACGCGCAGCGGGCGCTCGGCGCAGCGCGGCAGTTCGTCGAGGATCATGTCGGCCAACAGCTGTTCGCGGCTCGATTGCTCGTGCTGGTCGTGCTGTTCGAACGCGGCCATCAGTTCACGCAGCAGGCCGGACACTTCGACCACCTTGCAGTCGTCGGCAAAGGGCGAGCGGCTGGCGTGCACGCACAGCGGCCGCAGGCGGGTCGGCTCCAGCACGGTGACCGCGTGCACCACGTCCGGCGCGATCCAGACGGCGCGCTGCGGCGGCACGATCCAGCTGCTGTTGTTGGCGGTCACCCGCATCACGCCTTGCAGCGCATAGGTGAACTGGCCCCATGGGTGATGGTGCGGCAGCAGCACGGCGTCGGCCGGCAGGTCGCGGCCGGACATGGTCAGCGGCCGGGCCGGGGTGGGATAGTCGCAATCCCAGTTGAACTGCGTGTGCGTGACGACAGGGATGGGCATGGCGGAAATTCGATAAATGTTGACTCTCTATCTTAAATCAGCCGGGGCGGAAATGCTTACACTGTGTTTTCTTTTTCAGCAGGGGAGCGGTATGGACGACAAATCGTTGCTGCGGCAGGACGCCAGGGTCATCGGCCTGGTCGGGCTGGCGCATGGCACGTCGCACTTTTATCACGTGATCATGGCGGCGCTGATTCCCTGGCTGAAACCGGAATTCCACCTGAGTTATTCCGAGCTGGGCTTGCTGATGACCGTGTTTTTCGTGGTCTCGGGCATCGGCCAGGCGCTGGCGGGATTTGTGGTGGACCGCTTCAGCGCCCGGGCCGTGCTGTTCGGCGGCATCTCGCTGCTGGGCTTGTCGGCGGTGCTGCTGTCGAGCGCACACAGCTATGCGCAGCTGATGCTGGGCGCCTTGCTGGCCGGCTGCGGCAACAGCGTGTTCCATCCGGCCGACTACACGCTGCTGAACCAGCGCGTGTCCAGGGCGCGGCTGGCGCATGGTTTCTCGGTGCACGGCATCAGCGGCAATATAGGCTGGGCTGTGTCGCCGCTGTTCCTGACCTACGTTGCCGCCCGCACAGACTGGCGCACCGCGCTGCTGTGCGCGGCGTTGCTGCCGCTGAGCGTGCTGGCGCTGCTGGTATGGAATCGCCATGCGCTGCGTCCCGAAGCTGCCGCCGAAGTTGCCGCATCACGTGCAGCATCCGGTAAAACGTCCGGCACGCTGGGTTTCCTGCGGCTGCGTGTCGTATGGATGTGCTTTGCCTTCTTCCTGATCTCCGCCGTGGCGCTGGCCGGCATCCAGACCTTTGCCGCCACCAGCCTGGTGAGCCTGTACGGCATGTCGCTGGCCTGGGCCACCGCAGCCTATACCTCGTACATGGTGGCCTCGGCGTTCGGCATGCTGTACGGTGGTTTCCTCGGCGCCGGCAGCCGCCATCACGACCGCATCATTATCGCCGCCTTCGGCACTGCCGCCGTGCTGGCATTGATACTGGCCGCCGCCGTGGTGCCCGCCTGGGCGGCCGTCATGCTGATGGCGCTGATCGGTTTGGTGACCGGCATCTCCGGTCCGTCGCGTGATTTGATGATACGCGGCGCGGCGCCGGCCAACGCCACCGGTCGCGTGTTCGGCGTTGTCTATTCCGGGCTCGACAGCGGCCTGGCGCTCGGCCCGCTGCTGTTCGGCGCGCTGATGGACGCCAACCATCCGGCTGGCGTGTTCATCGGCATCGGCGTGTTCCAGGCGCTGGTGATATTGACCACGATAGGCGTCGGCGGCAGGCGCCGCATGGCCGGGATTCCCGAGGCGATATAGTTTCGACAGCGTCGCGCAGGGTTCACAGTTCTCGGAAAAACGTATCAATATTCAAGCCAGCGTGCCATGATTGTCTATCGATTTTTTTGCACAGGCACATCGGATTGTCTTGCAAAATAGAAGCGACACACGCGGCGATGTGCGGTTTTTTTTGGAGAGACATGATGCTTGCAAACATGAAGGTCGCAACCCGGCTCGGGCTTGGCTTTGGCGTCGTCATCATCCTGCTGCTGGTGCTGTCGGTCGTCAGCCTGATGCGCCTGGCGGTGCTCAACGACGGCGTTCGCCGCATTACCGAGGACCGCTATCCCAAGGTCATACTTTCGAATGAAATGATCAAGCAAACCATCGACAACGGCCGCCAGCTGCGCAGCATGCTGCTGGCCAACAGCGATGAGGAGCGTGAAAAATTCAAGGGTATCGTGGCCGCCAACCGGGGCAAGATTGCCGACGAGCTGTCCAAGTTGGACAAGCTGATCACCACCGAAAAAGGCCGCCAGATGTATCGCGACATCGTCGACAAGGGCAATCTGCTGACCCCCAAATACGACCAGTTGTATGCGCTGGCCAAGTCCGACCCGAAGCGCGCGGTGGAATACATGAAGGGCGACTTTGTCGAAGCCAACAACGCCTATTGGGGCGCGTTGGAAACCATCGCCAAGTACGAAAGCGAACAGATGGATAAGGAGACGCAGGGGGCCGATGAGGTCTACGCCGCCACGCGCCAGCTGGTGATACTGCTGTCGGCGGCCGCTGTGCTGGCGGCGGTGGCGATCGCCTGGCTGATCACGCGCGACCTGGTGCGGCGCCTGGGGGGCGAGCCGGGCTATGCGGCGGACCTGATGGCGCGCATCTCGCAAGGCGATCTGAATGCCGAGGTGGTGACGCGGCCGGGTGACAGCGGCAGCATGCTGTATGCCGTCAAGGAAATGATGGGCAAGCTGCGCCAGGTGGTGGACGGCCAGCGCAGCGTGGTGACGGCCGCCAACCGCGGCAATTTCGAGGCACGGGTCGACCTCAACGGCTTGCAAGGCTTCCAGCGCGAAATGGGCGAAGGCTTGAACCAGCTGGCCACCACCACCGGCGCCAGCATCGCCGACGTGGTGCGGGTGATGGGCGCCATGTCCGAAGGCGACCTGACCAAGACCATCGACAAGCCTTATGAAGGCGCGTTCGCCGAGCTGAAGGAATACGCCAACAACACGGTCGCCAAGCTGGCTCAGGTGGTTAGCGAAGTCAACAACAACGCCGAAGCGCTGGCGGCGGCGTCCGAGCAAGTCAGCGCCACCGCGCAGGCGCTGGCGCAGGCGGCCTCCGAGCAGGCCGCCAACGTCGAGGAAACGTCGGCCTCGGTGGAGCAGATGACGGCCTCGGTGGCGCAGAACACCGAGAACGCCAAGGTCACCGACGCCATGGCCAGCAAGGCCTCCGGCGAAGCGAGCGAGGGCGGCGAGGCGGTGCGTTCGACCGTGGCGGCGATGAAGCAGATCGCGGCCAAGGTCTTGATCATCGACGACATCGCCTATCAGACCAATCTGCTGGCGCTGAACGCCGCGATCGAGGCGGCCCGCGCCGGCGAGCACGGCAAGGGCTTTGCCGTGGTGGCGGCCGAGGTGCGCAAGCTGGCCGAGCGCAGCCAGGTGGCGGCGCAGGAAATCGGCCAGGTGGCCAGCGGCAGCGTCGAGCTGGCCGAGCGGGCCGGGCAGATGTTGGGCGCGATGGTGCCCAACATTAAGAAGACCTCGGACCTGGTGCAGGAAATCACGGCCGCCTCGGAAGAACAGTCCGCCGGCCTCACCCAAATCAACTCGGCCATCAGCCAGCTGAGCCAGACCACCCAGCAGAACGCGTCCGGATCGGAAGAGCTGGCCTCGACGGCCGAACAAATGAGCAGCCAGGCCGAGGAATTGCAGCAGACCATGGGCTTCTTCTCGATCGGCGGCGGCGCGCGGACGCCGGCGCCGCAGCGCGGCGGCAGCGTCAGGCTGATGCGGCCGCGGCAGGCGTCGAGCCTGCGCACGCTGGCCAGCGGCCAAAGCATGCTGGAGCCGGACGAAGCGGACTTCGTGCGGTATTAACTTTTGTGCGGGTTGAACAGTCGCGGTCTTTCAGCATAGAATCGGTGCCATCTTTATAACGCCGAGGACCATGATGAATTTCGCCACCACCGATTTATGCGACGACAACAGCAAGCTGCTGGACGACGGCCGGCTGGCCGTGCTGCCGCCGGTCTTCCGCCACTTCGGCAAGTACGTGCAGTTCTTCGGCCGCGTCACCACGCTGAAGGTGCATGAGGACAATGCGATCGTGCGCGCGATGCTGGAAACGCCGGGGGACGGCAACGTGCTGGTGATCGACGGCGGCGGCAGCATGCGCCGCGCGCTGGTCGGCGGCCAGCTCGGCCTGCTGGCCCAGGACAACGGCTGGTCCGGCATCGTGGTCGACGGCTGCATCCGCGACACCGACGAACTCAACGCCTGCGAAATCGGCGTGCGCGCGCTGGGCGCCCATCCGCAAAAGAGCAGCAAGAAGGGCGCCGGCGAGCGCAACCTGCGGGTGCACATCGCCGGCGTGCCGGTCAACCCGGGCGACTGGATCTACGCCGACGCCGACGGCATCCTGGTGGCGCAGCAAAAACTGTTCTGACTCCCTGCCTCTTTTCTTGCCGCCCAACAAATTCGAGCGATCTGTTGGGCGCTACCATCAATCCCTCCCGGTTTTTCATCTGACGAAAATGCCGTTCCACATCGCGAAATTTGATGTGTGAGCGCAGCATGATTTTCTTCCATGGAGAGAAATTTCTTTCCGTATCGTGGAAAATAATAATTAACTAGTTGATTTGTATGGGTTTTAATTTAGTTATATGTCTTATATAAGACTATTGGTGCCTAGCACAAAAAGGTCTACCATTTGTTTAACAGATGTCGCATTTAACTAAGGAGAACACCATGGCAACTCGTGAACAGCAAATCGCAGCCCTGCAGAAAGACTGGGATAGCAACCCGCGCTGGAAGGGCGTCACCCGCGCCTACACGGCCGAGGATGTGGTACGCCTGCGCGGTTCCCTGCAGATCGAGCACACGCTGGCCAAGCGCGGTGCGGAAAAGCTGTGGGACCTGGTCAACAACGAGCCCTTCGTCAACGCGCTGGGCGCGCTGACCGGCAACCAGGCCATGCAGCAAGTCAAGGCCGGCCTGAAGGCGATCTACCTGTCCGGCTGGCAGGTTGCGGGCGACGCCAACCTGGCCGGCGAGATGTACCCGGACCAGTCGCTGTATCCGGCCAATTCGGTGCCGATGGTCGTCAAGCGCATCAACAACACCTTCCAGCGCGCCGACCAGATCCAATGGTCCGAAGGCAAGGATGACATCGACTTCTTCGCGCCCATCGTGGCCGATGCGGAAGCCGGCTTCGGCGGCGTGCTGAACGCCTACGAGTTGATGAAGTCGATGATCGACGCCGGCGCCGCCGGCGTGCACTTCGAAGACCAGCTCGCTTCGGTCAAGAAATGCGGCCACATGGGCGGCAAGGTGCTGGTGCCGTCGCGCGAAGCCGTGGAAAAACTGACGGCGGCCCGGCTGGCGGCCGACGTCATGGGCACCTCGACGCTGGTGATCGCCCGTACCGACGCCGAGGCGGCCGACCTGCTGACCTCGGACGTGGACGACAACGACCGCCCGTTCTGCACCGGCGAGCGCACCGTCGAGGGCTTCTACAAAGTCAGGCCGGGCATCGACCAGGCGATTTCCCGCGCGCTGGCTTACGCGCCGTACGCCGATCTGGTCTGGTGCGAAACCGGCAAGCCCGACCTGGCCTTCGCCAAGCAGTTCGCCGATGCCGTGCACGCCAAATTCCCGGGCAAGATGCTTGCCTACAACTGCTCGCCGTCGTTCAACTGGAAGAAAAACCTGGACGACGCCACCATCGCCAAGTTCCAGAAAGAACTGGGCGCCATGGGCTACAAGTTCCAGTTCATCACGCTGGCCGGTTTCCACGCGCTGAACTACGGCATGTTCAACCTGGCGCACGGTTACGCGCGCCGCCAGATGTCGGCCTTCGTGGAGCTGCAGGAAGCCGAGTTCGCCGCCGCCGAGAAGGGCTTCACCGCGGTCAAGCACCAGCGCGAAGTCGGCACCGGCTACTTCGATGCGGTGACCCAGACCATCCAGAACGGCCAGTCGTCGACCACCGCGTTGCACGGTTCGACTGAAGACGAGCAATTCTTCGACAAGAAGGTGGCCTGAGGGAAGGCCGCAGCGTAGAGGGACTTGCCGGCGCTGCGGCTGTTTTACTTCAAGGTTGCTGTTGATGCTGCTGCAAGTGGTGACGTAGGCGCCGCTGGAACTCGTCGATATCGTCAACCGTGGCCAGGTCGTCGTCCACATCGATCATGTGGGTGCTGTGGCCGGGAGCGAACGACACGCTGGCTTCCACATCGCCCTTTTTCTCCGACAGGGAATGTCCCTGGACGGCGCCCAGCACGTTGCCGTGCGCATCCGTTACGATGGTCATCTTCATGACATGCCTCCGCCTTGCAGGTTGTGGAAGGCGCCACCCACGCCCTGGTTGTGGATCTGCACGAAATAGGTGGCGTTGCCGTCGTTTTCCTTGCGCTTGCTTTGCTGGTCCGCCATGTGCACGGCGCCCTGGTTGGGCGCCTTGACATCGGCCGAGGCAAACTGCGTGCCGTGATCGCTGCCGTAGCTGTAGCTCCAGAACGCCGTTTGGCCGGGCGCCAGGAAGGTCAGCGGACCTACGTTATTGAAAGACATGATCTCCTCCTTGAAAAGTCTCCGCGCATGCAAATGCAGCGCGGCAGTTCCATGCTAGCCCCCACACTGGCGCACGCTTTGATGCAAACGATGTGTGCGCTTTTTTGGCTGGATCGCCTTTCTAGTGGATAATGCGGGATTGTTCCGCACCACCCATTTAGGAAATACCAAGCTTATGTTGAGTTACCGCCACGCCTTTCACGCGGGTAATCACGCCGATGTGTTGAAGCATTTCGTGACCATCCAGTTGCTGCAGTATCTGAATCAAAAAGATACCGCATACAGCTACATCGACACCCACTCCGGCGCCGGCGTGTACGCGCTCGACGGCACGTTCGCCTCCAAGAACGCGGAGTACGATACCGGCATCGGCCCGCTGTGGGAGCGCACCGACATGCCTGCGGCGGTCAAGGAATATGTCGACCTGGTGCGCGCCATGAACCCGAGCGGCAAGATGCGCTACTACCCCGGTTCGCCGTACATCGCCGACCAGGTCGCGCGCGAGCAGGACCGCCTGCGCCTGTTCGAGTTGCATCCGGCCGATTCGAAACTGCTGGCCGATAACTTCCGCAAGCTCGAAGAGCACGCCGCGCAGCAGGGCATCCGTCCGACCACGCGCGGCAAGCGCGTGCTGATCACCCGTGGCGACGGCTTCCAGGCGCTGAAGGCGCTGCTGCCGCCGCCGTCGCGCCGCGCGCTGGTGCTGATCGATCCGCCGTATGAAGACAAGATGGACTATAAGAAGGTCAAGGACACGCTGGCCGACGCGCTGGTGCGTTTCCCGACCGGCACCTATGCCGTCTGGTACCCGCTGCTGCAGCGCATGGAGTCGCGCCAGTTCGCCGACAAGCTCAAGCAGCTGCAGGCGTCGAGCTGGCTCAACGTCGTGCTGACCACCAACACGCCGATGCCGGACGGCTTCGGCCTGCACAGCAGCGGCATGTTCATCCTCAATCCGCCGTACACGCTGGAGCCGATGCTGAAGGAAGCCATGCCCTACCTGGTCAAGGTGCTGGGCAAGGACTCCGGCGCGCGCTTCACGCTCGAGAGCGGCACACCGACGGCTACGCGCAACAACGCCGTGCGCCGCCCCGTTACACGATAGAAAAATGTTGTCAGGACGGTATAGTACGGTTAGTCTGGTGGATAGCGGGCCGCTGCAGGAGACAGCCGCCCGGTAATCAAGCAGATTGCAGATTGGGAGCTTCCCATGATGATGACGACTACGCCGGTACCGTCCCACTTTGCTGACAATTTCTTTTTGGCGCGCCAGCCCATCCTCAATCGGGGACAGCGGCTGGTGGCCTACGAATTGCTGTTCCGCGACGCGCGGCAGCGCAACGAAGCCGACGTCACCGACGATGCGGAAGCGACCGCCACCGTCATCGCGCATGCCTCCGAGCTGGGCATGGGGCAGGTGGTCGGCGACCAGATGGCCTTCGTCAACGTCGACGCCGTCGGGCTGATGAGCGACTTCATCCGCTTCCTGCCGAACGACAAAGTCATCCTTGAAATCCTTGAAACGGTGAAGGCCACGCCGGAAGTGATGGACCGCGTGCGCGAGCTCAAGCAGGCCGGCTTCAAGTTCGCGCTGGACGACGTGATCGGCCATTCCGAGGACGTGCAAAAGCTGCAGCCCTTGTGCGACGTGATCAAGGTCGACATCAAGGACATGCAGCCGGGCACCTTGCAGGCGCTGGCGCGGGTGCTGAAGAACCCCAAGCAAAAGCTGCTGGCCGAGAAAGTCGAGACCATCGAGGAGTTCCAGCAATGCATGGAGCTGGGCTTCGAATATTTCCAGGGCTATTATTTCGCGCGGCCGGTGATCCTGAGCGGCAAGAAGATCTCGCCGTCGCAGCGCAGCGTGTTGCACCTGCTGGATTTGCTCAACACGGACGCCACCAGCCAGGAGATCGAGCGCAGCGTCAAGCACGATGCGCTCATCACGCTGAACCTGCTGCGGCTGGTGAACACGCCGGCGGTAGGCGCCCGCTACCGCATCAACTCGGTCGGCCATGCGCTGATGGTGCTGGGCCGGCGCCAGCTGCAGCGCTGGCTGCAGATCCTGCTGTACGTGAAGAACGGCGGCACGCAGGAATTCACGTCGCCGCTGCTGCAACTGGCCACCACGCGCGGCAAGACGATGGAGCTGATGGTCGAGCACCTGCGGCCGGGGCAGCGCGTCAGCGCCGACATCGGCTTCACGGTGGGGGTGATGTCGCTGATGGACACGCTGTTCTCTATCCACATGCGCGACGTGCTCGACAGCGTCAACGTGCTGGACGAGGTGCGCGCCGCGCTACTGCATCGCAGCGGCGACTATGGCAGCATGCTGAACCTGATCGAGCACATAGAAAAAGCCGGCGACGGCAAGACGCTGGCGCCACTGCTGCACCAGCTGGCGCTGAAGCCGTCCGAGCTGTACGCGATCCAGCTGGCCGCCATCGAATGGGTGACCGAGTACGCCCGCCACATCTGACCCCGGATTTTATTGGCCCAGCAGCAGGAAGACTGTGGGCTTCTTGTGGAAGTCGGGCGCCTTGGCGGTTTTCCATTGGGCCGCGGTCATCGTGCGGATGGTTTCCGACGGCAGGCTGAGGTCGGTCGCCACGCAGACCAGCGTGCCCGGCGCGCAGGCCGTCACCAGCGCTTCCAGCATGGCGGCGTTGCGGTACGGCGTTTCGATGAACAGCTGCGTCTGCTTTTCCTTGCGCGAGCGCTGCTCCAACTCCTTGATGCGGACGGCGCGCTGCGCGGCGTCGGTCGGCAGGTAGCCGTTGAAGGCGAAGCTCTGTCCGTTCAGGCCGCTTGCCATCACCGCCAGCAGCAGCGACGACGGCCCGACCAGCGGCCGCACCGGGATGTTGTGCTGGTGCGCCAGCCGCACCAGGTCGGCGCCGGGGTCGGCCACCGCCGGCACGCCGGCTTCCGACACCAGGCCGCCATCCTGTCCCGCCAGCAGCGGCGCCAGCAGGCCCGCCAGCGCGGCGGCCGGGGTGTTGACGTTGAGTTCGGAAATCTTGATCTCTTGCAGCGGCTTGGCCAGCGGATGCCGGGCGTTCACCAGTTTTAAAAACGCGCGCGCCGTCTTGGCGTTTTCGGCGACGAAGTAGTCGAGCTGCGAGGTGATGCGCTGCACCTGTTCGGGCAGCACGTTGGCGAGCGCTTCGGTCTCGCCCAGGGTGTTCGGTATTAAGAAGAGGGTGCCGGGCATAAAAATCTTTAGGTATTGAAAAAGGAGACGCCAATCCTGCGCAGCATGCCTGTCAGCGCGATCAAAGGCAAGCCGGTGAGGGCGGTCGGGTCGCCGCTGTCGATGCGCTCGAGGATGGCGATGCCCAGCGCCTCGTTCTTGGCGCTGCCGGCGCAGTCGTACGGCTGTTCGATGCGCAGGTAGGCGTCCAGCTCGGCGTCCGGCAGGTCGCGGAAGGTGACGGCGGTCCGGATATCCTCGACCTGCGCCTGGCCGTTCCGCCCGTCAAACACGCACAGCGCGGTGTGGAAGATCACTTCGCGGCCGCGCATCTTCCGCAGCTGGGCCAGCGCGTTGGCGTGGTTGCCGGGCTTGCCGATCTGCTCGCCGTCCAAAGTGGCGACCTGGTCGGAGCCGATGACGATGTAGCCCGGCATCTTGGCGGCCACGGCGGCGGCCTTCTCGCGCGCCAGCCGCAGCGCGGTGGCGCTGGGCGATTCCCCGGCCAGCGGCGTTTCGTCGATGTCCGGCACCGCGACCTCGAACGGCAGTTGCAGCCGTGATAACAATTCCTTGCGATAGGCCGAACTGGAGGCGAGTACGAGTAAACTTGATGTCATGAGGGGAATGTTATATGCTCTGTCGCCGGTAACGCCAGCGGCAAAAAGAACGAAAAAAAACGCTAAGGCTTTGACTTGATGACGAAAACCCTGCTATTATCGCAGGTTTTCCGGGGAAATTTTCTGTAATGAATGCTATTGTGATCGACGCCTTTGATTTTTGTCGGAGCAACGGCAGCAGAGAGGGCGTGACGCCCGTTGCCGAAATGACCCGTTTGACCAAGGATTGCGCCGATACTTCCGGCACGATTTCCTGGAAGGTAGTAGGGGGCACCAGCAAGATGGGCTTCCCGCAGATGACGCTGTCGGTATCCGGCACCGTGCAACTGGTCTGCCAGCGCTGCCTGACGCCTTATGCTCACACCATCGACGCCTCGACGCTGTTGATGCTTGGTAAGGATGATGAGCAGGCGGATGAAATTGAAGAAATGATCGACGACGAGACGATCGATGTCATCGTCGGCAGCCGCAGTATGGAGCTGATGGATCTGGTGGAAGACGAAGCGCTGCTGGCCCTGCCGCATACGCCGAAACACGATGTCTGCCCCGATTCCGCCCTGCTGGACAAGGCAAAAAGCGAGAAGTTGTCGCCGTTCGACGCCCTCAAGGGCCTCAAATCCGAATAAGTAGTGTTGTAAAGAACGTGTCAAACGCGTGTAGTAAATCGAGTATGGCAAGTCAGCAGTGAAATGTAGTAAATCTCAGTTTAACTATGCCGGTTCAGTTTTGCCGGCAGGATACTCGATTCGCATGTATTTGCTGGTCGAATGTGTTAAAATTTTAGAACTTATGTATTAGGAGTCATTAACATGGCAGTTCAACAGAACAAGAAGTCCCCATCGAAGCGCGGTATGCACCGTTCGCACGATTTCCTGGTTGCTCCACAACTGGGCATCGAGCCAACCACCGGTGAAACCCACCTGCGTCACCACATCAGCCCTAACGGCTTCTACCGTGGTCGTAAAGTCCTGAAAACCAAAAACGACGAGTAATCGACGCTTTTGCTGGACTCGGAAATAGGCGGTGCTGCGTGGTTGACTCGCATGCATCGCTTTTTCTTTTTCTTCGGCTGCAATCCTCTTTTGCACACCGTCATTTTGAAACGCGTAGACCTGGACAGTGTAGGTCCGCAGCTTGCCGCAGCTTGCCCCGCAAGGGCTGGAGCGTGGTACTGAATCAAAACAAATGACAATCAAAATTTCTATCGACTGCATGGGCGGAGATCACGGCCCGTCGGTCACTATCCCCGCAGCTATTTCCTTCGTCAAACGCGAACCAGATGCTGAACTGATACTAGTCGGTTTGGAAGACGTCATCCGCGCCGAATTGAAGAAGCATCACGCCGACGCCCATCCGCGCCTGAGCGTGGTGCACGCCTCCGAGCAGGTCACCATGGACGATCCGCTCGAAGTGGCCCTGCGCCGCAAGAAGGATTCGTCGATGCGCGTGGCCATCGAGCAGGTCAAGGACGGCAAGGCGCAGGCGTCGGTCTCGGCCGGCAACACCGGCGCGCTGATGGCCGTGGCCCGCTACGTGCTCAAGACCATGACCGGCGTCGACCGTCCGGCCATCTGCAGCATCATGCCGAACCAGAAGGGCGGCCCGACCTACATGCTGGACCTGGGCGCCAACGTCGACTGCGAACCGCATCACCTGCACCAGTTCGCCATCATGGGTTCGGTGCTGGTGTCGGCGATGGAAAACATTCCTCGCCCGACCCTGGGCCTGCTGAACGTGGGCACCGAGGACATCAAGGGCAACGACGTGGTCAAGGCCACCAGCAAGCTGCTGCAGACCGACCATGAGCGAGGCGCGCTGAACTTCTATGGCAACGTCGAGGGCAACGACATCTTCAAGGGTACCACCGACATCGTCGTCTGCGACGGTTTCGTCGGCAATGTCACGCTGAAGGCGGTCGAGGGCGTGGCCCGCTTCTTTGCCGACACGGTCAAGTCCGAATTCACCCGCAATCCGCTGACGATGCTGAGCGCCCTGATCGGCCGCGGCGCCTTGAATTCGATCAAGAAGCGCCTGTCGCCGTCGCGTTATAACGGTGCCAGCCTGCTGGGTTTGCGCGGCCTGGTGTTCAAGAGCCATGGCGGCGCCGACGCATATTCCTTTGAATGGGCGATCAAGCGGGCGTATGATGCTGCAAAAAATGATGTGTTGCCGCATATTTCGACGTTGATCGCCGAGCTCATGCCGCGTAACACCGAAACTCCGGAAGTACCTAGCTCAACTATTTAGTGGACGGTAGAACGGCATGACTTTGTACAGCAAAATTATCGGCACCGGCAGCTATCTGCCGGAGAAGCGCGTGACCAACCAGGAACTGGCTGATCAACTCGCCGCCAAAGGCATCGAGACCTCTGACGAATGGATCGTCAGCCGCAGCGGCATATCGGCGCGTCACTTCGCCGAGCCGGAACAGAAATCGTCGGACCTGGCGGTCAACGCCGCCAAGAAGGCGCTGGAGATGGCCGGCCTGCAGCCGAACGACATCGACCTGATCGTGCTGGCCAGCTCGACGCCGGACTTCTTCGGCAGCTTCCCCAGCACCGCCTGCATCGTGCAGAAAAAACTGGGCATGACCAACAACAGCGCGGCGGTCGACGTGCAAGCCGTGTGCAGCGGCTTCGTCTACGCCGTCTCCACCGCGGACGCCTTCATCCGCGCCGGCGTGCACAAGAACGTGCTGGTCATCGGCTCCGAAGTGTTTTCGCGCATCCTCAATTTCGACGACCGCACCACCTGCGTGCTGTTCGGCGACGGCGCCGGCGCCATCGTGCTGAGCGCGTCGGAAGAGCCGGGCATCCTGGCCACCAAGCTGCACGCGGACGGTCGCCATTCGGACATCCTCAGCATTCCAGGCTCGGTCGACGGCGGCGCCGTTGCCGGCAGCGCCTTCCTGTACATGGACGGCCCGGCGGTGTTCAAGCTGGCCGTGTCGGTGCTGGAGAAGGTCGCCCACGAGGCGCTGGACAAGGCCAATATGACGGCCGACCAGATCGACTGGCTGATCCCGCACCAGGCCAATCTGCGCATCATGAACAGCACGGCCAAGAAGCTGGGCCTGCCGGCTGAAAAAATGGTGGTCACCGTGGACCAGCATGGCAATACCTCGGCCGCGTCGATCCCGCTGGCGCTGGACGTCGCCGTGCGCGACGGCCGCATCCAGAAGGGCCAGAACATCATGATGGAAGGTGTTGGTGGCGGCTTCACCTGGGGCGCTGTCCTGGCGCGTTTCTGAGCCCCTTTTTAAGCCTGGATTAGAATTAGAGTTCTAACGAGCTCGGCGGTAGTAATGCTGTCACGATGGCATGCTAGCGTGCTCACAATTATTATCAGACGGACCAAGTATGACTAAATTTGCTTTTGTATTCCCGGGCCAGGGTTCGCAAGCGATTGCGATGATGGACGGCTTCGCCGGCAATCCGGTGGTGGCGCAAACCATCGCCGAAGCGTCCGACGCGCTGCAGTTCGACCTGGGCAAGCTGATGGCCGAAGGGCCGAAGGAAGAGCTGGACCTGACCACCAACACGCAGCCGGTCATGCTGACCGCCGCCGTGGCCGTCTATCGCGCGTGGATCGCCGCCGGCGGTCCGCTGCCGTCCGTCGTTGCCGGCCACAGTCTGGGTGAATATTCGGCGCTGGTGGCGGCCGGCGTGATTGCCTTCAAGGATGCCGTGCCGCTGGTGCGCTTCCGCGCGCAGGCGATGCAGGAAGCCGTGCCGGTCGGGCAGGGCACGATGGCCGTGGTGCTGGGCCTGTCGGACGAAGACGTCCGCGCCGCCTGCGCCGAAGCGGCTGCCGCCGCCGCGGGTTCCGTGGTCGAGGCCGTCAACTTCAACGCGCCCGCGCAAGTGGTCATCGCCGGCGACACCGCCGCCGTCGAGCGCGCCTGCGAAATCGCCAAGGCCAAGGGCGCCAAGCGCGCCATGAAGCTGCCGGTGTCGGCGCCGTTCCACTCGTCGCTGCTGAAGCCGGCCTCGGACCGCCTGCGCGACTACATGGCCGGCCTGACCTTCTCGGCGCCGCAAATCACGCTGATCAACAACGTCGACGTCGCCGTGCTGAGCGATCCGGCCTCGATCAAGGACGCGCTGGTGCGCCAGGCCGCCTCGCCGGTGCGCTGGGTCGAAACCATGCAGAAAGTCGCCGCCGAAGGCATCACGCAAGTGGTCGAATGCGGCCCGGGCAAAGTGCTGATGGGCTTGACCAAGCGCATCGATGCCACGCTGGTGGGCGACGCGATTACCGATCAAGCCTCGTTGGAGCGCGTCTTGAGCTTGCTCAAGTAAGCAGCGGCGACTTCAGGCAGACTCCATCAACACAGAAGGACATCCATGAATTTAGCAAATCAAGTAGCGCTGGTCACCGGCGCATCGCGCGGCATCGGCAAGGCCATTGCCCAGGAACTGGCGCGCCAGGGCGCCAAGGTGATCGGCACCGCCACCACCGAAGCGGGCGCGGAAGCGATCAGCGCCTACCTGGCCGAGATCGGCGCCGAAGCGGGCAAGGGCATGGTCTTGAACGTCACCGACGCCGAGCGCTGCGCCGCCGTCATCGACGAGATCGGCAAGACCTTCGGCGCCGTCGGCATCCTGGTCAACAACGCCGGCATTACGCAGGACCAGCTGGCCATGCGCATGAAGGACGAGGAGTGGGACAACGTCATCGCCACCAACCTGAGCTCGGTCGGCCGCCTGTCGCGCGCCGTCTTGCGCGGCATGATGAAAGCTAAGACTGGGCGTATCATTAACATCACTTCGGTGGTGGCGTCCTCCGGCAATCCTGGCCAGATGAATTACGCCGCCGCCAAGGCCGGCGTGGAAGGCATGGGCCGCGCGCTGGCGCGCGAAATCGGCAGCCGCAACATCACCGTCAACAGCGTGGCGCCGGGCTTCATCGACACCGACATGACCAAAGCGCTGGGCGAAGAGCAGCATGCCGCCCTGCTGACGCAAATTCCTCTGGCGCGCCTGGGCAAGCCTGAGGATATCGCTGCGGCCGTCGCCTTCCTGGCGTCGCCGCAAGCGGCCTATATTACCGGTACCACCCTTCACGTGAACGGCGGTATGTACATGAATTGACGGGTTGCGGCTTCGGATTGAAGCCGATTCTTGTCTTTTAGCAGTGATTTCGGAATAGTTGTCGACAAAATCGCAGCACTCACCGAAATTAGTTTTTCAGTGCGCAAACCTGATAAAATGCGCGCTTTCCGTAACAAACAAAATGGAGCCATAACATGTCGGATATCGAACAACGCGTTAAGAAAATCGTCGCTGAGCAACTGGGCGTCGCCGAAGCAGACATCAAGATCGAATCCTCGTTCGTCGACGACCTCGGCGCAGACTCCCTGGACACCGTGGAACTGGTGATGGCCCTGGAAGATGAATTCGAAATGGAAATCCCTGACGAACAAGCAGAAAAAATCACCACCGTGCAGCAAGCGATCGACTACGCTACCGCTCACGTCAAGGCGTAATTTCTGCCCGATCGACTTTAGGAGAATCGCTTGAGAGGTTCTAAAAACCGTCGTGTTGTCGTTACCGGCCTGGGCGCCGTGACCCCGATCGGCAATAACATTGCTGAGACCTGGGCCGCGGCTGTCGAGGGCAAGTCCGGTATCGCCACCATCACCAAGTTTGACGCAACAGCTTTCAGCACCCGCTTTGCCGGCGAAGTCAAAGGCTTCAACATCGAGGACTATATCTCGGCCAAGGAAGCCCGCCACATGGATACCTTCATCCATTACGGCATGGCGGCCGGCATCCAGGCTGTGCAGGACTCCGGCGTGGTCGTCACCGAAGAGAATGCCGATCGCATCGGCGTCATCATCGGTTCCGGTATCGGCGGCCTGCCGATGATCGAAGAACAGAAGGAAGACTACGACAAGCGCGGTCCGCGCCGTATCTCGCCGTTCTTCGTGCCTGCCTCGATCATCAACATGATCTCGGGCAACCTGTCGATCAAGTACGGCATGCGTGGTCCTAACCTGTCGATCGTGACGGCTTGCACCACCGGCCTGCACTGCATCGGCGCGGCCGCCCGCATGATCGAGTACGGCGATGCCGACGTCATGGTGGCCGGCGGTGCGGAATCGACCGTGTCGCCGCTGGGCCTGGGCGGTTTCGCCTCGGCCAAGGCGCTGTCGTCCCGCAACGACGATCCGGCGACCGCATCCCGTCCATGGGATACGGACCGCGACGGCTTCGTGCTGGGCGAAGGCGCCGGCGTGATGGTGCTCGAAGAGTACGAACGCGCCAAGGCACGCGGCGCCAAGATCTATGCGGAACTGGTCGGCTTCGGCATGAGCGCCGATGCTTACCACATGACCTCGCCTTTGGAAGATGGCAGCGGCGGCAGCAAGTCGGCGCAAGCCGCGCTGGCCAACGCCGGCATCAACCCGGACCAGGTGCAGTACGTGAACGCGCACGGCACCTCGACGCCGCAGGGCGACGTGGCTGAAGTGCAGGGCATCAAGCGCACCTTCGGCGACCACGCCAAGAAGCTGGTGGTCAATTCGACCAAGTCGATGACCGGCCACCTGCTGGGCGGCGCCGGCGGCCTGGAAGCAGTGTTTACGGTGCTGGCGATCCACCATCAGGTGTCGCCTCCGACCATCAACCTGTTCAACCAGGACCCGGCGTGCGACCTGGACTTCTGCGCCAACGTGGCCCGTCCGATGAAGATCGAGTATGCAGTCAAGAACTCGTTCGGCTTCGGCGGCACCAACGGCAGCCTGGTGTTCGGCAAGATCTAAGCTTCAAAAAGTTCGACCCCGCGTTGAACTAATCCCCGCAATCCCTGTCTAAACAGGGTGAGCGTGGATTCGGCGCCGGCATTCGCCGGCGCCAGAATTGCCCGGCCTTCGCGGCCGGCGCTTCCGAATGTAATCCCCCTGTTTGATTGACTGTTGTTTGCCAGGCCTCGTCTGCCATGTCGATTGCGGTCTCTGTCATCGTTCGCCCCTCGTCCGGCCTGCGCGCGCTGCATGCCGGCTTGTGCTGTTGCGTGATGGCCTCGTCCGTCCTCTGCCTGGACGCGGGCTGGGCTGCGCCATTGCTGTGCGGGTTGGCCGGGTTGGCCGGCCTGCTGGCGGGCCGCTCGCGGCGTATTGTGCGCCGGCTTGATATATCCGGTGTCGGGCAGTTGCGGCTGACGGTATACCAAGAGAACGGGGCGCCATTGCGCCTGCTGGAGGGTTCGACCTTATGGCCGGGCCTGCTGCTATTGCGGCTGGGCGGGGATGACGGCGATGTGCGGCTGCTGCTGGTGCTGCCCGATAGTGTGACGCGAGCCGATTGGCGCGTCCTGTCGCTGGCGTGCCGGGCGATTGCCGCACGGGCTGAAATAAAACCGCAAACACTGTGAACTTCTTGCAGCGAGCTAACTCTATAGCATATGGCTATAAGTATCGGCTACGCTGCAGGCCATCGAGGAATGCAGGAGTGACGACAGAACGTGAGTGTGACCAGGTACTGGTCGACCGGGTCCGTGCCGGTGACAAGCAGGCGTTCGACATGCTGGTGGCGAAATACCAACGCCGCCTGATGCGTCTGCTGTCGCGTATAGTGCACGATCCGGTCGAAGCCGAGGATGTGGTGCAGGAGACTTTTATCAAGGCGTATCGCGCGTTGCGGCATTTCCGCGGCGACTCCGCCTTTTATACCTGGCTGTATCGTATCGGCATCAATACCGCCAAGAATTTTCTGGCGACGCAGGGGAGGCGTACGCCTACGTCGACCGAAGCCGACGCCGAACATGCTGAAGCATTTACCGATGGCGAGCATTTGCGCGACATCAACACGCCGGAATCCATGCTGGCGAGCAAGCAGATCGCCCAAACCGTCAATGCGGCGATGGATGCCTTGCCCGTGGATTTGCGTACCGCGATCGCCTTGCGCGAGATCGAGGGGCTGAGCTATGAGGAAATTTCCGACATCATGGCCTGTCCCATCGGCACCGTGCGCAGCCGCATTTTTCGCGCCCGCGAAGTCATCGCTGAAAAACTGAAACCCTTGCTGGATATGCCGATTGACAAGCGCTGGTAAGGATGGAATGATGGCAATTGTCATTGGTTTTTGGCAATGCGCGTGCAAACGGCGCAGCGGATTTGTTTTGACATGGCGGGAAACGCGATGGATACCCAGAAAAGACTGCACGAAAACATCTCGGCGCTGGCCGATGGTGAGCTGCCGGACGGCGAGCGCGAACTGGCGATGGCCGCGCTCGGCACTGCGGAAGGGCAGGCCGCGTGGAATGCTTACCATCTGATCGGAGACGTGCTGCGCGACCAGGCCAGCGGCGCGCTCAGCAACGGCTTCAGCGCCAGCCTGGCGACCCGCCTCGCGGCTGAAGCCCCCCTGACGCCATCGCCTGCGCCCGCCGGGCGCGCCGCTGCCGACTCCTCCGCCGACTCCGCCGCGCCGCCGGCGGGCCAGTCCAAGTCTCGGGCGGACGTCATTTTGCCCTGAACCGCATACTCTTATAAAATCTTTGAGCGCGCTTTACGGCGACTTTTCGCTTACCATACGCTAGCCTCGCGTCGTGCGACCCCGCCGAGGGGCCTTTGCGTTCCGGAACTTTACAAAGATTGATACTTTCCATGAAAAATAATATCTCCGTTGGTGGTAAAACTCCTTGTAGTAAAACCCTGTTGGCGCTGCTGGTCGGCGCAAGCGTATGGATGTCGCCCGCCGTGCTCGGCCTGGCTGCCGCCACGGCCGCCGCGCCGGTGACCGGCGCCGTCATCGGCCTGCCCGACTTTGCCGACCTGGTCGACCGCGTCGGTCCGGCCGTGGTCAATATCCGCACCACCGAACGTCTGAAGCTGGGCGGCCGCAACGGCGCCGAGGGCCAGCCGGGCGACGAGGAAATGCAGGAATTCCTGCGCCGCTTCTTTGGCGGCGCGCTGCCGCAACCGGGCGTCCCGGGCGGCAAGGGCGCGCCGCGCGGCCGCCGCCAGGCGCCGTCCGACGAGCCGGTGCAGCGCGGCGTCGGTTCCGGCTTCATCCTGTCGGCCGACGGCTATGTGATGACCAATGCCCACGTGGTCGACGGCGCCGACGAGGTGTTCGTCACGCTGACCGACAAGCGCGAATTCAAGGCCAAGGTGCTGGGCGCCGATGCGCGCACCGACGTCGCCGTGCTGAAGATCGAGGGCGACAAGCTGCCGTTCCTGGTCATGGGCGATTCGGACAAGATCCGCGTCGGCGAATGGGTGATCGCGATCGGCTCGCCGTTCAACCTGGAAAACACGGTCACCGCCGGCATCATCTCGGCCAAGCAGCGCGACACCGGCGACTACCTGGCGCTGATCCAGAGCGACGTCGCGGTCAACCCGGGCAACTCGGGCGGCCCGCTGATCAATATGCGCGGCGAAGTCATCGGCATCAACTCGCAGATCGCCACGCTGTCCGGCGGCTACAACGGCATTTCCTTCGCGGTGCCGATCGACGAGGCGATCCGCGTATCGGAGCAGCTGAAGAAGAGCGGCAAGGTCACGCGCGGCCGCATCGGCGTGCAGATCGGCGAAGTCAGCAAGGAAGTGGCGGAATCGCTGGGCTTGAAGAGCGCGCAGGGCGCGGAAGTGTCGCTGGTGGAGCCGGGCGGTCCCGCCGACAAGGCCGGCATCAAGGCGGGCGACATCATCCTGAAGTTCAACGGCGTGCCGGTGAACCGCTCGTCCGACCTGCCGCGCCTGGTGGGCGGCACCGCGCTGGCCAGCAAGGCCATCGTGACGGTGTGGCGCAAGGGTCAGCAGCTGGACCTGCCGGTGACCGTGGCCGAGCTGGAGGCGGAAAAGACCGCCAAGGCGGGCAAGGGCAAGGGTGGCAAGGCCGAGCCGGAGGCAACGGTCAAGGCCAATGCGCTGGGCTTGAAGGTCAGCGACCTGACGGCCGAGCAGAAGAAGGAGCTGGGCGTCGACGGCGGCGTGATGGTGGACTCGGCCGAGGGCGTGGCCGGCCGCGCCGGCGTGGCCGAGGGCGACGTGCTGCTGCAGGTGAACAACATCGAGATCAAGGACGCCAAGCAGTTCAACGCGGCCGTGGCCAAGCTCGATCCGAAGAAGGCCTCGGTGCTGCTGGTGCGCCGCGGCGAGGTGACGCAGTACATCTCGGTTCGCCCGAGCGTTAAGTAAGGTCGCCGGCCTCGCGCCGTCATCCCCGCGCAGGCGGGGATCCATGCTGAGCATATTCAGCATGGACTCCCGCCTGCGCGGGAGTGACGGTGGAGGTGGCGCTGGTTAATCATGCATTTCACCCTCTATTCCCGCAGCTACTGCCACCTGTGCCAGGACATGCTGGACGCGCTGATGCGCCTGCAGAGCCCGGAACGCCCGATCACCGTCGATGTCATCGACGTCGATGGGGACGACGCGCTGGTGGCCCGTTTCGACGAGCTGGTGCCCGTGCTGTACGCCGACCTGGCCGCTCCGGAACTGTGCCACTACTTCCTGGACGAGGCCAAAGTCCTGGAAGTGCTCAACAAATAAGCGCCCCGAGGGCGAAAATGCATTTCACGTTGCATAAGTCGGCCTTTCCCCTCTGAAATCCGGTAAAATGCGGGGTTAGCTGTCATCAAGGCGCTCGCCAGGGCATTACCGCCCCGCACGGAGCGCTTTTTTTGTATTGCGCAAGGTATCGTGTACCGGTCGCGCCCTGTCGTTTCAAACCCGTTTTTGAATATTTGTTAATGAACAACATACGCAATTTTTCCATCATCGCCCACATCGACCACGGCAAATCGACCCTGGCGGACCGCATTATTCAATTGTGCGGCGGTTTGTCCGAACGCGAGATGGAGTCGCAAGTGCTCGATTCGATGGATCTGGAGCGCGAACGCGGCATCACGATCAAGGCGCAAACGGCCGCCCTGCAATACAAGGCCCGCGACGGCCAGATGTACAACCTGAATCTGATCGACACGCCCGGCCACGTCGACTTCTCGTATGAAGTGTCGCGCTCGCTGTCGGCCTGCGAAGGCGCGCTGCTGGTGGTCGACGCCTCGCAAGGCGTGGAAGCCCAGACCGTGGCCAACTGCTACACCGCGCTCGACCTGGGCGTGGAAGTGGTGCCGGTGCTGAACAAGATCGACCTGCCGAACGCCGACCCGCCGACCGCCATTGCCGAGATCGAAGACGTGATCGGCATCGAAGCGGGCGACGCCGTGCACTGCTCGGCCAAGACCGGCCTGGGCGTCGAAGACGTGCTGGAATCGATCATCGCCAAGGTGCCGCCGCCTAAGGGCGACCCGGACGCGCCGCTGCAGGCGCTGATCGTCGACTCGTGGTACGACGCCTACGTCGGCGTGGTCATGCTGGTGCGCGTGATGAACGGCACGCTGAAGCCGAAGGACAAGATCAAGCTGATGGCCACCGACTCGCTGCAGCTGGTGGAAGACGTCGGCATCTTCGCGCCGCGCTCGGTCTCGCTGCCGCAGCTGTCGGCCGGCCAGGTGGGCTTCATCATCGCCGGCATCAAGGAATTGAAGGCCGCCAAGGTGGGCGACACCGTCACCCTGGCCAACCGTCCGGCGGCGGCGCCGCTGCCGGGCTTCAAGGAAGTGCAGCCGCAGGTGTTCGCCGGCCTGTTCCCGGTCGAGGCCAACCAGTACGACGCGCTGCGCGACTCGCTGGAAAAACTCAAGCTGAACGACGCCGCGCTGATGTACGAGCCGGAAGTGTCGCAGGCGCTGGGCTTCGGCTTCCGCTGCGGCTTCCTCGGCCTGCTGCACATGGAAATCGTCCAGGAGCGCCTGGAGCGCGAATTCGACATGGACCTGATCACCACGGCGCCGACCGTGGTGTACGAAGTGGTCATGCGCGACAACAGCATCGTCAAGGTCGACAATCCGTCGAAGATGCCGGAGCCGACCAAGATCAACGAGATCCGCGAGCCCATCGTCACCGTCAACCTGTACATGCCGCAAGAGTACGTCGGCTCGGTGATCACGCTGTGCATCGGCAAGCGCGGCGTGCAGATGGACATGGCCTACCACGGCCGCCAGGTCAAGCTGGTGTACGAAATGCCGATGGGCGAGATCGTGCTGGACTTCTTCGACAAGCTCAAGTCGACTTCGCGCGGCTACGCCTCGATGGACTACGAGTTCAAGGAATACCGCGCCTCCGACGTGGTCAAGGTGGACATGCTGATCAACGGCGAGAAGGTCGATGCGCTGGCCATCATCGTGCACCGCTCCAACAGCGCGTATCGCGGCCGCCAGGTGGCGGCCAAGATGCGCGAGCTGATCCCGCGCCAGATGTTCGACGTGGCGATCCAGGCCGCCATCGGCGTCAACGTGATCTCGCGTGAAAACGTCAAGGCGCTGCGCAAGAACGTGCTGGCCAAGTGCTACGGCGGCGACATCAGCCGCAAGAAGAAACTGCTGGAGAAGCAGAAGGCCGGTAAAAAACGCATGAAGCAAGTGGGCTCGGTGGAGATTCCACAAGAAGCATTCCTGGCAATCTTACAAGTGGACGACAAATGAACCTGCAAGTGATCTTGGGTAATTTTGCTTTAATTCTGTTCGTACTGATGGTGATCACCGGGGTGATCTGGTTCCTCGATGTGTTCTACCTGGCCAAGCAGCGCCGTGCCGCCGCCGACCGCGCGCTGGCCGACTACGACGCCCGCAACGCCAAGCTGACCGCCGACGGCATCAAGGTCGACAACGCCGGCAACCGCGCGGCGATCGAGGCCAACCTGCTGCGCCAGCCGACCTGGATCGAATACTCGGGCAGCTTCTTCCCGGTGATCGCGCTGGTGTTCTTCCTGCGCTCGTTCCTGTACGAGCCGTTCAAGATCCCGTCGTCGTCGATGGTGCCGACCCTGCTGGTGGGCGACCTGATCCTGGTGAACAAGTTCACCTACGGCATCCGCCTGCCGGTGATCAACCAGAAGATCGTGCAGATCAACGATCCGCAGCGCGGCGACGTGATGGTGTTCAAATATCCGCTGGATATGACCCAGGATTACATCAAGCGCGTCATCGGCGTGCCGGGTGATAAAATCACGTATGAAAACAAGCGCTTAACGGTCAACGGCGTGGAAGTGAAGTACACTCCACTGGACGATTACCTGGACGACGAGCATCTTGTTTATAACAAGCAATTCACGGAAAACCTGACCGGCGTCAACCACCGCATCCTCAACAACGAGGCGGCGCCCACGCTGAGCCTGGATGGCGTGAAGAAGTTCCCGCACAGCGAAAACTGCACCTACAAGTACGAAGGCTTTACCTGCGTAGTTCCGCAAGGCAACTACTTCATGATGGGCGATAATCGCGACAACAGCGCGGACAGCCGCTACTGGGGCTTCGTGCCGGACAAAAATATTGTTGGAAAAGCATTTTTCGTGTGGATGAACCTGGGTAACCTGCGCCGCATCGGCAGCATCCATTAATCCGCGGTGAAAGGGCATATGATGATGCAAGCAGGCTTGAAGCGGCAGAACGGCATTTCCCTGGTCGGACTGATCATCGTGCTGGCGGCGCTGGGTTTCATCGGCGTGCTGGCCCTGAAGATCGTGCCGACCTACACCGAGTACCGGGCGATCCAGAACGCCATCGTCACCGCCAAGGCCACCGGCGGCTCGGTGATCGAGATCCAGAAATCGTTCGACGCCAGCGCCACCACCGGTTACATCAGCTCGATCACCAGCCGCGACCTGATCATCGGCAAGGAAAACGGCGAGATGGAAATCAGCTTCGCCTACGAAAAGAAAATCCCGCTGGTCGGACCGGCCAGCCTGCTGCTGGAGTACCAGGGCACGACGTCGAAAACCGCCGCCGCCCCCGCCAAGACCGATCAATAAGACACTAGTCAGCTAAAACAGAACCGAACAGAACAATGAATCTTCAGTTATTGCAAAACCGTTTAGGCTACACGTTCCAGGATGCTGGCCTGCTGCAGCAGGCCTTGACGCACCGTAGCCACAGCAGTTTGCATAACGAACGACTCGAATTCCTGGGCGATTCGATCCTGAACTGCGTGGTGGCCTCGATCCTGTACGAGCGCTACGTGGCGATCGACGAGGGCGACCTGTCGCGCCTGCGCGCCAACCTGGTCAAGCAGCAGTCGCTGTATGAAATCGCCCAGAAGCTGGAGCTGTCGCAGTTCCTGCGGCTCGGGGAAGGGGAGTTGAAATCGGGCGGCTTCCGCCGTCCCTCGATCCTGGCCGACACGCTTGAGGCGCTGTTAGGCGCCATTTTTTTGGATGGCGGCTTCAACCCCGCGCGCGACGTGATCCGCGCCTTCTACATCCCCATCCTGGACACGGTCGATCCGCAAACGCTGGGCAAGGACGCCAAGACGCTGCTGCAGGAATTCCTGCAAAGTAAGAAGATTTCGCTGCCGCTGTACAATGTGGTGGCCACCCACGGCGCCGCGCACAGCCAGGAATTCGAAATCGAATGCCTGGTGCCCAAGCTGGGCATCCAGGTCTACGGACGCGGCGGCAGCCGTCGCGCCGGCGAACAGGCCGCCGCCAAGCTGGCGCTGGAAGTGGCCGAACAAGCGTTGCTGAAGACTCCGGCCGCCGGCCGCAAGACCAAGCCGCGCGCCGCCCAGCTCAAGCTGGCCGGCATCGCCACCGTGCAGACGAACGAGGCGCCGGTTGATCCCAAGCCGTCGCCACCGCCTGCCAAAGCAGCAAACAAGTAAAGAGAAATAAAATGAATACCGAAACGACCTCCGCCAACTTCCGTTGTGGCTATATCGCCATCGTGGGCCGCCCGAACGTGGGCAAATCGACCCTGATGAATACGCTCATCGGCGCCAAGGTCAGCATCACCTCGCGCAAGGCGCAAACCACGCGCCACCGCATCACCGGCATCCAGACCCATGACGATGCCCAGTTCATCTACGTCGACACGCCGGGCTTCCAGACCCGCCACGCGAATGCGCTGAACAAGACGCTGAACAAGACCGTCACCAACACCTTGATCTCGTCGGACCTGATCCTGTACGTGATCGAGGCGGGCACCTTCGGCCCGGCCGACCAGCAGGTGCTGGACCTGCTGCCGACCGAAGTGCCGGTGGTGCTGGTCATCAACAAGGCCGACCGGGTCAAGGACAAGGCGGTGCTGCTGCCGTTCGCCCAGCAGGTCGCGGCCAAGTTCAACTTCGCCGCCATCGTGCCGGTGTCGGCCAAGCTGCGCTTCCAGCTGGACGGCCTGGAAAAAGAGATCAAGAAATTCCTGCCGGAGAACCAGCCCATCTTCGGACCGGACGACATCACCGACCGCAGCGAGAAATTCCTGGCCTCCGAGATCGTGCGCGAAAAACTGTTCCGCTTTGTCGGCGACGAGCTGCCTTACACCAGCACCGTGCTGATCGAGCAGTTCGAGCAGGAGGGCGACCTGCGCCGCGTGTTCGCCGCCATCCTGGTCGAGCGCGACACGCACAAGTCCATGATCATCGGTAACAAGGGCGCGCGCCTGAAGGAAGTGTCCACGCAGGCGCGGCTGGACATGGAAAAGCTGTTCGGCGGCCCCGTGTACCTGGAAATCTGGGTCAAGGTCAAATCCGGCTGGGCCGACAACGAAGCGGGTCTGCGCGCCTACGGCTACGAATAAAGAGAGGCGATGTCCACCACCACGCTAGACGCCGACATCGCAGCGGCACCCGCACCAGTCGCGGAGCGTGAGGTGGTGCCCGCCGCGGCGGCTCCCGCCCCCAAGCGCCCGCGCGCGCCGCCGCGCGAGCGCACCTTCGGCACCAAGGTGGCCGGCCAGCCCGCCTTCGTGCTGCACAGCTATCCCTACAAAGAAACCAGCCTCATCATCGACCTGTTCACGCGCGACTTCGGCCGCGTGGCCTTGATCGCCAAGGGCGCCAAGCGCCCGCATTCGCAGCTGCGCGGCGTGCTGCAAACCTTCCAGCCGCTGTCCTCCAGCTGGGTCGGCAAATCCGAACTGCGCACCTTGACCGACGCCGAATGGGTGGGTGGCATGCTGCCGCTGGAGAAAACCGCGCTGCTGTGCGGCTTCTACCTGAACGAATTGCTGGTCAAGCTGCTGGCCCGCGACGACGCGCACCCGGCCCTGTTCGACCACTACGTCGCCACGCTGAACCAGCTTGCGCACAACGAGCCGGCGCCCATCGTCTTGAGAAAATTCGAACGAGCCCTACTTAAGGAGACAGGCGTCTCCGCCGACCTGACCCGCTGCACCGAAACCCGCCGCGCCGTGCAGGCCGACGTGGTCTACGTGGTGGACCCGGAACGCGGCCCGCGCCCCGAGCGCGCGTCCGATCCCTGGCCCCGCGTGGCCGGCAAGACCTTGCTCGATATGGAGCGCGAAGACTACCAGGACAGCGCCACACAATCGCAAAGCAAGCAGCTGATGCGCTTCCTGCTGGCGCACCACCTGGGCGGCGCGCCGCTGAACACCCGGCAGATCCTGATCGATCTCAGTCAACTATGAATTCAGCTTTAAATACAGTTATAACGACATAAACGGTATAAAACAATGAGCTTCCTGCAACCAAGCGGCACCATCATCGACCTCGGCGTGAACATCGACCACGTCGCCACCCTGCGCAACGCGCGCGGCACCAGCTATCCCGACCCGATCCGCGCCGCGCTGCTGGCCGAGCAGGCCGGCGCCGACTGCATCACGCTGCATCTGCGCGAAGACCGCCGCCACATCAAGGACGCCGACGTCGTCGCGCTGGCGCCGCGGCTGCTGACGCGCATGAACCTGGAAGCGGCCGTCACCCAGGAGATGATCGACTTCGCCTGCAAGATCCGGCCGGCCGACGTCTGCCTGGTCCCGGAGAAGCGCACCGAAGTCACCACCGAAGGCGGCCTCGATGTGGTCACCCATTTCAACGCCGTGCAGGCCGCCGTCAAGCAGCTGCAGGCCGAAGGCATCCGCGTCAGCCTGTTCATCGACGCCGATGAAAAGCAGATGGACGCCACCGCCGCCATCGGCGCGCCGGTGATCGAGCTGCACACCGGCCGCTACGCCGACACCGAGGGCGCCGAGCAGGCCGCCGAACTGGAACGCATCCATCGCGGCGTGCTGTATGGCGTGGCGAAGGGTCTGAAGGTCAACGCCGGCCACGGCCTGCACTACACCAACGTGCAGGCGATCGCCGCGATCCCGGAGATCGCCGAGCTCAATATCGGCCACGCCATCGTCGCCCACTCGGTGTTCGTCGGCTGGGAGAACGCCGTGCGCGAGATGAAGGCCATCATGGTGTCGACCCGCCTGGGCGCGCGGAAATGATCTACGGCATAGGCACCGACATCTGCAAGATTCCCCGCATCGAGGAAGCGCTGGCGCGCCACGGCGACCGCTTCGCGAAAAAGATACTGGGCCCGCAGGAGATGGAAAAGTATTTGGCGCGCAAGGCCAAGAACCCGGTGCGCGGCATCCGCTTCGTGGCCACGCGCTTCGCCGCCAAGGAGGCGTTTGCCAAGGCCATCGGCCTGGGCATCCGCATGCCGATGACCTGGCCGGCCGCGCAGATGCTCAATCACCCCAGCGGCAAGCCGATGATCGTCTGCAGCGGGGTGCTGAAGGAATTCATGGAAAAGAATAAGCTGACGACACAGGTGACGGTCAGCGACGAGGAGGAATACGCCGTCGCTTTCGTCATCGTGGAACAGCAACAATAAGCAGGCCAACTGAGACAAGCAATGAGCGAAGTGGAAACAAGCGCGCCCGATCCGCGCGAACAAGTGCTGGCCACCGTGGCCAAGCTGCCCAACCTGCCGGGCGTGTACCGCTATTTCGACGCCGAGGACAAGGTGCTCTACGTCGGCAAGGCGCGCGACCTGAAGAAGCGCGTGTCCAGCTACTTCCAGAAAAACCTCAGCAGCCCGCGCATCGCCATGATGGTCGAGCGCATCGCCAGGCTGGAAACCACCGTCACCCACAGCGAAGCCGAAGCGCTGATCCTCGAGAACAACCTGATCAAGGCGCTCAGCCCGCGCTTCAACATCCTGTTCCGCGACGACAAATCGTATCCCTACCTGAAGATCACCGGCGGCGACGCGCCGCGCATGGTCTACTACCGGGGCGCGGTCGACAAGAAGAACCAGTATTTCGGACCGTTCCCCAGCTCGTGGGCGGTCAAGGAATCGATGCAGATCCTGCAGAAGGTGTTCCTGATCCGCACCTGCGAGGACAGCGTCTATTCGAACCGCACGCGCCCCTGCCTGCTGCACCAGATCGGCCGCTGCAGCGGGCCCTGCGTCGATTTGATCAGCAAGGAAGACTACAAGGTCGACGTTGAAAACGCCGCCCGCTTCCTGCGCGGACGCCAGAGCGAAGTGATGGAAGACCTGGAAAGGAAAATGCACGCCTACGCCGCCGAGCTCAAATTCGAGCAGGCCGCCGCGGTGCGCAACCAGATCCAGTCGCTGTCGCGCGTGCTGCACCAGCAAAGCATGGAGACCACCGGCGACGCCGACGTCGACATCATCGCCGTGCTGGTGCAGGGGGGCCGCGCCTGCGTCAACCTGGCCATGGTGCGCGGCGGCCGCCACCTGGGCGACCGCGCCTACTTCCCCAACCACATCGGCGACGCCGCCGCCATCGCCGAGGAACCGATCGAGGTCGAGGTGCTGGCCGCCTTCCTGGTCCAGCACTACACCGAGAAATTCATCCCCGGCACGCTGATCCTGAATATCGAATTCGACCACCCGGCGCTGATGCAGGCCTTGCAGGAGCAGTGCGGCCACCGCATCAACCTGATCTTCCAGCCGCAGGACCAGCGCCGTAAATGGCTGGAACTGGCGCAGAAGGGCGCCGAGATCTCGCTGGCGCGGCTGCTGCAGGAGCAGGGCTCGCAGCAGTCGCGCACGCGCGCGCTGGTCGAGGCGCTGCAGCTGGAGCCGGAAGACATCGACGCCTTGCGCGTGGAGTGCTTCGACATCTCGCACACGCAGGGCGAGGCCACGCAGGCCTCGTGCGTGGTGTTCCATCACCACCAGATGCAGAACGGCGAATACCGCCGCTACAACATCAACGACATCACGCCCGGCGACGATTACGCGGCGATGCGCCAGGTGCTGATGCGCCGCTACGAAAAGGTGGCCAACGGCGACGGCGTCATGCCGGACGTGGTGCTGATCGACGGCGGCAAGGGCCAGATCGAAATGGCGCGCCAGGTGTTCGCCGAGCTGGGGCTGGACATCAGCCTGATCGTCGGCGTGGCCAAGGGGGAAGGGCGCCGCGTGGGCCTGGAGACCTTGATGTTCGTCGACGGCCGGGCCTCGCAGGAACTGGGCAAGGAATCGGCGGCGCTGATGCTGGTGGCGCAGATCCGCGACGAGGCGCACCGTTTCGCCATCACCGGCATGCGCGCCAAGCGCGCCAAGACGCGCCAGACCTCGCGCCTGGAAGAGATCGAGGGCATAGGCGCCAAGCGCCGCCAGCGCCTGCTGGCGCGTTTTGGCGGCCTGCGCGGCGTGGTCGACGCCAGCATCGAGGACTTGAAGCAGGTCGAAGGCATCTCCAGCGCCTTGGCCGAGGAAATTTACAAACAGCTCCATTGAGTGTTCGGCAACAGTGCGCTGGTTTAATGTGCTGCGGCAAGGTAGACTAGCGGCGCATTACAAATTTTCACGGCTGCACTAATTTCCGAGCTTATGCCTTTCAATATACCGATACTGTTGACCTGGTTGCGCGTTGCGCTGATTCCGCTGGTGGTAGGCGTTTACTACCTGCCCACCACCGTCCTGCCCGTGGCGGATCAAAACCTGGCGGCCACGCTGGTGTTCATCGTCGCCGCGATCACCGACTGGTTCGACGGTTTCCTGGCCCGGCGCTGGAACCAGACCTCGGCCTTCGGCGCCTTCCTCGACCCGGTGGCCGACAAGCTGATGGTGGCCGGCGCCTTGCTGGTGCTGGTGCAGCTGGACCGCGCCAACGCCGTGCTGTCGTTCATCATCATCGGCCGCGAGATCGCCATTTCGGCGCTGCGCGAATGGATGGCGCAGATCGGCGCCTCCAAGTCGGTGGCGGTCAGCTCGCTGGGCAAGATCAAGACCACGGCGCAGATGACGGCGATCCCGCTGCTGTTGTTCCACGACGTGCTGTGGGGCGCCATCGACACCCAGTTCTGGGGCTCGCGCCTGCTGGAAGTGGCGGCCGTGCTGACGGTCTGGTCGATGTTCTACTACCTGCGCCTGGCGTGGCCGCTGATCAAGGAAAAATCCGGCCAGCTCTAATCGCGGGTCAAAACTAAATAAACAATATTTTTTATTCGACAAAGTTTTTGCCATTGACAGCCTGCTCAGATCCTCTATAATGCTGGCCTGTTGTTGATGACGGCGACGCGGGAGTAGCTCAGTTGGTAGAGCGCAACCTTGCCAAGGTTGAGGTCGAGAGTTCGAGACTCTTCTCCCGCTCCAGGTAATCGATAACAACGTAGTACTGGCAATAACAGCAGCTAGCTGCTATGATGTCGGACTCCAATGCGGGAGTAGCTCAGTTGGTAGAGCGCAACCTTGCCAAGGTTGAGGTCGAGAGTTCGAGACTCTTCTCCCGCTCCAGTTCCCCGGAACTCGGCTGGCGTAGTATAAAATGTAACTCCTATGCGGGAGTAGCTCAGTTGGTAGAGCGCAACCTTGCCAAGGTTGAGGTCGAGAGTTCGAGACTCTTCTCCCGCTCCAGAATTTCGGATGGCAGCGCATAACCCGCTGTTATCTTGGTCAACAGTTTCCTCTGGCGAGGTAGCAAAGCGGTTATGCAGCGGCCTGCAAAGCCGTCTAGGTCGGTTCGACTCCGATCCTCGCCTCCAGACAATTTGAACTCCACGCGGGAGTAGCTCAGTTGGTAGAGCGCAACCTTGCCAAGGTTGAGGTCGAGAGTTCGAGACTCTTCTCCCGCTCCAGTATGTAGAAGGGCAGCCGATGTGGCTGCCCTTTTTGCGTTTGCGGCGGCGGTGGATGGCGAGCGGAGGCTTCTTGGACCGTTTGCGCCCGAGGTTGTGGGAAAACGTCCGTGCAACCGCATGCGTTGGCCATGGACGCCAAAGTGACGACATACTGGTTGATGCGGCTAGTCTTGCTGCCTTTTCGTATGCTTGGTGGTGGCGGGACGTCCCTTGCCGCAGATGACGCAAGGGCGAGCGGTTCGTTTCGCTATTCCAGATAGGGTGCGAGCACGTTTTCGATCCATTTCATGAATGCGCGGACTCGGCGCGACAAGTTGCGCCGATGCGCTACGACCAGGGAGACGTCGAGCGGCTTGTGCTGAAAATCTGGTAGAAGCTCTATCAATGATCCACTCTCGAAGTACCGGCCGATCGCCAACAGTGGTGCCTGAATCAGGCCAAGGCCGGCGATGCCGGCTGCTTCGTAGGACTGCACGCTGTTGACGTGCAGCGTACCCCGCAACTGAAGCCTTGCATAGCCGTCGCCGTGCGGGTACTCCCACCCATAAGGTTTCGCGCCGAGCGTCCTCGCGAAATGAATTGCCCGATGCTCCTGGAGCTGCAGATCTTCTAGTGATCGAGGAACGCCGTGGCGCGCCAGGTAGGCAGGACTGGCGGCGTTGACCATGCGTAACTTGCCCAGCGGGCGGGCAATCAGTGTCTCGTCCCCGATAGGACCAAGTCGCAATACACAGTCAAACCCCTCTTGAACCAGATCAACTTGGCGATCCGTGCTCGATACCTCCAGCTCCAACTCGGGATAGGCCTCCATGAAGGTCGGCAAGGCCGGCACGATAGTAGTGCGCGCCAGTTCACTCGGCAGATCAACGCGTAAGCGCCCGCGAAGCGCAACTCGATCGCTTGCGAACATTGAGTGCAGATCATCGACTTCAGCAAGCAGATCGCGTGCACGTGCATGAAATACCCGTCCGTCTTCTGTCAACTGCACGCTACGCGTCGTCCGGTGCAGAAGCCTGACACCGATATCTTCCTCCAGCTTTCGGACCGCCGTCGAGGCTCGTCCCTTTTGAATGCCCAGACTATCGGCTGCGTGGGTGAAGCTCCCCATTTCCGCTACCGTTATGAAAATGAGGATGGGTTCGAGATTTTGCATTTCGTACCTCGGTAGGGCATTGATCAGTATAAAGAGAACAGTGAGTTCATTTCATCGGCGTTTATCACGCCTGAGGGACACAGTATGCTCCGAATATTGAGATTCCCCATCGGAGAAATGACAAATGGCTGAAACTATGAACCTACATCGGGCGCCTGAAACCTTGACTTTGCATCGCGCCCGTTGGGCCGGCAGGATAATGAGCGCGGTTGTCGTTATCGCTCTGTTGGCAGACGCCACTATCCAGCTTTTCGCGCCGGCGCGGATCGCGAGTATGTTGCAGGAAACCGGGTTCGCGATGAACTCAACCCACGTCGTGGGTCCGATCATACTTGCTTGCGCCATCCTTTACGCCATCCCGGCCACCGCCGTCCTCGGCTCAATCCTATTGACTGGCTTTTTGGGCGGTGCTATCTGCGCCCACGTCCGCATTGGTGAGTTGGGGTCACCGCCGGAAATCATTTCCCTACTTCTGGGCGCGATGGCATGGGGTGGCCTCTACGCGCGCGATCCCCGTATCCGGGCCATTCTGCCGCTCCGAGGTTGAATCAACAGGGACGATGTTCTGTCCTTCAGAAGAAAACGCATTTTTTTTAGCAACCGGGGCAGTGCTCTGCCTCTTCAATATCAGGAGAAACGCATGTTTTTAGTAATGGGAATCACGGGAAAAGTAGGCGGCGCAACAGCGGAACATCTGTTGGCGCAAGGAAAAGAAGTACGCGCACTGGTCCGCGATCGCGAGAAAGCATCAGGCTGGGCGAGCCGGGGCGTGGAACTGGTTGAGGGTAATTGGAATGATTCGGCAGCCACCGAGCAGGCGCTCAAAGGCGTCGAAGGCGCGTTTGTCATGTTGCCGGCGGTCTGGGCTCCCTCGCCCGATTACAACGAGGCCAAGGGCGTGATTGCGAGCTATGTCGAGGCGCTCACTAAGGCCACGCCGCCAAGGGTGGTAGCGCTTTCGTCGATGGGTGCGAACAGGATCAGTGGACTTGGGATGATCACGGCCTTGGCGCTTCTGGAGCAAGGTTTTCGCGACCTGACTTCACCAATCGCATTTGTGCGCGCCGGTGGATTCTATGAGAATTTCCTCTACGGTTTGCAGGTCGCCCAAGGCGGAACGCTACCGGTCTACTACAATCCGACAAACCGAAAATCGACCATGGTTGCGACGAACGATATCGGCGCGGAGGTCGCCAACCTTTTGACCGGGCCGGTGTGGTCAGGGCAGCGCGTCGTCGAGCTCGGTTCGATGGTCAGCGCAGATGAAGTGGCGGAGCAATTGGGGGAAGTCCTGAATCTTGATGTGAAAGCCTTTGCAGTCCCGCGTGTGGGATGGGCGGAAGCTTTCGAGCAATTTGGCATTCCGAAGGGGCGCACCGGACCTGCTGAAGAAATGTTCGAGGCCGTCAATGCAGGATGGATGGAACTCGGCGTCGAGGGTACGGAGCACGTAGCGGGCACAACGTCCGCACGTGACGTCTTCGCGGCGGCCCAGAAAGCCAAGACGGCTTGAACCACGATGTGGAAGGCGGGACGCCGTCAGACCGAGGCAATGGCTTTTCCCTTTCGGAGCGGGGACGACCTTGTGTTGATAACTCAGTCTTTTCAGTACCTCGAAGCCGACGCGCTCATCGCCCAGGCAGGCTGGTCATCTGAGGGCGGAGGCGGTATTCCGGCTCCGCCCTTGAGGAGACTTAAACGAGCTCGGCCAGTGAGGCGGCGTCAAATCCCTTCAGGCTTTCGTAATTGTTACTCTGGATCTTCGCAGTCCAGTTGGGATCACTGATCAAGGCTCGACCCACAGCGATCAGATCAAACTCATCGCGAGCCATGCGTTCGATCAGCCGGTCCAGGCTCATGATGCCGGAGCCCTTGCCGGAAAACGCGTTCAGAACATCGCCGTCGAGCCCCACCGATCCCACGCTGATGGTGGTCGCGCCGGTCAGTTTCTTGGCCCAGCCGGCGCAATTGAGACCGTTCTCGCCGTCGATCTCGGGAAACTCCGGTTCCCAGAAACGGCGCTGCGAGCAATGCAGCACGTCCACGCCGGCCTCGACCAGCGGAAGCAGCCAGTCCGTCATGGCCGCCGGCGTCTCGGCCAGCCGCACGCTGAGGTCTTGCTGCTTCCACTGGCTGACCCGCAGGATGATCGGGAAGTCGGGGCCCACCGCCTTGCGCACCGCCGCCACGATCTCCCTGGCGAAACGCGAGCGCTGCCGGATGGTCGCGCCGCCGTACTGGTCGGTGCGCAGGTTGGTGCCGGACCAGAAGAATTGATCGATCAGGTAACCGTGCGCGCCGTGGATTTCCACGGTGTCGAATCCCAGCCGCTTGGCGTCGGTGGCCGCCTTGGCGAAGGCGGCGATCGTGTCGGCGATGGCGCTGTCGCTCATGGCGACGCCGCGCGCTGCGCCGGGCGCGTCGAGCCCGGACGGACTTTCGACCGGCGCCTCGGGCTCCCATTCGCTGTACCGGGCGGCACCGGTGTGCCACAGTTGCGGCCCCATGCGCCCGCCGGCGCCGTGCACGGCATCGATCACGCCCTTCCAGCCGGCCAGCGCCGCCTCGCCGTGGAAGAAGGGGATGTTGGGATCGTTGCGGGAGGCGGGCCGGTCGACGACGGTGCCTTCCGACAGGATCAGGCCCACCTGGCCGGCCGCGCGGCGCTGGTAGTAGGCGGCGTTGGCGGGCGTCGGCACGCCGCCTGGCGAAAACGTGCGCGTCATCGGGGCCATGACGATTCTGTTTTTCAGCGTAAGCGATTTGATGGTGAGCGGACGAAACAGCACATTGGTGTCGATAGAGGACATGAAATGATCTCGATGGTGGATGGAAATCGCATGGTATATGAATTATACTTAGTGTCAATTAGGCACTTTGAAGTGCCTAGGTATAGCCAAGGAAACCACCATGAAAAACCGTATCGATTGCTTCTCCGCCGATTGCCCGAGCCGCACCCTGTTTGATCAGATTTCCGACAAGTGGTCGATGCTGGTGCTGATCTCGCTTGAAGACGGTCCGGTCCGCTTCAACGCCATCAAGCGTCGCCTGGAAGGCGTGACCCAAAAGGCGCTTACCCAGTGCCTGCGCAGGCTGGAGCGAAACGGGCTGCTGTCGCGTCATGTGATACCAGTGTCACCTATTGCGGTGCAGTACGAGATTACGCCGCTCGGTCGCACTTTGCTGCAACCGTTTAAGGTTATGCACGACTGGACGTTGACAAAGTTATCCGAGGTTGAGGAAGCGCGGCGAGTCTTCGATCAACGCAACGTGGAGTAGGGCTGACCAACACTTGGGGCGGGCTGGAGCGGCGGTACCCGGTACGGCGCCGGACCTGTGCGTGGCTTGACGCAGCGCTTCGGTCGGCGGCGTTCATCGCGCCGGCGCCGGTTTCGTGCCCGATTTGCGGGCATTCGTCGCATGGGCGAAAACACGCGTACCCGAACCGCTAGAATGGCGGGGCAAGTTCAACACGAGGAATTTAATGAGTTCTCCCGCATTTCTGCCATTCAACGCTCCTCCCGTGCCGGAAGTCGAGCACGACCGCCGCTTGGTGCGCCGCTACCTGCTGCAGTCGGCGCTGCGCTTCAACGCCGGTTCGCTGCTGTTCCTGTCGCTGGCGATCGCGCTGCTGCCGCTCTGGCTGAACTTGGGCACGGCTGCGCCGGGCGAATTCGAGCCCCGCAAGCTGAATCCGTACATGGTCGGCGGCGTCGTGCTGGCGTTGATGGCCTGGCTCGCGCTGACGTCGAGCGGGATCGCCCGCAGCTTTCTTGCCCGGCTGGGCGAGGAGGGCAAGGCGCTGTGTGCCGAGGGGATGGCTTCCTCGGTGACGCGCCGCATCGATGCGCCGTTCAATCCCTATACCACCTTTGACCTGTGCACCGAATCCTTGTCGGGACTGGCGCTCGGCACAGCGCTCGGCTACGCCGGCCCGCCGGCGTTCTTCCACGACCCTTTCAAGGGCCGGATCGTGCTGGGCCGCTGGCGCCCGTTGGTGCTGGGGCGCCATGTCGAGGTGAGGGTATCGTCCGAGTTGGGCCCCAGCTGCCACATCGAGCTGCGCTGCCGCCCGGGCCTGGCCTGGTTCGCGATCCAGCGGGGCGAGTCACTGAGGGCCGCCGAGATGGTGTGCGCCCAGCTGAGCCAACACCTTACGCGCCACGCAAACGCGCTGGATGCGGCCCGGCGTGAACGCGAGCTGGAACGCACCTCGCTGCAGGCGCGCCTCTCGGCCTTGCAGGCCCAGGTCGAGCCGCACTTCCTGTTCAATACGCTGGCCAATCTGAAGTACCTGATCCGCACCAACCAGCAGGCCGCGCAGGACATGCTCGACCACCTGGTTGGCTACCTGCAGAACGCGCTGCCGGATATGCGCTCGGTGTCCTCGACCCTGGGGCGAGAAATGGATCTTGTTAGCGACTACCTGGCGGTGATGCGCATCCGCATGGGCACGCGCCTGCGCTTCGCGGTCGACGTGGGCGAGGAATTGCGCAGCCTGCCGTTCCCGCCGGCGATGCTGATCTCGCTTGTGGAAAACGCCGTCAAACACGGGTTGGAGCGGGCCAGCCGGCAGGGCCTGATCACCATCAGCGCAAGGTATGAGAGCAAGGGGAAGGGCGAGCTGCTGAGCGTGTCCGTGGTCGACGACGGCGTCGGCTTGACCGAACAGGCCGGGCAGGGCACGGGGCTGGCGAATATCGTGGAACGCCTGCTGCTGCTGTACGGACGCGAGGCCAGCCTTTGCGTGGAGCCCGGCGACGGACAAGGCGTGCGCGCCGTGCTGACGGTGCCTGTGGCGGGAAACCACGCCTGATGCCGAGCGCCCTGATCGTCGAAGACGAGCCTCTGCTGCGAGCGGAACTGACGGACCAGCTGCGCGTCCTGTGGCCCGAGCTGCAGATCGCCGGCCAAGCCGAAAACGGCATCGACGCGGTGGCCTGCATCGATGCACTGAAACCGGACATCGTGTTCTTGGACATCCAGATGCCCGGCCTGAACGGCATGGAGGTGGCGCGCCATATACCCGAGTCCTGCCAGGTGGTGTTCGTCACGGCGTACGCGGACTATGCCCTGGCCGCTTTCGATGCCGGCGCAGCCGACTACCTGGTCAAGCCTTTGACGACCGCACGCCTGTTGCAGACGATCCGCCGCCTGAAGTCGCGCGCGGTCGCAAGCCCGCCGCCGGCCGTGTGGGAAAAGCTGTTCGAGCAGGAGAGCGCGCCGGTGTACCTCAAGTGGATCAAGGCCTCTAGCGGCAATACGGTGCGGCTGGTGATGGTGAGCGAAGTGCTGTACTTCCAGTCGGACGGAAAGTACATACGGGTGGTGACGGAGAAAGGCGATGCGCTGATTAGGCTGCCTCTGAAGTCCCTGATCGAGCAGCTGGACCCGCAGCTGTTCGCGCAAATCCACCGCAGCGCCATCGTCAACCTTCAGGCTGTCGACCGGATCGAACGCGGTGACGACGGGGGGCGCGGCGGCGCCGGCCTGGAGGTGATCCTGAAAGGCCGAACCGAGCGATTGACCGTTAGTGAAGCGTTTACCAGGCAGTTCCGCCAGATGTAGCTGGCCTGCGTTTGCCCCTTGTGATTTATTTTTTTTATGGAGCCAAGACCTACTATGCGATACCTCGTTCCCGCAGCAGTCATGACCCTTTGCATCATCGCCCTCCCCACCGCAGGCGCACAAGAACAGGGGCCTGCCGCAGCCGCGCAACAGGCCCGGCCGTTGAGCGCAGCAGACAAGGCCGCTGCCGTCGACCTACTAGCCCAACGCCTGTCCGACAAATACATTTACGCTGACGAAGGCAACAAGATGGCCGCCGCCGTCCGCGATCATTTGCTCAGGGGCGACTACGAGAAAGCTGCGACGGATGCGGAATTCGCAGACTTGCTGACGACCCATATCCAAGCTTCCCACCCGGACAAACACCTGAACATCCGCTACGTCCCAAATGCGCAACCTGATCGGCCCCGCCCCTCTCTCAATCAAGCCGTGCCTGCCGAGGTTCGACAGCGTATGACCGAAGTGGGGCAATACTTGAATTTCTCCTTTGAAAAGGTAGAGCGCCTGCCCGGCAATATTATGTACGTCAAGTTCAACGGATTCTTTGAAGCGGACATCGGGAAGGCGGCCGCTACAGCCGCGATGAATTTGGCAGCCAATGGCAACGCGATGATCATTGACCTGCGCGAAAACCGTGGCGGTGACCCGCGCATGGTGGCGCATGTGGCAAGTTACCTGCTTGGCGATAAGAAGGTCCATCTGTCGGATATATATTTTCGGGCTGATAATGAAACCCATTCTTTCTGGAGCGATCCCGCCGTTTCAGGAGCGCGCTTTGGCGCGGACAAGCCTGTCTATGTGTTAACCAGCGGCGAAACTTTCTCCGCAGCCGAAGATTTTACGTACAACCTCCAAGCTATCAAGCGCATCACTGTAGTTGGTGAAACAACCGGAGGCGGCGCGCATCCGACCCAACCGTTCCGTATCGATCCGAACCTGGTCGCCGTGATACCGGTAGGACGCTCGATCAACCTGATCACAAAAAGCGATTGGGAAGGTACTGGAGTTAAACCTGATGTTGTCGCCGCCGCGGATAAGGCTCTGACTAAAGCAAATGCACTGGCACTGCGTCAGGTGCTGCCAAAAATCAACAACCCGAAGGAGCGGGCTATGCTTGAAAAAAAGCTCGCCGAGTTGGAGACGGCTTTGTAAATTTCCACTGACCAGTTAGACAAGGAAATACGGCTCGAAAATCAGCATCCGCCTCTGGTCAAAGGCGCGGATGCTTGCTCCGCTAATGGAAGGCCGTTTGGTGTGAGTTGTTGCGTTCAATTTTTTTTGCGTGTATAGTTAGCCATATGGATAACTATCGAGTTGCGCTGGACGCCATCTTCCACGCTTTGTCGGACCCGACGCGCAGGGCCGTGGTGCGCCGGCTGGGCGCGGGCCCGGCGACTGTCAGTGAATTGTCGGAGCCCTTCGACATGGCGCTGCCGTCGTTCATGAAGCACATGCGGGTACTGGAAGAGACCGGGCTGGTAAGCAGCAGCAAGAGCGGGCGGGTGCGGACCTGCACGCTCGAGCGGGACAAGTTCGCCGCAGCCGAGCGCTGGTTCGAGGAGCAGCGCACGCTCTGGAGCAACCGATACGAAAACCTGGACAACCTTTTGGAACAACTGCAAGGAGACGACAATGGCAGCTAAGCTTCAATTCGATTTTGTGGTCAACAAGGAAAAGAGCACCCTCACCGTGGCGCGGGAATTCGCTGGCCCGCGCCAGTTGGTCTGGGATTGCCATACGCAGAGCGCTTTGCTCGACCGTTGGTTTGCGCCCAAGCCTCTGAGCACCAGGACCAAGCATATGGAATTCAAGGAGGGCGGCTACTGGCACTACGCCATGGTCACGCCCGATGGGCAGGCTTACTGGAGTCGCGTGGATTACCTGGCCATCCGCCCGATCGACAGCTATGCGACCCTTGACGGCTTTACGGATGAAACCGGCGTCGTCAATGCCGACATGCCGCGTTCGCGTTGGGACGTGACCTTTTCGGACCTGAAAGAACATACGCTGGTCACCACGGTCGTGCATTACAACTCGCCGGAAGACGTGCAAAAAGTCATCGATATGGGCATGAAAGAGGGCATGGCGTCCACGCTCGAGCGCCTGGATGAGCTGTTGCTGACGCTGGGTGCATGAATAATGAACGGGCTGGTGACCGGATCAGCCCGTCCATCCAGGTGAATGGCGCCTCACCGCTATAGGCCTGGCCCGCGACCCGTCACGAATGTCCGAAAGTGAACAGCGTAAACGTTCATTTCCGCACACTTTGGCCGTGCCCACGCCATAACCAGCCGTGGCACGGGACTTGCAGTTCTCTCCCTGACTAACCACCAAGGAGGCACCATGCAGGATCTGACTCTGGGCGCGCGCGGCACCGAAACCAGCGTCGCCGTCGATATCAACGCGCGGGGCCAGATGGCCGGCGTCATTGAAGATGAGGACGGCCACCAGCGCGCCATCCTGTACGACAAGCGCCCGGTCGAGCTGGGTACGCTGGGCGGCAGCGAAGGCGTCACCAAGGGCCTCAACGCCAACGGCGACGTGGTCGGCACGGCGCAGAACAGCGCCGGCTACTGGCGCGCTTTCGTAGTCCATCATGGCGAACGCATGCAGGACGTCGGCACGCTCGGTGGCAACAGCAGCTACGGCGCGGCCATCAACAACACCGGCCAGGTGGCCGGCTTTTCAGACACCAGCGACGGCTATTACCGCGCCTTCGTCAGCGGCGAGGACGGCCAGTTGCGCGACCTCGGCACGCTGGGCGGCAAGATCAGCTATGCGGCCGGCATCAATAATCAAGGCGCCGTGGTCGGTACGGCGGCGCGGGGGGATGGCTACCGCCACGCTTTCCTGACCACCCCCGGCGGCGCCATGCAGGATCTTGGGACGCTCGGTGGACGGATCAGCAGCGCCACCGCCGTCAACGATGACGGCGTGGTAGTCGGCGCGTCGGAAACGCCCGATCGCCGCTGGCACGCGTTCATGTGGAACAAGGGCAAGATGGTCGACCTCGGCGCGCTCATCGGCTACGGCGACAGTTTCGCCACCGCCGTCAACCAAGCCGGCCATGTAGTCGGCAGCATCCGCGTCGGCGACGAGCGCCGGTCCTTCGTCTACCGCGACGGCAAGATGACCGTGCATCGCGGCGGCTACGGCCTGTATCTGGTCAACGCCATCAACAACCAGGAGCTGGTGATCGGCGCCCGCAGCGTGGGCAACAAGTTCAATGCCGCCACCATGGTTTCCAGCCAGCCGGCGGTGGTCACCCACGGCGGCCAGGATTTGTTGGGCATGATGGCCGTCGTGCTGCTGGCTGCAAGCGGCGTGGTGATGTACCGCCGCCGTTATCGCGGCATCACCCTGCAGGCCAATATCGGATAGCAGGGCGGCCGCTCGGGCGACGTCGGCACCTGGGTCGATACGGACCTCACAACCGCGCCCACCCTGAATCCTGGCCTGGGCTGGGGCAACGGCAACTCCGTGGTCAGCGCGCAACAAGGCGGTCTGGGCACCGGCCAATTCGGTGCCATCCCACACCACCGACAACGGCGCCACCTGGACCCCGACCAATCTGCCCGCGCTCTCCGGTGTCGGCATCAACTGACGAATTAATTTCGTGTGATGTCATCGTCGTGCACGGCAACCGGGCCGTGCACGATGAGTTCGTTTACTCAGGCTGGGCGGACGACAGCAAGGCGGCGTCGCCCCAGGTGACAGGCTGCTGCGCATTGCCCGGCGTGGCACTGCGCGCCACCAGTTCTATGCTCTTGACGCCGGAGACATCGGCGTCCAGCGCCTGCGCCGGCTGTCCCCAGCGCAAGGCCTTGCTCTTTGCCAGCAGCTTGCCGTCGCCGTAGATCATGAAGGTGACGGCGTGCTTGCGGTCCTGAGCGGTATCGTCCACGCCGACGCGCGTGGTGATGTGGCGATAACCGTGATTGCGCACTTCCAGCCGGGAATTGGCCAGGATGCCGATGCCGGCGGCGTAGCGGGTGCCGGCGATCTGCAGGACCTGGCCGTAAGGCGTGCTGTCGGCGCGGGCGCCGCCCCAGCCCGCATACATGGGCCGCTCGCCCGGGCCCTTGGTGCCGGACCAGGCGGCCGAGGAACGGAAGAGGGTGGGGTCGGGCTGCGGTTGGGTGACGCCATCGACCGCCGGATTGACGCTGCCAGGCTGTTCCGAGAGATACAGGCCGTGGGCCAGTTCCCGCGCACCCTGGACGCGGAAGATGCGCGTCTCCCGCGGCGCCACGCGCAGCTTGGTCTCGTTGGTAAACGTGGTGTCGGTCTTGCTCCACAGATCGGTCAGCGTGATCGGCGCGTCCTTGCGCAGCTTCAGGTGTTCGGCCGTCAGATCGACGTCGATGGCGGCGACGCCGCGGTTGAAGATGGCCAGCGCCTTCCGGCCCGAGGCCAGCTGCTTGACCAGGATCTGCAGGTCGTTGGCGTCATAGGCCACCGTGGCCTGGTTGCCGGCGGCGTCCTGGTTGAGCGCGATGATGTCGGCATTGCCCAGGATGTCTATTAGGGCCTGCGGCGTGGTCCGGAGGTCGGCGCCGATCAGCAGCGGCGCGTTGAGCATGGCCCACAGCGAGAAATGCGAGCGCGCTTCCACCAGGTGATCGGCATCGAAGTCGCCTTTGCCGATGAACAGCATGTCGGGATCGTTCCAGCTGCCGGGGTGCGCATAGAGCTCGCGCTTGGCGGCGCTGTCGAAATTGCTGAGCATGCGCGCCCAGGACGGCGTGATGTCGTCGCTGGTGCGCGAGACATTGCCGTAGTTCTTGCCCCAGGAACGCACATCGCCGGCGCCCCAAATGCACAGCGACAGCAGGAAGTCGTCGTTGGGCCGGTAGCGCCGCAGCGCCGCGTTGATCTGGGCGAATTCGGCCTGCACGGCCGGAATGTCGGAGCGGGTCACCGTCTCCAGGTCCAGCACCGGCGGCAGCGCGCGATACTGGCCGGAGCGCACCTTGTCCTCGTTGGCGCCGAACGCGCGCACGCCGCAGCCGTCCACCTTGATGTAGTCGAAGCCCCAGTCGGCGAAGTAGAGCTTGATGTCCTGGTCGATACGGCCGTACAGGCCGACTTCGCGTTCCAGCACGCTGCCCTTGGGCAGGTCGGGCGAATCGGGGGAAAAGGCCTGGGAACAGGTGTTGCGGCCCAGGTCGGAGTAGATGCCGGCCTTGAAGCCCATCGCGTGCAGCCGGTCGGTGAAGGGGCGGAAGCTGCTGCCGCCGGCCGTCACGGAAGAGGGGAAGCGGTCCGGGCGGATCAGCAGCCGGCCGTCCGGGATGCGGCGGTGCGCCACCCAGCCGTCGTCCAGATTGATGTAGCGATAGCCCTTGGCGGCCAGACCGCTGTCGAGGATGCGCTGGGCCGAGCCGAGGATCTTCGCCTCGTCGATATTGGTGGCGAACGCGTTCCAGCTGTTCCAGCCCATCGGTGGGGTGGCTGCCTGGCCGGCCGTGTAGGCGCTCCAGCCGGCGACGGGCGCCAGCGGGTCCGCGGCCGCGTAGCCGGTGGCCATGGCCAGGCATAACGGTAACAGTGCTCGCCAGCCCGGGGTTGCTTGCTCTTGCATCAAAAACTCCTTTTCGATTGTGATGAATGGCGCCGTGGCGCCCATGTGTCAGCGCAGCTCGAGCTGGAAGCTGCCGACCGGCAGGTCGTCGGCGCTGAACAGATTGATGAACGGAGCATCGGCCCAAGCGTAGCGTACGCGCGTGATGCCGGACTTGGCGTCCTTGACCGCGCCGGGCAGCACCACCGTCGCGCCCGCCACCCGCGCGTCGGTGTAACGGCAAGCCGTGCCCGTGCACACTTCAAAGCCCAGGGCGCGATCGCCGGAGTACGTCACCAGGCCGGCACCCGCATCGCGGAAGGCGATCACGATATCTTTGCCGCTGCGCTTGGCCGACACCGGGTAAGGGCTGCCGGGCGCGGCCGGTTCGCCATACGCCACGGCGCGCGCGGCGCGCGCCAGGCGTTCGCCGACGATGGTCTTCTGGGTCGGGTGGATGTCGAAGCGGTCGCCCAGGTCCAGCGTGACGGCCAGGGCGGCATGGGCGTCGTGGGCCACGGCCTCGGCCTGCGCCGCGCGCAGCTGGGCCCAGCCGGACTTGCCGGGCGCGCGGGGCGCGTCGCCGAAGGAAGTCAGCTGGGTGACCAGGAAAGGCAGTTCGGGCTGGCCGAAGCGCCCGCGCCAGTCGCGCATCAGCAGGGGCAGCAAGCTGCGGTATTCTGTTGCCGCGTCGGCGTTGGCCTCGCCCTGGTACCACGCCACCAGCTTGAAGCGATAGCCGACCAGCGGCGCGATCATGCCGTTGTACAGCGTGGTGAGGCTGTTCGGCCAGTCCCAGGGCGCGGACGGCACGGAGAGGCCGCGCAGCGCATTGCCGCGCTGCACCTTCCACGCGGCCGGCAGCGCGATCTGCTGGCCGTCGGCGGTGGCGATGCTGCGCTGGTCGGGCGGGCCCGACAGGCCGCCGCCCTGGCCTCCGCTCAGCACGCGCAGGGCGATCACGTTGCGGCCCGGCCGGAACAGGCCCGCCGGCACGGCGTATTCGCGCCAGATCCAGGGGATGCTGGCGCCGCCTACGCGCACGCCGTTGACCCAGGTGGTGTCGCTGGTATCGACCGGCCCCAGGCGCAGCGCATTGGCCGCGCTGGCCTGGGCTTCCGTCAGGGTGACGCTGGTGCGGTACCAGGCCACGCCGTCGAAGTCCTTGAAGCCGGCCAGTCCGCTGTTCTTCCACGATCCGGTCGGTGTGACGGACGGCCAGGCGCTGTCGTCGAAGTCCGGCGCGGCCCATGCGCGTTGCGCGGCCGCGGCCGGATCGTGCGCGCGCCACCAGGCCTCGCTGCGGGCGTCCTCGGCCTGCATGGCCGCAGCCGGATCGGCGCCGTATTGGGTGACGGCGGCAACGCCGGCCTGGTAGTCGCCGAACGTGCGCAAGGATTCGGCCCCGATCCAGCTTTGAATCGTGGTGCCGCCCCAGCTGGCGTGAATGAAGCCGACCGGAATCCGGTAGCTGGCCTGCAGCGAGCGCGCCATGTAGTAGCACACGGCGGAGGCGTCGCCGACCGACTCCGGGGTCAGCGGGGTCCACGCCACCGGGCCCTTGAGCTCGTCCTGTGGCGTCATGGCGCTGTGCTTCTGCACGTTCAGGTAGCGCAGCTGCGGGTTGCCGGCGCCGTAGGTGGCGCCCTGGGCGTTGGTCGAGGCGCGCTGGGCGAATTCCATATTGGACTGGCCCGAACACAGGTAGACGTCGCCGACCAGGATGTCGGCGCGGCGCAGGGTCTGGCCGTCCGCGTGCGCGCTCAACTGGTAGGGGCCGCCCGCCGGCTGCGGCGGCAGCGTGAGACGCCACTTGCCTTGCGCGTCGGCGTTGCCGTGCGCGCTGTGCTGTCCCAGCGTCACGGTCACGCTGTGCCCGGCGCTGGCCGTGCCCCAGATGGTGATGGGCTGGTCGCGCTGCAGGACCGCGTGGTCGGAGAACAGGCGGGCCAGTGCAAGTTGGTCCGCCTGTGCGGGCAGGCTCAGGCTGCCGAAGGCGAGCGCCAGCAGGGGCGCGGCAAAGCGTGTGGTCTCCGTCATGGTGCTTTTTCGTTGAGGTTGTCGATGGGGTTTGGGCCGGATTGTGCGACCTGGGCTGGGTTCAGACAATTACGAAAACGCTCAAATGGCCGAACATAATTGAAGAAGAAGGGCGGCGGAGACGCTTGTTGCAGGGATCGCTCGATAGAATAAAGGTCCGTTTATTCGAGGAGGAACATGATGAAGAAATTGCTGCCCGCTGCCCTGGTCCTGGCCTGCCTTGGCGTGACCGCGCTGCCGGTCCATGCGGAGGTGACCCGGAGCGCGCGCGGGCTGGTGGTGGCGACGGCGCAGGGCACCGTGCGCGTCGAGCCGTGGAGCGAGCGCGTCGTGCATGTACTGGTCGGTCCGGCGGCGGACTGGGACGGCAACTACAATCCCGCCGTGATCGCCCAGCCGGGCACGGTGGACTGGTCGGCCAGCGAAATGCCGGACTACTACCAGCTCAGCACCGCGCTGCTGCAGGTGCGCGTGGCCAAGGCAGGCGGGGCCGTCAGCTTCCTCGACGCGCAGGGCAAGCCGCTGCTGTCCGAGTCCGGCCGCGACATCGCCAGCAACGGTGTCATGCAAGGGTTCGATTACGCCGGGCCGGTGTTCGGACTGGGGCAGCACCAAAACGGCAAGCTCGACTACAGTGGCAGCACGGTGCGCTTGCAGCAGGCCAATCGCGATGTGGCGGTGCCGATGCTGGCGACGCCGGCGGGCTTCGGCATCCTGTGGAACAATGCCGCCGTCACCGAGGTGGAGGCGGGCCTGCCCAACGGCCATTATCCCTTGGCCTTCCGCTCGGAGGCCGGGCCGGGCGTCGACTATCATTTCATCCTGGGACCGGAACTGGACCAGGTGGTGGCCGGCTACCGCGAGCTGACCGGGCGCGCGCCCATGATGGCGCGCTGGACCTGGGGGCTGTGGCAATCCAAGGAGCACTATGCCAGCCAGGATGAGCTGCTGGGCATCGCGGCGCGCTACCGCGCGCTGCAGGTGCCGCTGGACGCGGTGGTGCAGGACTGGCAGTACTGGACCCCGGGCGCCTGGGGCGAGCACCAGATGGATCCGGCGCGCTATCCGGATCCCAAGGGCATGCTGGACCAGCTGCACGCCGAGCATGTGCACGCCATCATTTCCGTGTGGGCGCGGTTTGACGGCGGCACCCGCAACGCCGCCGCGCTGGAGGCGGCCGGCGCCCTGTATCCCCAGCTGTACAACAACGTCTATCCCGCCGGTAAAGGCCGCTGGTACGACGCCTATTCGGCCAGCGGCCGCCAGTTGTACTGGCAGCAGATCAGCCGCACGCTGGGCCAGTCCGGCTGGGACGGCTGGTGGCTGGACGCCAGCGAAGCCGAGCTAGGCGGCTGGTGGGGGCAGATGCGCGAGGTCGCCACGGCCGCCGGTCCCGGCACGGCGGTGTACAACGCCTATCCGCTGCTGCACACGACGGCCGTGTTCGAGGGCAGCGCCAAGGATGCGCCGGCCAAGCGGCCGTTCATCCTGACCCGCTCGGCCTACAGCGGCCAGCAGCGCAATGCCGCCATCACCTGGTCCGGCGACACCATGGGGACCTGGGAGGTGCTGCGCGCGCAACTGCCCGCCGCGCTGAACTTCACGCTGAGCGGCATCCCCTACTGGTCGGCCGACATTGGCGGCTTCTTCGGCGGCGATCCGGCCGATCCCGCTTATGCCGAGCTCTATACGCGCTGGTACCAGTTCGGTGCGTTCAATCCCATGTTCCGCGTGCATGGCACCGGCGAGTCCAAGGAGATCTGGCGCTTCCCGGCGGCCACGCAGAAGATCCTGCGCGACGTGACAGCGCTGCGCTACCGCCTGCTGCCCTACATCTATTCGGCATCGTGGGACGTCACCAGCCGCCACGGCACCATGATGCGCGCGCTGGCCATGGATTTCCGCACCGATGCGCAGGCGGTCGCCACGGCCGACCAGTACATGTTTGGCAAGGCGCTGATGGTGGCGCCCGTCACGTCGCCCAACACGGCAGTGCGCACGGTGTATTTGCCGGCCAACAGCGAATGGTTCGACTTCTGGACCGGCCAGCGCTACGCGGGCGGCAAGGTGGTTGCCGCCAAGGCCGATATCGCCACCATTCCGCTGTTCGCCCGGGCCGGCAGCATATTGCCGCTGGGGCCGCAGCGGCAATATGCCGACCAGGCCAGCGCCGAGCCGGTCGAACTGCGCGTCTATCCGGGCCGCGACGGCAGTTTCGAATGGTATGACGACAGCGGCGACGGCCCGGGCTATGCCCAGGGCGAGCATGCGCTGCGCCGCTTCAGCTGGGACCAGGCGAGCCGTCGGCTCACCATCGCGCCGTGGCAGGGCAGTTTCCCCGGCCTGCGGCGCGAGCAGGCCTTCCTGGTGCGCTGCGCGGCGGCGCCGGGCAGGGCGGGGGTGCGCGTGGTGGCCGCTGGCGCCCCGGTCGAGGTGTCCCTGCCGGACTGCCGCTGATGGCCAAGCTCGGCGGCGCGCAGGGCGCTTGCGCAGCGCCGCGCTGAGCATTTCGAACAGGGTGCGCCGCCAGACCGGCCACGGCGACAAAGGCCTTCAAATCGTGTACGCCGTGATTGATGCGCATGGTGCATTAATCGGCTTAAAAAATGCAATTATCAAATTCCGCCATCTGGCGGATGATTCTTCCATTCGGTCAACAGACTCGTCATCAGCCTCGGCAAGAAGGCTAACAATATCAAGGAGACAAAAAATGCGCCATTCCTGCGCTCTCACCGCATTGCTCGTCACGAGCAGCACCTGCCTGGCCCAGACTGGCATCGACCTGTACGGCATCATCGACGTGGGCGTGCGCAGTACCAGCGGCCTGGGCGCCAGCAACGCGCCCACCCCGTCCGGCCAAACCAGCGCAGTCAGCAGCGGCACCGATGAAACCAGCCGCTTTGGCATCCGCGGCCGCGAGGCGCTGGGTGGCGACTGGGCCGCGCTGCTGCGCCTGGAAGGGGGTATCAACGCCGACACCGGCGCCTCGGCCAAGAGCGACCGCCTGTTCGACCGCGACGCCTGGGTCGGCCTGGAGACGCCGTATGGCACCATCGCCGCCGGGCGCCAGCCCACATTGCTGTCCGACGCCCTGACCCCGATCGACCCGATCGGCAAGCGCGACGCCAGTTTCAATCCCAATATCAATGTTGCCGGTCTGAGCAATACCGCCTTCGGCACCCATGCCTTCGGGCGCCAGTACGGCCCCAGCGGCTACAGCGACAATTTCTACCGCCTCGACAACACGCTCAAGTACACCTTCAAGTCCGGCCCCTGGCAGGCGCGCGCGTCGTGGTCGGCCGGCGAGGTGGCGGGCGATACCCGGGCTGCCTCCGCGCGCGGCGCCGCGCTGGCCTACCAGGACGGGGCCTGGGCGCTGTCCGGCGCCGCCATGCAGTTCCGCAGCAAGGAAGACCTGCCGCTGGACGCCTGGCTGCTGGGTGCAGCCTACCGCCTGGACGCCTGGCAGTTCAAGGCCACCATCGCCCGCAACCAGGCCGACACCGGCCCGAAGCAGACGGTGCACCAGCGTGTGGATTCGGTCGGCGTGAGCCGCACATTGGGGGCCGGCCTGTTGCTCACCACGGCCTGGTACAAGGTAAGGCGCGAAGCTAGCGGCTTTGTCAATGACGGCTTCGACCGCGCCTTTGTCTACCTGGAAAAGGCGCTGGGACCGCGCACCACCACCTATGCCGAAGCCGATTACACCAGCTGGCGCGGCAATGCCGCCGGCCTGAGCGGGACTCGTCCCAATGACAGCCACGGCGCCGGGCTGACGTTCGGCCTCATGCAAAAATTCTAAAGCACACCAGCAGACGCCATCGATGCGCTCATCATGGTGGGCGCTGCCCTGGGCAAGCTGATGGCCGAAGGCCGCCTGCAGCCGGGCCGCAAGGCGGTGCCGGCCAATTCGCCGATTGCCTGCGGCCAGTTGCGCCAAAGCCTCGCCGGCCTTCCGCTTTGCCGGATCCAGCGCCGATAAAATTTGCAATTTCACCTTGAGAAGATTAGTGTATTTAAGCAAGGGCACGTGCGAACACGGCCATTGTGGGATGGCGCCGCCGCGTAGAAAAAAAATCATTATCGTGGTGTCAAGGAGTTGACATGAAGTGGTTCTTGAACCTGAAGATGGCATATAAATTGTTGCTGTCTTTCTTTGCCGCATTGAGCCTGACGCTGGCCATCGGCATTTTCGGCATTTACCAGAACGCCCGCCTGAACGGCGCTTCGACCACTGTCCTGCACGTTACCTTGCCCAGCGTGCGGTACGCGCTGCTCATGAAGGCAACCTTGAACCGGATGCGCGTGTCCGAGTTGCAGCATATTCTTTCCACCGAAGCGTCCGACTACGACTACTACGAGAAGAGCATTGCCAGCCGCACCAGGGAATTTACCGAGTACGAGAGCAAGTACCGGCCGCTGGCGCATTCGTCCGACGAGCTGCGGCTGATGGCGGAAGTGGCGTCGGCATTTGACGCGTATCGGAGCGCGGGCCGCCAGGTGCTGGCCTTGTCGCGCGCCGGCAAGCAGGAGGAGGCGCGCAAGGCGATTCGGGGCGACTCGGTCAAGCTGTTCCGCCAGGTGAATGACGTGGTCGATAAGCTGGTGGAGCTTAGCCAGGTGGAAAGCGATGCGGCACTGGTCACCAACAACGATTTGTATACCTCTTCCCGGACCTGGATCATTGCCATTCTGGCGCTGGCGGTGCTGGTCAACGCGACGCTGGCCCTATGGATTGCCGGCTTGATCAGCCGGCCTTTGCGCGCCGCCGTCGGGGTGGCCGAAAGCGCCGCCCAGGGGGACCTGACCGCCAGCATCGAGGCGGAAACGTGCGATGAAATCGGCCAGCTGCTGCGCGCCATGCAGGCCATGAGCGCCAACCTGCACCGGCTGGTGGGACAGGTGCGCGAAGGGACGGACACGCTGGGCATCGCATCGCGGGAAATCGCCGCCGGCAATCTCGACCTGTCGACCCGCACCGAAGAGCAGGCCGCCTCGCTGGAGGAAACCGCGTCGGCCATGGAAGAATTGACCTCGACCGTGAAGCAGAACGCCGACCACGCCAGGCAGGCCAACCAATTCGCCCGCTCCGCGACCGAGGTGGCGGGCCGCGGCGGCCAGGTGGTGGGCGAGGTGATTTCCACCATGGACGCCATCAATGCTTCGTCGCACAAGATTGTCGATATTATCGGCGTGATCGACGGCATCGCCTTCCAGACCAATATCCTGGCCCTGAACGCCGCCGTGGAAGCGGCGCGGGCGGGCGAACAGGGACGCGGCTTTGCGGTGGTGGCGAGCGAAGTGCGCAACCTGGCGCAGCGCAGTGCCGCCGCGGCCAAGGAGATCAAGGACCTGATCCACGACTCGGTCGAGAAGGTGGGCGCTGGCAGCAAGCTGGTGGATCTGGCCGGGCACACCATGCAGGAAGTCGAGCAGAGCGTGCGCAAGGTGAGCGATATCGTGAATGACATCAGCGCCGCCACCCAGGAACAGAGCGTGGGCATCGAGGAAGTCAATACCGCCATTATCAAGATGGACGCGGTCACCCAGCAAAACGCAGCGCTGGTGGAGCAGTCCGCTGCCGCAGCACAGTCGATGCAGGATCTGGCCGCGCAGCTGTCCACCTCGGTGAGCGTGTTCCGGCTGGCGCGTGGCGGCGAACGTCGCGCCGCCAGGATGCTGCCGGGCCGCGCCGGCCAGGGCATATGATGGCATGAGATCGTCCTCCGGGAGTGCCTGATGTCCAATGTCTTGCCACGGCTGGGATGCGGTATCGGGATCATGCTGGCCGGGTGCTGCCTTGCGCTCGCCTGCAGCGCCATGGCCAGCGGGATCACGGTGCTGCGCGTGGCGGCCCAGGAAGGCACGGAACCGAAGTTCGTGCCCGGCCCGCAGGGTAGCGTGATCGGAATGTGCATCGATATCATGCGCGCCATCGAGCGCATCGCCCCCGGCTTGCGGTTTGAAGGGCATCAGCAGTGGATGCCGCTGGTGCGGGTGCTCTACGAAGTGTCCGTCGGCCAGCAAGACGCCGCCTGCGGCCTGCAGCGTACGGTGGAACGGCTGCCCCTGTATCATTTTCTCGACCAGGAACTGTTCATCGTCAACTATGTGCTGGTGGCGCGCGCCGACGAAACGGCAATCATCAATAGCTGGGACGATGTCCGCAAGTTGGGTCCGCAAGCCGTGCTGCTCACTAACCGCGGCTTCGCGGCGACGAGCTTTCTGGAGCAGCTGGGCGGCTTGCAGATTGATGGCAGCGCCGCCAGTACCGCGGTCAACCTGCAAAAGTTGATCGCCGGCCGGGGCCGCTTTTTCGTGCACCGCACCCCCGGCCTGCAGGCCATCCTGGTGCACAGCGGCGTGGCCGGCAAGGTGCGCATTATGCCGACGGTGATGTCGCGGGCGCCCTTGTACATGGCCCTGTCGCGCCAGCTCGACCCTGGCGTCGCGGAACGGGTCCGCAGCGCCCTGGACCAGATGGCCCGCAGCGGGGAGCTGGATCAGTTGCTGCGGAAGTGGGACCAGTAAGGTCTGGTGCCGCATCGGCTTGCAGTGGTACGTGTAATTGTCAGCCTCGTTGGTGAGTTTCATACTTGCGGCGGCTGAACACAACGGGCAACATTTCAATCGTGGCGATCGATGTGCGCACCATGTTGGCGATGCGCGGCGCCGGTCCGATCGCAAGAGCCGCCGCCGGCCTGCATGGAGCTGGCCGTGGCCTACCGCGGCGTGGGGCACGACCTGCCGAGACATAATCACTAACCCGCCCGCCCGGAAGGGCCGCCGCCTAGCGCGGAAAGGATAACAATGAGACGACGAGAACTGCTGAAACATCTGGCCGCTGCCATTCCGGCGCTGGCCGTATCCCCCCACCTTTTTGCGGCGGATGGCGTGGCCGAATCGATGGCCGAAGGACCGTTTGCACCTGACTGGAAGTCGCTGTCCGCCTACCGTACGCCGGACTGGTTCCGCAACGCCAAGTTCGGCATCTGGGCCCATTGGGGGCCGCAGTGCGAGCCGGAGTTCGGCGACTGGTACGCGCGCGGGATGTACGAGGAGGGTAGCGAAGCCTATCGCCATCACCTGGAGAAGTACGGCCACCCGTCCGAATTCGGCTTCAAGGACGTCATCCAGCACTGGAAGGCCGAGCAGTGGGATCCGGACAGCCTGGTGGCGCTGTACAAGAAGGCCGGGGCCCGCTACTTCGTTGCGCTGGCCAATCACCATGACAACTTCGACCTGTACGACAGCAAGCACCAGCCGGAATGGAACGCAACGCGCATCGGTCCCAAGCGCGACCTGATTGGCGGCTGGAGCAGGGCCGCCCGCAAGCACGGCCTGCGCTTCGGCGTCAGCGTGCACGCGGCACACGCCTGGACCTGGTACGAAGTGGCGCAGGGCGCCGACAAGAATGGCCCCAAGGCGGGCGTTCCCTACGACGGCAACCTGACGGCGGCCGATGGCAAGGGCAAGTGGTGGGACGGATACGATCCGCAGGCGCTGTATGCGCAGCGGCACCCACGCAGCAAGTCCGATGCCGAAGGCGGCAACTACTATGAGCAATGGCACTGGCGCGGCGGTGCTTCTTTGCCCGGCAAGGCGTATGCCGACAAGCTGTTCGACCGCACCGTCAACCTGATCGACGCCTACGATCCGGACCTGCTCTACTTCGACGATACCGTGCTGCCGCTGTACCCGGTCAGCGACGTCGGCATGCGGCTGGCGGCCCACATGTACAACCGCAGCGTCATGCGCAAGGGCCGGGTGGAGGCGGTCGTCAACGGCAAGATCCTCGATCCGGTGCAGCGCCAGAGCATGGTGATGGACATTGAACGTGGCCAGAGCAACCGGATCGAGCCGCTGCCGTGGCAGACCGATACCTGCATCGGCAGCTGGCATTACGACCGCCGCATCTACGACAACAAGGGCTACAAGAGCGCGCAGACCGTGGTGCAGACCCTGATCGACGTGGTCAGCAAGAACGGCAATCTGCTGCTGAGTGTCCCGGTACGCGGCAACGGCACCATCGATGAACAGGAGCGCGCGATCGTGGAAGAAATCGGACGCTGGATCGCGGTCAACGGCGAAGGCATCTATGACACCCGTCCCTGGCATGTGCTGGGCGAAGGGCCGGTCATGGAAGCGGTGGCGCCGACCGAGGGCGCGGGCTTCAACGAGGGCAAGAACCGGCCTTTCAGCGCGCAGGACGTGCGCTTTACCACCAAGGATGGCATGGTGTACGCCTTCGTCATGGGCTGGCCGGAGAACGGCAAGGTGAGCATCAAGTCCATGGCCAGCGGCGGCGCCTACCTGAAGCGGCGGGTGGCGCGGGTGGAGCTGGCGGGACGCGGCAAGCCGCTGGCGTTCAGGCAGGATGCCGACGGCCTGCACGTGACGCTGCCGTCCGAGAAGCCGGCGCTGCCCTACGCCTTCGCCCTGAAAGTGGCCTGAAGCGCTTGACCGGCAGGCTCCCGGCCCGCCGGGAGCCTTCACATCCTTTCGGTTAAACGAAAAGGCATGGTAATCAATTTGTCGAACGCAAAAAAGAAGCCATAAATTATGTGCCGCACCTTGCGCAATTTCATAAAGGCCTTGCCGGTATTGGCGCTTCCCCTGGCGGCAGGGGCGCAATCGAACACGGTGCTGGGGCCTCCTGATCACCGCATCCGGGTGGCGATGTATGTGGTGTATGACTCGCCGCTGGTGATGGTGGCGGACAATCCGGAAGCGTACAAGAACCCGGACGGCAGGCCGGAGAGCCCGCTGGACTTCCTCGCAGGCGGGGTGCGCTGTCGCGCCGAGATACTGCAGGACGGCAAGGATCGCGGCCACCTGGCCGCGAGCACGGCGCAGCCGGGCCAGAACAGCCGCATCAAGCTGGCGCTGGCGGGCGGTGGTGGCGCGCTGGTGGTGTTGACGCCGTTGGCGGGCGCGCAGGCGCACAGGACTGCGCCATGAGAACCGGCCGTCATATGCTCGCCCGCGCGGCGGCGCTGGCGGCCGTACTGGCCGTTGCTGTGGCGGCGCGGGCTCAAAACGCCGGCCGGGAAGCCAACCCTGAGCAGCCTCGCTCCGGCCCGCCCCCCGGCGTCTACCAGCCTGCGCAACTGGCGGCCGATGACGTGCGCGCTTTCCCAGTTCCGCCGGGCGGATTTGCGGACGCGCGGGCCGGGGTAGCACAGGGCAGGGTGGAGGAGTTCAGCTACGATTCGCCGGTGACGGGCACGCGGCGCAAGGCCAATGTCTATCTGCCTGCGGGCTATAGCACGGAGCGCCGCTATCCCGTGCTCTACCTGCTGCACGGCTTCGGCGGCACCCTGGACGACTGGCGCTACTATGTGCGTTCGAACGCCGTCCTCGACAACTTGCTCGCGGATGGCAAGGTGGTGCGGATGATCGTCGTCATGCCCAACGGGCGCGCGCGGGCGGACGACAAGCCGCCGCCGCCGGAACGCAGCTTCACGCCCGAGCATATTGCGGCCTTTGCCGCCTTCGAACGCGAGCTGATGGAAACGCTGATACCCGCCATCGACCGGCAGTACCCGACGCTGGCCGACCGCCAGCACCGGGCGATCGCTGGCCTGTCGATGGGCGGCGGCCAGGCATTGAACTTCGGCCTGGGTCACCAGGAAAGCTTCAGCTGGGTGGGCGGCTTCTCGTCGGCGCCGAATACCGCCGCAGCCGCCGTGCTGTTGCCCGACGCGGCGCGCGCGCGGACCCAATTGCGCTTGCTGTATCTGTCGTGCGGCAGCCAGGACGGCCTGTTCCACATTTCGCAAGACTTCCACCGCTACCTCAAGTCCAGCGCCATCCCGCATGTGTGGAATGTCGACCCGTACAGTCACGACCGCGACAGCTGGGCTGAGAACCTGTATGACTTTGCCCAGCTGCTGTTCCGCTGACTAACGGTCATCGCCGGAATCGCCGATGTAGCAGCGCAGCGCTTTTGCGCCCCGATGCGATGCGCGGCGCGCCCTTCAAGCACGCCTGCCATTTCACGCCAGCCCATATGCCGACTATCTGCGCCGGATGGCCATGCGGCGCGGCGCGCGGCGCCCCCTTTGTTGTTGGAGTACGACGAAGAGGGTTTCGATGGCACCAGCTGGCCTCAGTGCGCCGATCCTGTGCCGCAGGAATTGTCGCGCGAGCATGCGCCGGCGCGCCGAGCATACGATTTTTTGTTTTTACGTTGGTGAATTTGAGAATTGCTATTAGTTGATGCCGCAAGCAAAATTTGTACATCGCATTGTGATATCCAGCGATACAAAATGGGTCGCACGGCCTGAGAACAATGACGGAGATAAAATTGAAAGAATTTAAGAAAACGGCGATTGCCGCAGGCGTCGCCCAAGTGATGCTACTGGCCAGCGGCGCGGTATTTGCGCAAAGCGGCACCACACCCGCCGACAAGGACAAGGATGCCAATACCACCACGGTGATCGTGTCCGGCCAGCGCGCCGCGCTGGAGTCGGCATCGCAAATCAAGAAGAATTCGGATGAGATCGTCGATTCGATCGTGGCCGCCGACATCGGCAAGCTGCCGGACCGATCGGTGACCGAAGTGCTGCAGCGTATTCCGGGGGTGTCAATCGACCGCACCCAGATGCGCGCCGACCCGCTGCAAAGCGTGGGCGACGGCCACCAGCGCTTCGCCGCCGAGGGCACCGGCGTGTCGGTGCGCGGCATGAACTATGTGCGCTCGGAACTGAACGGGCGCGACTCGTTCTCAGCCAACGGCGGCCGCGCGCTGAGCTTTGAAGACGTGCCGCCCGAGCTGATGGCCGGGGTGGACGTCTACAAGAATCCGTCCGCCGAGCAAATCGAGGGCGCGATCGGCGGACTGGTCAACCTGCGCACCGCGTTGCCGTTCGACTATCCGGGCTTCAAGGCGGCAATGTCGCTGGAAGAATCGCGCGCCACCCGTAGCAACAAAAACAAGCCGGGCCTGTCCGGTCTGGTCTCGAACCGCTGGAAAACCCCGCTGGGCCAGTTTGGCGCGCTGCTCGACCTGGCGCATTCGGAAATTTCCACCGCCAGCGACAGCATGGGCATCAGCCCTTACATTCCACGCCTCGACCTGGTGCCCGGCCAGACCCGCTGGATCAGCCCGGGCGCGAGCTGGAGCTCGAACATTTTCAACCGTACCCGTGACGGCCTGTATGGCGCACTGCAATGGAAGAAAGACGATTGGTCTTCCTCGATGACCTACTTCAAATCGAAGTACAAGATGTACACCGAGGAGAGCGGCTTCTTCATGAGCACCACGCCGTCCACGCTGACCCTCGATCCGGGCGCGACCTTCGATTCCAAAGGGGCGTTGCTGACGGGCGTGCTGCACAACCCGGTCGACGGCGGTTTCGGCCTGAGCAACGGCATCGGTTTCGGTACCGACGCGCGCCAGTCGAGCCGCCGGGCCGACACCGCCGACCTGGCCTGGAACGTCGACTGGCGCGCCAACGACCAGTTGTCGTTCCGCGCCGATCTGCAGCACACGCGCGCCACCAGCCAGGCTTATGACAACACGGTCGGCCTGGGCGGCTTCATGCCCAAGGAAACGGTGGATCTGCGCACCTCGGTGCCGACCTATACCTTCGACGCCAGCGACCGCGCCTGGTTGGCCGATCCCCATAACTACTACTGGAGCTTCGCCCAGGAGCACCGCGACGCGGCGGTGGCCACCCAGAATGTGGCTCGCCTCGACGGCAAGTTCGTGTTCGATTCGCCGGTGCTGCACGACCTGCGCTTCGGCGTGCGCCTGACCGACCGCGATTCGGACACCCAGCGTACCCACGGCGGCAATGGTGGCAACGAGTGGCAGAACATCACCCAGGCCTGGTCGGTCGGCAACAGCTGGCAGCCCTACAACCACTTCGCGGTGGTGACCGATCCGCGCCTGAGCCAGACCAACTACGTCGCGCACAGCTTCGGCAACTTCTTCAATGGCACGCTGCCGGCGGCGCCGACCATCATCGTACCGACCCAGGCGGTGGTGACCAGCTCCTTCAACTCGGTGCCGTCGTCGTACCAGGAAATCCACAACTACGCCAACTATTACTGCGCCAACCCGCCCGCCAACGGCGATTGCACCGGCTGGAAGCCGTCGGTATTTGGCGGTCCAACCGATACCAACCTGCAGAAAGAGCGCACCAAGGCCGCCTACGCGCAGTTGCGCTTCGGCTTCGACGACTTGCGCTATCCGGTCGACGGCAATGTCGGCATGCGTGTGGTGAAAACCAATGAAAAGGCGACCGGCATGTTCGTCTTCAGCCCGCCGACCGGCACCCAGGTGCAGGGCGTGCCCACGATTGCGGGCGTGAACGAGATGCGCACGATCGAGCACGACTACAGCAACGTCTTGCCGAGCCTGAACCTGCGCATGAAGGCCAACGAGGAGCTGCAGTTCCGCTTCGCCGCCTCGAAAGGCATGTCGCGGCCGGACTTCTACCAGATGCAGCAGTACACCTCGCTGAACCTGCAGGCGAACACGCACACCGACCCGGTGACCAAGCAGAGCGTGCTCGATTCGATCGACTACAAAGGCGACAATGCCGGCAACCCGCTGCTCAAGCCGGTCTTGTCGAACAACGTGGACTTGACGGCGGAGTGGTACTCCGGCAAAGGCAGTTCGCTGACGCTGTCGTTGTTTAACAAGCACATCAAGGACATCATCATCCAGCGCACCGTGATCAACAGGCTGACCGACTCCAGTGGCGCGACGCATGACTTCCTGACCAACGGGCCGGCCAACGGCGCCGATGGCCGCGCCTACGGCGCCGAGGTGGGCTTCCAGCATTACTTCGACAATGTGCCTGACTGGCTGAAGGGCATCGGGGTGCAGGGCAACTACACCTATATCCGCAGCAAGCAGGATATGCACGCCCCGGCCGGGCTGTGGTGCACGCCGAAAGGTACGCTGGACTCGGCCACCCTGATCGCCCTGGCCGGTTGCGACACCGACGGCCACGTGCTGGGCTCGTTGCCGATGCAGGGCATGTCGAAGAACGCCGCGAACTTTGCCCTGCTGTACGACAAAGGGCCGTGGTCGGCGCGTCTGGCCTATGCATGGCGGTCGGACTACCTGCAGGGCATCAATCTGTTCGGCAGCAACGGCAGCGATGGCGTCGACCTGAACCCGGACAGCCCGAACCGGGGCCAGCCAAGCTCGGCGAACTACGCGCTGCCGCTGTGGGGCGGAGCATACGGCCAGGTCGACTTTGGCCTGCAGTACAAGGTCAACGACAGGATCGGTGTGTCCTTTGACGTCGGCAACCTGACCAACGCCATGTACAAGCAGTACGTGCAGCAGCAGATCGGCCTGAAGGAGCACTTTGCCAACTTCACCGGCCGCAGCTACTACCTGAAGGCGCATTACGCGTTCTAAGTTGATGTCGCATCAGCCTCTTGCGGCCCGGCACGGCCGCGGGAGGCTTTTTCTTTGTTCGCCAAGGAACAACTGGAGCGACGGCCCGACCTATGACGTGACTGATTGAGCAAGGAGTAGCTGAGATGAACGAGCAAGCGATTGGTAAAATTGTCATCGTCGGCGGCGGCACCGCCGGCTGGATGAGCGCTGCGGGACTGGCGCGTGTGCTGGGAGCATCGTGCCGGATCACGCTGGTGGAGTCGCCGGAAATCGGCACGGTGGGCGTGGGCGAAGCGACATTGCCGACGCTGCCGTATTTCAACCGCTCGCTCGGCATCGACGAGACGGACTTCATCCGCAAGACGCAGGCGACCTTCAAGCTAGGCATCGAGTTCAAGGACTGGGGCCAGGTTGGCAAGCGCTTCTTCCACGGCTTCAGCGACTACGGTCCGCCGGTCCAGGGCCGTTCGCCCTATCTGCACTGGATGCGGCTGGCGCGCGAATTCAAGGACATGCCGCCGTTCGAGGAATGGTCGATCACGGCGATGATGGCGCGCCGGCAGCGCTTTGCGCCGCCGTTCGAGCTGGTGCCGGGCGCCGGGCCGGCCTATTCCTACGGCTACCATTTCGACGCCGGGCTGTACGCGGCCTATCTGCGCGAGTACGCCACGCAGCGCGGCGTGCAGCGCGTGGAAGGCATGATCACCGAGGTGGAACAGCATCCCGAAACGGGCTTCATCACCGCCGTCAAGCTGCGCGACGGCCAACGCATCGAGGGCGAGCTGTTCATCGATTGCTCGGGCTTCCGCGGCCTGCTGATCGAGGGCGTGTACCAGGCCGGCTACGACGACTGGAGCGCCATGCTGCCCTGTAACAGCGCGCAGGCGGTGCCGTGCGCCAAGGGCGAGCAGATCACGCCGTACACCATCTCGACCGCGCGCCCGGCAGGGTGGACCTGGCGCATCCCGCTGCAGCACCGCACCGGCAACGGCTACGTGTACTGCGACGGCTTCACTTCCGATGCGCAAGCGGGGCGGCTGCTGCTCGATAATCTGGACGGCGAAGCGCTGGGCGAGCCGCGCCAGCTGCGCTTTACCGCCGGGCGCCGCCGCAAGTCCTGGATCAAGAACTGCGTTGCGGTCGGGCTGTCGGGCGGTTTCCTGGAGCCGCTCGAGTCGACCAGCATCAACATCATCGAAAACGCGGTGGGCTGGCTGGTGCAGTTCTTCCCGGACCGCAGCTTCCGTCCCGAGCTGGCGAACGAATTCAACCGCCTGGTGTCGGAGCGCTACGCGTACGTGCGCGACTTCATCATCCTGCACTACAAGATCACCGACCGCAGCGACTCCGAGTTCTGGCGCTATTGCGCCAACATGCCGATTCCGGACACGCTGCGGCATCAGATCGAACTGTTCCGCGAAACCGGCCATGTCATGATTTACGACCAGCAGGGTTTCCGTGAACAGTCCCACCTGGCGATCCTGACCGGGCTCGGCGTGCAGCCCAAGGCGTACGATCCGCTGGCGGAGCTGCAGGATCTGCGCCAAGTGCAGGCCCACTTCTGGAATCTGCGCAATGCGATCGCGCGCGCGGTGGACGGCATGCCGGACCACGCGCAGTTCGTGCACAAGCACGTGGCGGCCGCTCCGGTCCGGCAGACCGCCGCATAGGCCGTGCTGATGCGGCGTCGTGGCAGATTTCATTTCCGTATTTGCCCATTTTAGTAATTGTGAGGCCCGCCCGGCGTACGTATGCTGCGGGCACTATCCATCCATTGTGTGAGGTGTAAATGCGTGTTCGTCATCAATCGCCTGAGCTGAGCGCTCGGATTCGCCGGCTGGCCGGTCTGTCGGCCATGGTGCTGCTGGCAAGCTGCGGTGGTGGCGGTGGAGGCGGCGGACCGGCGCCGGGGCCGGCCCCATCCCCGACACCCACGCCGGCACCTGCGCCCACGCCAACCCCGACGCCAACGCCAACGCCAACGCCAACGCCAACGCCAACGGCGGCCGCCAGCTGGAAAAGCGTGAAGTGGGGCGGCGGCGGCTATGTCTCCGGCCTGATCTTCCATCCGACCTCCGCGAATGTGCTGTACGCACGGACCGATATCGGCGGCGCCTACCGCTGGGACCAGGCCGCCTCGGCCTGGACGCCGGTCACCGACGGCTTGGGTTTCGGCGCGGCCGAGAGCCGCTTCCACGGCATCGAAAGCATCGCCCTCGATCCGAACAACGACCAGCTGGTCTACGTGATGACCGGCATGTACACGTTCGAGGGCAACGGCCGCCTCTATATCTCCAGCGACCGCGGCGACCACTGGACCCACGTCGACGTGCCGTTCGCGATGGGCGGCAACAACCCCGGCCGGGCCATGGGCGAACGCCTGATGGTCGATCCGAACAAGCCGTCCATCCTGTTCTACGGCTCGCGCACTGCCGGCTTGTGGAAGAGCGGTGATGCGGGCCGGAGCTGGAGCCAGGTCAGTTCGCTGTCCCCGCTCAAACTGAGCCCGGATCAGATCAGCGCCGCGGGCGGCGGGATGGGGATCGACCTGGTGCTGTACGACACCGGGACCAAGGGCAGCGGCAGCGCTACCCAGACCATCTACGCCGCCATCGCGCCGGACTATGCCGGCGCGGCGGGACTGAGCTCCAGCCTGTACAAGTCCGGCAACGGCGGCGCCAGCTGGACGCCAGTGCCGACGCCGGTGTCCGGCTACCACATCCCGCACATGGTGCGCGCCGCGGACGGCATGTTCTACGTCGTGTTCACCAAGGATGCCGGGCCGGGCGCCGGCGGTCCCGGCCGCTTCTACAAGTTCGACGGCAGCAACTGGACCCTGCTGAAGAGCGAGGATCCGCTGAACGGCACCAACTTCGGCCTCGGCGGCGTGTCGGTCTACGGCAGCGGCGCGACCACCCGTATCGCGCTGGGCGTGAGCAATTCCTGGGGCAGCTGGAGCGGCCAGCAGATCGTGCAGCTGTCCGACGACGGCGGCCAGACCTGGCGCGAAATCGAAGCCACCATGCCGGGCGAAACCGCCTCCGGCTGGGTTGACGATGTCGAGATCGATCCGTTCAACCGCGACCACATCCTGCACGTGCACGGCGGCGGCATCGTCGAGACCAGGAACGCCTCGGCGGCCACGCCAAGCTGGAGCGGCGCGGTCGCCAATATCGAGGAAACCGCGACCCTGGCCTTGGCGGTGGGGCCGGCCGGCGCACCCTACAAGTTCATCAACAGTGCGGGCGACATCGGCACCTGGGTCGAGACCGACCTCGGCACCAAGCCCGGCATGGGGCCCGCCAGCAACTGGAGCAACGGCAACGCCGCCGACATGGCATGGAACGATCCGCTGTATATCGCCGGCGCGGGCGTAGCCAACTGGTCCGGCGCGGGCGGCTTCGGCTTCTGGTCCGGCGACGGCGGCAAGACCTGGTCGAACTTCGCGACCCTGCCTGCCGGTGCGCAGGCCAATACCAGCAACGCCGGGAACCTGGCGGTTCCGTCGCGCAACAACGTGGTCTGGGCGCCGGCCAACTCGGTGCCGTCCTACACCACCAATAGCGGCGCGAGCTGGGCCGCGACCAACCTGCCGGCGCTTGCCGTGGTGGGACAGAACTGGGACCGCGGCTATCGCCTGGCCGCCGACCGCAAGAATCCGAACAAGGTCTATGCCTACGATTCGGGCGGCGCGGCCTGGGCCACGGCGGGCAAGGTCTACGTCTCGACCGATGGCGGCCATACCTTTGCGCTGAGCCAGGGCTCGGTGGCGGCGGGCCTGGCGCCCAACGCCTGGGGCAGCACTTCGATGGCGGTCAACCCCAACGCCGAAGGCGACCTCTGGCTGGCCGACGGCAACACCGTGTACCACTCGCTGGATGCGGGCGCGAACTGGACCAAGCTCAACGGTTTTGCCAGCGCCAACGGCACGCAGGGCGCCAGCATCGTGGCCCTTGGCAAGGCGGCCTCCGGCGCTGCGTACTCGGCCGCGGTCTACGTGGTGGGGGCCATGAACGGCGTGTGGGGCATCTACCGCTCCGATGACGGCGGCGCCAACTGGACCCGCTTCAACGACGATGCGCATCAGTACGGCGGCATCGGCGTGCTGGCGGCGGACCAGAACATCTACGGCAGGATCTACTTCTCCGGCACCGGCCGCGGTCTGATCTACACCAATTAATTTCACCTGATGTCAGGTCGGCGCCGCGCGCGGCAGCCGGCTTGCGCATGGCGCGCGGTTGCCGGCAACGGAGGCCCCGCGCCTCCGTTTTTTTCAAGGTGTCCGAAACCCGGTGTCAGGTCTGACATTCCATGCCCTGAGTGTGGCTGGTGAGGGAAAGAAACTGTTATGATGCGGCATCGCAGCCGGCAAAATAGCCGGCGCGGGAAGAAAGTTCGGGACCGTATCGTATGCATGAATTCTACAAGAAGGCGCTGCTCGCGTTCATTTTCCTGGTCATTGCCGACGCGCTAGTGGCGTGTATGCTGGTGTATCAAAGTTATCTGTCGCTGTCCTTGCTGCCAGCAAAGAACGAAGACGCGCGCTGGCACTACGACACCTATACCGACGTCGCCACCGGCGGGTCCTCGACGGTGCGCATGCATGACGGCTCGCGCGAGCGCATGCGGTTTGACTTCCGGTTGACCAACCAGGACCATTTTCCCTTTGCGTCCGTCCAACTCATGTTTGATGACGGCAAGGGGAAGCTGGCGCATGCGGATTGGTCGAAGTATGCAACGGTGACCTTCCTGGCCAAATGTGCGCCGGCCAACTCGATGTTCCTCGGGATTTCCACCCTGGACGAGAAATTCTCCAAGCCAGGCGATTTCCTGACCTACCGCTCGCCCGGCACCTATTTTTCCTGCACCGAACAGGGTGTGTCGGTATCGCTGGACCTGAACCGTTTCACCCAGCCCGACTGGTGGTTCGCGGCGATGAAACTCGAATTGTCGCAGCAGGCCTACAAGCTGGACCATGTGGCAAAAATGCTGTTCGGGACCAGTGGCAACAGCCCCCGCAACAGGGACTCGTACCTGGAAATCAGCGAGCTGACTTTGCATGGACGCGATTACCGTTATCTGGTGGCGCTGGCGATTGTCATCGTGTCCAGCCTGACCATCTTTGCCATCTGGTTTTTCCTGGCTCATACGCGCGCGCTGACGGCAAGCATGGATTCGAAAATGAAAAAGGACCTGCCCTTGATGGCGTATCGCCAGTTGACGCTGGAGCCGTATAAAGACAAAGAAAAAGCGTCCATATTGCGGTTTATTGCGACCAATTACACGGACCCCGAATTGGATCTGGAACGCGTCATGAATGAAACTGGCGTCAACCGCAATAAAGTAAATGAAGTCCTGAAATCCGAACTGGACATGACATTCACCAGTTACCTGAATAAACTCCGGCTGACCGAGTCCGCCCGGTTATTGGCCGAGGCAAGCAGCGCAGCGGTGGCGGAAATCGCCTATTCCGTAGGTTACGCTAACGTGTCGTATTTCAATAAGCTGTTCAAGGAAGAATACGGCTGCACGCCGAAAGCTTTCCGCTCCATTGCAAAGCAGCAAGCACCCGCATCGCCCCCGCTAGCTTCCCCCGTCGATGCCTCGGCCTGAGCATTCGCACTCTTTGCAGAACCAATCGATGAAGGGCAGCCGATGCGGCTGCCCTTTTTTCATTCCATATCCAAACCGCCTGATGGCTTGGCCGTTGCGCTCTGCGCGTCCATGGCGACGTTTGCCGGAAGCATGTCGCCGACACGCGTCGCCGCGCCCATGACAAGTTGACCCAGGAACACCTCGTTGTAGAGGCAGAAGCGCTCGTGGCTGAACACGAGCGTCATGCTGCCCGCGACGGTCCCGTCGCGGTACAGGATCGGGGCTGCCACGCCATCGACGCCGTAGTCCAGTTCGCCGTGCGACACCCAATACCCATGGTCTTTGATTGTCTGCATGTGTACTTTGAAACTTTCCCAGTCGGGCCCGATGGCGCCGACATCCGCTTCGTGCTGATGCATTTTCCAAATTCGCTTCAGGCGCGCCTGCTTCAGGTGGGCCAGGATGACTTTGGAACTCGCGCTGCGGAAGGTGGGCACGGCCTTTCCGCGGCTGTAGGTCAGGGCCAGCTCCCTGTCGTCGCCCTCCTGATGAATGTTGATGATCTGGCTGTCGTAGATGGTTGCAAGCAGGCCGATGCCGCCGGTACTGGCGACCAGTTCGGCCAGGACGTCGCGACCGATATTCAGCAGCGGGTCGGTCTCCCGGATCTGATAGTCCAGCTGGATGATGCGGGGCCCGAGCCCATACGCCCCCATGTTGCTAACGAGTAATCCTACCTCCATTAATTCCTTGATATAGCGATAGCACGTCGTGCGCGTGAGTTTCAGCTCGTCCGCGATGGTGTCGGCGGTCAGTGCGGTGTGTTCCTTCGAGAACAACCCAAGTATGGAGAGCATCCGGGTGAGACTTGACATATAGGAAGGTGGCGAGGCGTTGGTGGGAGGGTAATGTTGGCTATTGTACTGCGCCGGAGTCCCTTCGGCTGGGGGCTGTTTATTTATAGTTTCAAATTGTGGGATTGCGACAAGTGTTGTTTTGCGGTCCACGCCTCTGACACCGCCCAACGCGCCGACTTCACGATGTGCTGATTTGGGATAACGCTCGGAACGTCCAAGGCCTAGACTCACTTCAATAGCACTAGCCTGTAATCAAGGAGTCTCGCATGGCCTACCAGGATTCTCGTTTTTGGCATCCGATGATGCATCCCGCCGCAATGAAGGAGCGTGAACCGCTGCGCATCGTACGTGGCGAAGGCTGCCATGTATTCGACGATGCGAACCGAGAATTCGTCGACGCGGTCGCAGGGTTGTGGAATGTGAACGTCGGGCACAACCGCCCGGAGGTCAAAGCGGCGATCACCGCGCAACTGGACGAACTCGAGTACTTCCAGCTCTTCGATGGCGTGTCGCATCCCCGCGCGGAGGAACTCTCGGCGGAACTGGTCCGCATGCTGGCGAAGGAGGGCATGCAACGCGTCTTCTACGGCTCCAACGGTTCCGACGCGACGGAAACGGCGCTCAAGCTGGCGCGCCAGTACTGGAAGATCGCGGGGCAGGCCGAACGCACCAAGTTCATCGCGCTGAAGCAGGGCTATCACGGCAGTCACTTTGCCAGTGCCGCGCTCAACGGGAACGCGGTCTTCCGGCGCAGCTACGAGCCCAATATGCCCGGCTGCTTTCATGTGGAAAATCCCTCGGAGTATCGCAATCCGTTCACCACCGACCCGGAAGAGCTGGGACGCATCTGCGCCATGCTGCTTGAGCGCGAAATCGAGTTCCAAGGTCCTGCCACGGTGGCCGCCTTCATTGCGGAGCCGGTCCAGGGCGCCGGCGGCGTGATCGTCCCGCCGGCGAACTACTGGCCAATGGTGCGCGCCGTGTGCGACAAATATGGGGTCTTGCTCATCGCTGATGAAGTCGTCACCGGTTTCGGCCGTACGGGCAATCTGTTCGGCTCACGCGGTTGGGGCGTGAAACCCGACATCATGTGCTTCGCCAAGGGAATCACGTCAGGGTATATCCCACTGAGCGCGACGGCGCTCAATGCGCGCGTGGCGCAGGCCTTCGACGACAGCGCCGACGCCTCCGGCGCCATCATGCACGGCTACACGTATTCCGGCCATCCCGTCGGCTGCGCCGCCGCGCTCGCGAGCCTGAAAATCGTGATCGAGGAAGAATTGCCGGGCAACGCGGCAAAACAAGGAGGCTACCTGCTGACGGCGCTGCAATCCTTCGTCGGCCGATTCGAGGCTATCGGCGAGGTGCGCGGCAAGGGGTTGATGCTGGCCATCGATCTGGTCAATGACAGGCAGACCCGCGAGCCGGTCAGCCCGACCTCCGGATACGCCTATGCCGTCGCGGAAGCCGTGCGCAAGCACGGCGTCATCGTCCGCCCCGTCGGCAGCCAAATCATTCTATCGCCGCCACTGGTGATCCAGCGCGAGGACGTGAACCGCATCGTCGAGGCGCTGGAGGCCGGTTTTAAAACAGTGCCATTTAACCGCACATAATTCATTCGGAGTTCTCATGACGTTAAACCTCAAGCATTTCATCGACGGCCAGTCCGTCGATGCCTCCGACCGGGCGACGATGAATCTCGTCAGCCCCGTCACCGAACAGGCTTTTGCAACGGCCGCAAGCGGCACAAGGGAGGACGTGGACCGCGCCGTCGCGGCTGCGCGTGCGCAACTCGACGGCGGGGCGTGGAGCCAGTTGCCCGCCGCCGCGCGCGGCAAGCTGATGAATCGCCTGGCCGACCTGGTCGAACGCGATGGCAAATTATTGGGCGACATGGATGCCCAATGCATCGGCCGCTCGCCGATGGAGCCGCAGATGATGGACGTGCCCAATGCCGTCGGCACGCTGCGCGCGGCGGCCGGCTGGGCCGACAAGCTCGAGGGACGCACGATCCCCACCGGCGGCTATATGGGCGTGAAGACGCTCTCCTATACCCGGCTTGAGCCGGTCGGCGTGGTGGGCGCCATCGTTCCCTGGAACGCGCCGTTGATGATCACCAGCTGGAAGCTCGCCTCGCTGCTGGCCGCCGGATGCACCGTGGTGATCAAGCCGTCGGAGGAGACCCCGCTGTCGGCCCTGCACCTGGCCGCCTTGTGCAAGGAGGCCGGCTTCCCGGACGGCGTGGTGAACGTGGTGACGGGATCGGGCGCGGTGGTCGGCAGGGCGCTGTGCGAGCACCCCGACGTCGACAAGATCACCTTCACCGGCAGTCCCGACGTCGGGCGGGAGATCCAGCGCGTGGCCGGTTCGATGTTCAAGCGCGTCACCCTGGAGCTCGGCGGCAAGAGCGCGCAGATCGTGTTTGATGACGCGTCGATCGACGATGCCGTGCGTGGCTGCGCGTTGGGCCTGTTTGTCAACCAGGGCCAAGTGTGCGCGGCGGGAACGCGCATCCTGGTTCAGCGCGGCGTCGCCAAGCGCTTTACCGAAGCCCTGGTACAGGCCGCGTCCCAGGTGCGGGTGGGCGATCCCGCGCAGCCGGGTGTGACGATGGGGCCGGTGGCCAAGAAAGGGCAGTTCGAACGCGTCAACCGCTACATCCAGCAGGGCATAGACGAGGGCGCGACGGTATTGGCGGGCGGCGTATCCGTGCACGAACGCGGATGGTTTGTCCGCCCGACCATCTTCGGCAACGCCGGCAATCAGATGAGCATCGCCCGCGAGGAGATTTTCGGACCGGTCGGCACCGTGATCGAGTTCGATACCGAAGAGGAAGCGATCGCCATCGCCAACGATTCGAGCTACGGCCTCGCGGCGACCGTCTGGACCACGAATCTGGCGCGCGCCCACAAGGTGGCGCACGCGGTCAAGGTGGGGGCGGTCGGGGTGAACTGCTGGAGTCCCCTCGATCCGAACCTGCCGTGGGGCGGCGTGAAGACCAGCGGCATCGGACGCGAGTGCGGCCTGACGGGCGTGCTGTCGTACACGGAAGAGAAAGTGATCACGGTGCTGCTGCCTTGATCCGCATACGTCTTATGGAGGTGGTTTGATGATCTTGAAAAATACTCGTGAGCGCTTCGGCACTGTCGCCAAGACCTTCCATTGGTCGATGGCCATCGCGTTCATCGCAGCCTACGTGATTGTGTACTACGTGATCTGGTTTATCGACCCGGAAACGAGCATCAAGCCACCGCTGTTCGGCATGCAAACGGATGACACGTTGGTGATCCCGCTGCTCAACCTTCATTGGGTGCTGGGTATCGCGGTCGGGGTCCTGGTCGTTCCACGGCTGCTGTGGAGGATATGGAGCCCGGCGCCGGATCCGGTGCCCGGATCGCGGATGGAACACCAAATGGCGCGCCTCGCCCACTGGGGCCTCTACCTTCTCATGATCATGATGCCGGTGACCGGATACATGAATACCAACGACCCGACGAATTTTGGCGTCTTTGTTGTGCCGGCGTTCAAGGACACTTCCCTGTATCACTGGATAGCGGCCGAATTCGCGCTGTCCTGGAAGGACGTTGAAACGCCGATGGAAGCGGTCCATCGTTTCCTGGGGCATTGGGTCGCATGGGTAGTCGTCGCATTGCACGCATCCGCAGCGTTGTTCCATCATTTTGCGCGGCGGGACGACACCTTGACCCGCATGCTGCCGGGCGCAGGGACGCCCCCGAAACTGGATTAGCGGCAGCCCCCTTTGTATGTCGCAAGCTAATGAATTTAAGGAGATTTCAGATGATTTACCGACCTACCTCGCATGCTGGTTTCAAGATGAGTTTGATGGCCGCGTGTGCTTCCATCGCTCTGATGGCGGCGCGCCCGTCGACCGCCGCCGACGCCTCCATGCTGGATAAGACACTCACCCCTTCCGGCGCTGAAAAAGCGGGGAACAAGGACGGCACGATACCCGCCTGGCAGGGGGCGGAGCCGGCCTTGCCCGGCTGGAGCTGGGGCAAGCCGCGGCAAGAGTACTGGAAGAACAAGGGCGAAAAGGCGCTGTTCTCCATCGACGCCAGCAACGCGGATAAATACGCGGACAAGTTGTCGGCGGGGCAGCTGGCTATGCTCAAGCAGATCAAGGGCTACCGCATGGATGTCTATCCGACCCATCGCGTATGCGGCGTGCCGGATTTTGTCGCCGCGAACACGAAGAAGAACGTCGGCACCGCGAAACTCGGCCCGGATGGATGGAGCCTGAAGGAAGCCTATGTGCCGGGATATCCATTCCCGATTCCTTCCAGCGGCGTCGAGGCGATGTGGAACTCGAAAATGCGCTACCGCGGCGTCGGCATCAATTACAAGAATCTCACCACGGCGGCCTCGCCGCGGCGCGGATCCGACGAGTGGATCAAGGCCGGTTCGGACCAGACCGTGTTCCTGCCTTCCGGAGTCAAGGGATCGACCCTGCTCTCGACCCTGCCGCCGGTGGAGTTTTATGTCTACTTCGCCTATAACACGCCGACCGCGCTGGCCGGGCAGTCGCTGGCCATCACCCAGTACCTGAATCAAGCGGAGAACGAGACGTTCTACTACTTCCCGGGGCAGCGCCGGGTTCGACGCATGCCGTCGTATTCACATGACGCGCCGCAGATCGGGTTTGAAAACCAGTACACCCTGGACGAGCCCCAGGTGTTCAACGGCGCGCTGGACCGCTTCGACTGGAAGCTGGTCGGCAAGAAGGAAGTATACGTGCCGTATAGCGCGTTCGGCGCCTACGATTTCCGCGCGAAGTTCGAGGATGTCGCACAGCGCGATTTCATCGAGCCGGGCCACCGGCGCTATGAGCTGCACCGGGTGTGGGTGGTCGAGGCGACGGTCAAGGCCGGCATGCGCCACTCGGCGCCGAAACGAACTTTCTACCTGGATGAGGACAGCTGGGCGGCGCTGCTTGCCGATGACTATGACGGCCAAGGGAAGCTGTCCAAGGCCCGCGAGGGTTTCCAGATCCCCGTCTACGAGACCGGCAGCTGCGACGTGATGGCTTTTGTGCAGCACAACCTCACGGAAGGCCGCTACGTCTTCGATATCTCTTCAGTCGGCGCAGGACAGGACGTGCAGTGGGTGACCGAGCCGAATGGTCCCCGCTACAAGGCGGGATTCTATACATCGGAAAACCTCCGCGCCATCAGCGAGCGCTAACGGACATTTCCTCGGTGCGTACCAAACTGTCCTTTTAGGGAAAAAATCATGAAAAAAATAAATCCGCCGCTGTTCTGCACGATCGCCGCCCTGGCCATGTACGCCGATGCGGCGAACGCCACCACCTTCGGCACGGAAGCGATCACCGGCAGCATCGATTCGACGGTGTCCATCGGGACCGGGGTGAGGGCCGGCAACCCCTCGTGCGGCCTGATACTCAGCGGCGCCACGGGAGCGGGAGCGCCGGCGGGCTGCCTGGCGCCCACCTCCGCGCTGGGTGACCAGGGAGACCTGAACTACGCCAAAGGGGACCGCTTCACCACCTTCCTGAAGGGCACCCATGAGGTGTTGCTCAAGATGCCGGCCGAGGACGTGACCTTTATGACGCGTGTGCTCTGGACGAAGGATATTTCCTCGACCCACACCACCGGATATACCAGCGCGGCGGACCCGGGTCAGCCCGCGGTCTCCAACGGACTCTCGGACGCTGCGCGCGACGATCTGCGCTTCAAGGCGCGCCTGCTTGATTTCTGGGTCAGCAAATCCTTCGACCTGGGCGATCAGCGGGCGCGCGTTCGTGTCGGCAACCAGGTCATCAGCTGGGGTGAAAACCTGTTCCTGTCGGGCGGGATCAATAGCACCAACGCGGTCGACATCATGAAGCTGTCCCAGCCCGGCACGCAATTGAAGGAGGCGATCTTGCCCGCGCCCATGGCCAGTTTCGCCACCGGCCTGGGGCATGGCTTCAATTTCGAGGCCTACGTCCAGGCCAAATGGAATGAAAGTTATTTCCCTCCGACCGGCAGCTACTGGTCGGACGTCAACGGCCTGGGAAAGGGCGATTCCGCCTATGGACTGACCACCACCAAGGCGCGCAACGGCGGACAGTGGGGCGCCTCGCTGCGTTACCAGCCGGCGGGAACCCAGATGAATCTCGGCCTGTACGCGATGAATTATCACGACAAGGCACCGGCCTTCAGTTTCAATACCCACGACACGGGCGTGGTGGGATGGACTTTTCCTGAAGACCGCAAGCTCTTTGGCGCCAGCTTGAATTTCCCGCTGGGCGATTGGGCGATCGGTTCGGAATTGTCATACCGTCCCCGGGACGCCGTGGCCTTGAATTCCGCTGTCAGCGGATGCGCATCGCAGAACGGCAATTGCTGGGTCGATAATCATAAGGCGCAGGCCGCCCTCACGGGCTTGTATTCGGCGACACCGAGCAACGCCAAGGGCTTGCTCGACTTCCTCAAAGCCGACACCGCCACGCTGATGGTCGAGGCGGTGGGGATCTACTATCCCGGCTTGAAACAGACGTACGCCGGCGATCCGATATCGGCCGGTGGATGGGGCTGGGGGCAGGAGACCAATCCGCTCGGGACACCCAGGCCGGTGGGCACCAAGGCCTCCTACGGCTGGAATTTCGACTTCAGCTGGGTGTACGACGGGACCCTCGTTCCAGGCTGGCAGGTGGTGCCGGAGGTGTACTACTTCCAGGCCTTGAAGGGCCGGACGCCGAACAGCGCGGGCACTTTCATGGAAGGGGCGAAATCGGCCAATCTCACCGTCTCGTTCATCAAGAATCCGGCCAGCTGGCAGGCGGCGGTTAACTATTCGAAGTTCTGGGGCGGCTCCACCGTCTTCGATCAGCCGTATCGCGACCGTAGCTTCGTCGGCATCACCGTGTCCAGGAACTTTTAACTACCATGCGTATTGATCACGAAATATCCGGCAAGGAAGGATGGCTGATACGCGCTGTGCGGTGGCTGGAGACCTCTGTCTTCAGCCATCGCCTGCCGATCCTGGCCGGCCTGCTCGCGCTGACCGTCCTGATGGCCTGGTTTGGCATGCAGCTCCATATGGATGCCGGCTTTGAAAAGCAATTGCCGATTGGTCATGAGTACGTCCAGACGTTCCAGCAATATCGGGCCGATGTCCTGGGCGCCAACCGGTTGACGGTGGTCGTCAAGGCGCGCAAGGGGACTATCTGGACACCCGCCGCGCTGACCAGGCTCTACGAGGTGACGCAGGCGGTTTCGTTTCTTCCGAACATAGAGCGGCTGGGTGTCCAATCGCTGTGGACGCCGAACAGTTTCGTCAACGAGATCACGGAGGAGGGCTTTCGCGCCGATCCGCTGATCGACGGCACGATCACGCCGGAACGCCTCGATCCCGCGATTATCGCCAAGATACGGCAATCGGCGATCCAGGGTGGATTTGTCGGCACGCTGGTGGCGCGCGACGGCAGCAGCGCGATGATCACGGCGGAGCTGATCGAGTTCGACGCCAACGGCCAGAAGCTGGACTATGTCGCCTACAACCGGCAAATGGAGGACAGCATCCGCAGCAAGTTCGAAGACGCGAATTATGAAATCCAGATCATCGGCTTCGCCAAGCAGATCGGCGAGATCGCCGACGGCGCTTCCTCGGTGCTGGGATTTTGCGCCATCGCGCTGCTGCTGACCGCGCTGGCGGTGTATTGGTACTGCCACTCCGTCAAGCTCACGTTGCTGCCTATCGCTTGTTCGCTGACTTCGCTGGTATGGCAATTCGGCACCTTGAAGTTGCTGGGATTCGGACTGGACCCGCTCGCGGTGCTGGTGCCGTTCCTGGTATTCGCCATCGGTGTGTCGCACGGCGTACAGCAGATTAATTTCATTGTCCGCAGGATCTCGCAAGGCCGCACGGTGTTGGACGCATGCCGGGACAGCTTCACCGGCCTGCTGATTCCAGGCACGCTCGCGCTGGCCACCGCGCTGGTCTCGTTCGTCACGCTGTTGCTGATACCCATTCCGATGGTGCGCGAACTGGCGATCGCGGCGTCTTTCGGCGTCGCCTACAAGATCGTCACGAACCTGCTGATGTTGCCGCTGGCCGCTTCGTACATCCGTTTCAACGCGATGTTTGCTGCCGGAACGATACGCCGGCGCGATGACCGCGCCAAGTGGCTGAGGTTCCTCGCACGCATCGCCATACCCCGGAATGCCCTGGTGACCTTGATGGTGGCGGCCGTGGTGCTTGGATGCGCGGTCTGGCAAAGCCGCGACCGCGTGGTCGGCACCCTGCAGGCCGGCGCGCCCGAATTGCGCGCGGACGCCCGCTACAACCGCGACGCCTGGTCCGTCGCGTCGAACTACGACACGGGACTGGATTGGCTGACCGTGGTCTTTGAAGCGCCGGTGCATACGTGCGACAACGTGGCGCTGGGGGTGTTCCAGGATCAGTTCTCCTGGGCGATGCAGCCGGTCGCGGGCGTTCTGTCCGTGGAGTCGTACTCCGGCAAGCTGCGCCAATACAACGAAGGCTATAACGAGGGCAACCCCAAGATGAACGTGGTGCCCATCGACGCCGCGAACTACGCGGCCTTGTCCACCGAGGTCGCCAGGGTGCGCGGCGCGATGCGCAAGGATTGCAGCATGACGGCGGTGCACCTGTACCTCACCGACCACAAGGCGGCAACCATCAACCGGGTGATCGCACAGGTGAAGGCCTTCCGCGACACGCATCCGACTAACATCGCGACCATCCGCCTCGCGGCCGGGAACGCCGGCGTGCTGGCCGCCGTGAACGACGAGCTGGAGCGTAGCGAATTGCCGATGATGCTATACGTTTATGCCGCGATCATTATTCTGGTGTTCGTGGTGTATCGCGACCTGCGGGCGGTGGTGTCCTGCTGCGTACCGCTGACCATCGGGACCTTTATCGGCTATTGGTTCATGAAGGAACTGCAAATCGGCCTGACCGTGGCCACGCTGCCGGTCATGGTGCTGGCGGTGGGCATCGGTGTCGATTACGCGTTCTATATCTACAACCGCCTGCAGTTGCATCTGGCCGGCGGTCAGACGATCACCAAGGCGCTCGAAAACTCGTTGCTGGAAGTCGGTGTCGCGACGATCTTCACCGCGGTCACGCTTGCCATCGGGGTGGCGACCTGGTCCTTCTCGGCGCTGAAGTTCCAGGCGGACATGGGCAAGCTGCTTGCGTTCATGTTCATGGTCAATATGCTGACGACCATGACGGTATTGCCCGCGCTGGCCGTCTGGCTCGATCGTCTGTTCCCGCGCCGGTCGCCGCCGCGCGTTCCTGGTCTCTTGACTCATTAAGGGTATGACGATGTTTTTTACAAAGAACCGAATCGCCGGCGCCGCGATTGCCGCCTGGCTTGCGCTTGGGGTAGCCGATGCCGGCTTCGCCGCCGACGCCGCCTTGCGTCCGGAGCCGGCCGTGCGCGCCGCGCACGCCGCCACCGCGACGACGCTCGATGCCGCTTGGGCCGGAACGCGTGTTGTCGCGGTCGGCGATCATGGCGTGGTCGAGCTATCCGACGACCAGGGATTGAGTTTTCGCCAGGCGCGCTCGGTCCCGGTGAGCACGATGCTCAATTCCGTGAGTTTTGCCGATGCCCGGTCGGGCTGGGCGGTTGGCCACTGGGGCGTGATTCTTCATTCCCGGGACGGAGGCGAAAGCTGGGAGCTTCAGCGCCTGGCGGCCGACGAGGATCGCCCGCTGTTCGCGGTCCATTTCTTCAATGCCCGCGAAGGCGTCGCGGTCGGCTTGTGGTCGCTCGTGCTGGTGACGGAGGATGGCGGCAAGACGTGGCAGAAGCAGACATTGACCCCTCCGCCCGGCTCGGCCAAGGCGGACTTGAATCTGTTTGGCTTGTTTGCCGGCCCTGCTGGTATTCTCTATGCAGCGGCTGAACACGGCATGGTGCTGCGGTCCGCCGACCGGGGCCGAACCTGGACCTATCTCGGCACGGGATATCGGGGTTCGTTTTGGAGCGGAATCGGCCTGGCCGATGGCACGCTGGTCGTCGCGGGACTGCGGGGCAGCATGTACCGCAGTACGGATCAGGGAGCGCACTGGTCGCCCGTGACAACGGGCCTGAAGAGTTCGATCACGCGCCTGGTGGAGGCCAAGGGCAAGCTGCTTGCCGTCGGATTGGATGGCCTGCACATCGTCAGCGACAATGGCGGGCTGAGTTTTTCCAATACAAGCACGGCAGGCGGAGCGTCGTTGACCGCGGCCCTGATTGCCGCCGATGGCCGGCAGATATTGTTCTCGACGACAGGGCCAGTGCCGCCCGCGGCACCCCAGAGAAATTGAAGGAGACTAAGTAATGAATATGTTGGAAGAAACCCGCCTGATGGAGGTGGAAGGGCTGCCGGTGCAATCCACGGAGCTGCGGCGAGGCACCTTGGGTGTGGGTTTGATCGTCCTGCTGGTTATCTCGGCGGCGAGTCCGCTCAGCGTCGTGGCCGGGGGATTCCCGATCGGGATCATGCTGGGCAACGGCGCGGGGACGCCGGCCCTGGTCATCCTGGCCTTGCTTCTGTTATTGGCGTTCGCCGCAGGCTATACGGCGATGGCGGGGCAGGTGACCAATGCCGGCGGTTTCTATGCCCTCATTGCCCGGGGACTTGGCGGCCATGTCGGCGGCGCCGCGGCGGTGATCGCCATTGTCGGCTACAACACCCTGCAATTCGCCTTGTACGGGATGTTCGGCGCGGTGACGTCGGACTCGTTGCTGGCCGTATTTGGCGTACACGTGCCGTGGTGGGCATGCGCGTTCGCCGCGATGGGCACCATCGCGGTATTCGGCTATCGCCGAATCGACTTGTCGGCCAAGGTGTTGGCGCTGTTCGTCATTGCCGAATACGCGACCGTCTTCTTTCTCGACGTCTCCATCTTGAGGGCCGGCGGCGACAGCGGCATAACGTTGGCGTCGTTTACGCCGTCGGTCGTCAAAAGCGGCAATCCTTCCATCGGGCTGCTGTTCTGCTTTGCCGCCTTTATCGGGTTTGAGGCGACCACCATCTACGGCGAAGAGGCGAAAAATCCGCGCAAGAATATACCGCTGGCCACCTACATCTCGGTACTGCTGATCGGGTGTTTCTATGCGGTGTCGCTATGGTGCATGGTGGTGGGCGCGGGGCCGGACAAGGTCGTGGCCATCATCCAGGCATTGGCCGACCCGACGATGTTCCTCTATACGCTGTCGGACCGTTACGCCGGCCCCGTCTTGACCACCATTCTGCGCGGGCTGTTCATCATGAGCGTGTACGCCGGGCTGCTGGCATTCCACAATGCGACCGCCCGCTATTTCTACGCCATGGGCCGCGAAGGCCTGTTTCCATGTGTGCTGGGCCATACCCACCGCGAACACCAGAGTCCTCACAAAGCCTCGGTGCTGCAAAGCGTGCTGTGCGCCTGCGTGGTCCTGCTGTTCGCGGTGAATGGCGCCGATCCGGTCCTGACCTTGTTTGCGTGGCTGTCCAATCTGGCGACGCTGTGCATCATGCTGCTGATGTCGCTGACCAGCGCCGCCGTCGTTATTTTCTTTTTGCGAAACAATGACGGCAGATTGGGGAAAATGCGTACGCTGATACTGCCTGTCGTCTCCGGCATCGGGCTGATGGCCATCCTGTTGCTGGCCGTGATGAATTTTCACGTGTTGACGGGCGCCAGCCGGTTCACGTCGTATGCGCTGATTTGCGTGATCCCGCTGGCCTTCGTCGGTGGCCTGGTGGCCGCGCGCCTCTTGTGCAATGCCGATGCGGTGCGCTTTGCCGGCCTCGGCCAAGACCGTAACTGAGAAAATGAAAATGACACTGCGGGCGCGCATGAGTGCGGTAATTGGCTTTCTTTGCCTGTTGGCCATCGCCATAGGCCTGGTGGGACTGTACGGCATGAACAAATCCAACGAGGGATTGAAGGCCGTCTACGAAGACCGCACCAAGGCCCTGGAGCGGGTGTCACGCATCGATATTCTCCTGGTGCAGAACCGGCTCGCGATCGCCGAGGCGCTGTTGAATCCCATCGCAACCGAGATCGACGCCGACGCCGAGCTGATCAAAAAAAATTCCGCGGAAATCGCCCGGATCTGGAGCGCGCACATGGCCGCCCCCCATACACCGCAGGAAGCGCAGCTGGCGCGCAAGTTCGACTTGAATTACGCGAGGATGGTCAAGGAAGGGGTGGCGCCGACCACCGCCGCGCTGCGGGAAGGTAACATCGATCTTGGCGGCCAGATGAAGGAGAATCTCCGGCTGCTGATACCCGCGGTGACGGACGGCATAGATACGCTGCGCAAGCTGCAGGTCGAGGCGGTCAGGGCGGAATATGAGCAGTCCAGTGCGCGCTACGTTTCGCTGCGCAGCGCGATCATCGTTGCGATCGCGTCGGGGGTGCTGATCGCCGCCGTGGTCGGATTTTTCCTGATACGCAGGACCTATCGCCAGCTCGGCGGCGAACCGGAATACGCATTGCAGATCGTGCGCGGTATCGCGGCCGGCGACCTGACCGTGGATGTCGCCACCGGGAAGGGCGATGAACAGAGCCTGTTGTTTGCCATGCAGGCGATGCAGCGCAATTTGCTGCGGACGATAGAGGAAATCAGGCAATCGACGGCCGCCATCGCCACCGCGTCGACGCAGATCGCGGTCGGCAACCTCGACCTGGCCTCCCGCACCGAACAACAAGCGGGTTCGCTGGAAAAGACCGCGGCCGCGATGGATGAATTGACCAGCACCGTGAAGCGGAGCGCCGACAACGCGCGGCAAGCCAATCAACTGGCCGGGTCGGCCTCGGATCTCGCGCTCAAAGGCGGAGCCGCTGTCGCGCAAGTGGTCCACACGATGGATGCGATCAATGCGGCGGCCAGGAAGATCGTCGACATCATCGGCGCCATCGACGCCATCGCGTTCCAGACCAACATCCTGGCATTGAATGCGGCCGTCGAGGCGGCGCGCGCGGGGGAGCAGGGACGCGGCTTCGCCGTGGTCGCCGCCGAGGTGCGCGGCCTGGCGCAACGGGCGGCGGCGGCGGCCAAGGAAATAGCGGTGCTCATCAATGATTCGGTCGGCAAGGTGGACGTGGGCCGCAAGCAGGTGGCCGAAGCCGGTTCGACCATGAACGAGATCGTCGACAGCGTAAAAATCCTGGCGGACATGATGAGCGGTATTTCTGAAGCGAGCCACCAGCAGAGCACAGGCATCGACCAGATCAATCTGTCCATCATCCAGATGGATGCGGTCACGCAACAGAATGCCGCCCTGGTCGAGCAGGCGGCCGCTGCAGCCGAATCGCTGCAGGATCAGGCGGGCAATCTGGTGCAGGCGGTCGACGTGTTCAAGACCGACCGCGTGCGCGCCGTCGCACCCGTTGCATTGGCCCCGGCAGCCCTGCGGCGCGCGCGGCCTCGCGACCGGACCGTGGAGATCGCGTGAATGCCAGCGACACGCTGTTATTCAAGCTCTACGGCTGCCAGGACGAGCCGGCGCAGTGGACCGCCGTCCTGGACCAGCTGTGCCTGGAGACCGGCGCTCATTCCGCCGTGCTCCAGTCCGTCAAACTGGGCGGCGCCCGGCCGTCCATCGGCTGGATGGCCGCCGATTCCCTCACGCTGAGCCGCGAGACGGCGCCGGCCGGTGTGGCCGGCCCCGACAATCCTCGGTTCGACGCGCGGCGCATGGCGCGCGCCCTGGGGCGTATCAGCCGCGACGAGGACTTGTTCGACCGTGACGATCCGGCCCAGCACCTCTTGCACGAACAACTGGCGCAGCATCGCCTGGGGCGCTTCATCGGCAGCCTGCAACAGATCGATGCCGACACCTACCTGGGCCTGGCCTTGCATCGCGCAGTCGACGACCAGGACGATTTCTCCGCCCTCCAGGCCGGCCGCCTTGGCATGTTGGCGCCGCATTTTGGCCAGGCCATAGGCTTGCAGTCGCGCCGGCAGGACGGCGCCGATCTTGACCAGCGGCTGCACCGGCACCTGGACCGCTTGCGCTGCGGCTTGATTGTGTGCGCCGGCGATGGCCGGGTGCAGTGGATGAACCGCAGCGCCCAAGCCACGCTGGCGGGGAGCCGCGGCGTGTCCCTGCGCGCCGGGTGCCTGAGGGCGGCCGGCGCGGCCGCCGACGCGCGCCTGCGCCGGGACCTCAGCGAGCTTGCCGATGGCGGCACCGGCGCCATCCGCTACCTGAGCTTGGGCCAGGGAGCGGATTGCCTGCATCTTGCGCTGCAAGGGCTGTGTCTGGAGCCGCGCGCACCCGGCGGCGCCACGTCGGTGCTGCTGGCCGTGACGGGCGCCGGCGCCGGTGCGCCGATTCCAGCGGCCGCCATCGCCACCCTGTTCGGGCTGACGCCGGCCGAGGCGTGCCTGGTGGCCGGCCTGGCGGCCGGCTACTCCCTGGAACAATACGCGGTCCGGCGCGGCGTCTCGCTCGGTACCGTGCGCGGACAGCTCAAGCAGGTACTGGGCAAGACCGGCGCCACGCGCCAGGCGGAACTGGTGCGCCTGGTGTTGTCGTCCGTGGCCGCCCAACTGCTCGACAGCGCCACCCTGTTCTGAGCGGCGCTGTCGTGCCGCGCTAGAACGCGAGGGCGGCCCGCAATGCGATCTGGGTGCCCTGAGAACGGTTTCTGGCGCCAAACTCCTTGTACGCATGAAGCCAGACGGTCGGCAAGCCGGATCCAGGCGCGAAGAAGTTGAGCGTCGGCCCCAGCGCCGTGACGCGGGCGCGGTTGGCGAGGGCGCCGCCGGCATCGTCGTCGCTGAGCTGCTGGTAGCGATATCCGCCCAGCCCGATGGTGTAGGCGCCGACATGCTGGCCGAGCGCGAACTCATGCTGCCACTCATTGCCCGAGCGGTAGTTGGTGGCGTGGTTCCTGGTGTTGATATTGATCTGGGCGGTCGACGAGACCTCGAAGCCTGTTGCGCCGATGTAGCTGACGGCGTAGGTGGGCGAATAGGTCCAGTGATTGGAGCCGGTGTTGACCAGGCGGTTCTTCTCGTAGGAGCCGGTCGGCGCCTGCACCTGCAGGGTGGCGGTCTGGAACAGCCCGCCCGAGGCCCATTGCAGGATCACCGGCATGACGCAGATGTCGCCGAGCGTGGTCTTCTTGCCCGACAGGTTGAGCGGTCCTGCCGGCGTCGGAATGCCCAGGCCGAGGTCCATGTTCATCACCGGCAACACCGCGATGTAACCGTATTTGGCGCCCAGGATGGTGGTGTTGGTCGTCTTGATCACGGCTACGCTGAGGGTGTTGACGGTCAGGTCGATGGCGGTGGGCGAGCGGTTGCCCGCGTCATCGCGCAATTGCGAGGCGTGGTAGGACGTGGCGCGCAGGCCCACCGTCGCCCCGTCCGACGGCGGCGGCAACATGGCGGCGCTGAAGTCGGACACGCCGAAAGGGGTGATGGGCGCGCCGCCCTCGACCGCGGCAGCGGACCAGGCCAGGCCCAGCAGGGTCGCGCAAAGGATGGCGTGCTTGTGTTGTGTTGGGAAATATTTGTGCTGGATCATATGAGTACCTGTTGTATGGGGGAGGGCGCACTTAGTCATGCGAAGGGAAAACCTGGCGGCCGTGGAAGAAGGTCTGCTTGACCTCCACGTTGTGAACCTGCTCGATGGGAACCTTGAACAGATTCCTGTCGAGCACGATGAAGTCGGCTGACTTGCCCGCTTCTATCGATCCGGTCTGGCGGCCCAGCCCCATCGCCTCGGCGCTGTTGATGCTGAAGATGCGCAGCGCCGTGGCCAGGTCGACCGCCTGCTCGGGCCACATCGCGCCCGGGATGGCGTCCGTCGGGTTCTTGCGCGTGACCAGGCCTTCGATGCCCACCCAGGGATTGGGCGTGGCCTGGCCGACCGGCCAGTCCGAGCCGCCGGCCACCAGCGCGCCGGAGCGCGACAGGCTCTTGACCGGATACATATGATCGGCGCGCTCCTTGCCGATGGCCATGGCGCTGGCCATGCCCAGGCCGGAGGGGAACCAGATCATCGGCGAAATTTCGGCGGTCACGTTCAACCGGGCGAAGCGCGCGATGTCGCTCTCGGCGACGGAGTTGACGTGGGCGACCTGGTGGCGCTGCCCCGGCATGCCGTTGTGCTTGCGGACCGCCTCGATGGCGTCGAGCGCGAGGCGCACAGAGCCGTCGCCGGTGGCGTGCATCTTTACCGCAATGCCGCGCTTGTCCAGTTGCGTCAGCAGCTGCACCAGTTGCGCAAGCGTGTAGTTGCTCTTGCCGTGGAAATGCGCACCGTGTTCGGCGTCGGGCAGATAGGGTTGCAGGAAGTCGGAGGTGCGGGCCGGCGGCACGCCGTCCAGGAACAGCTTGACGAAGTCCGGCCGCAGGTTGGTGCCGCGATATTTCTCGCGCACCGCCACCAGCGCCAGGCCGGTGCGCTCGGCGGGATCGGCGGCGGGCATGGACGACAGCGTGGACACCATGTGCACGCTCAGGCCTTCATGGCGGTCGATCTGGCTCCAGATGCCGAGCATGCCCTCCGTGGTGTACGCGTCCTGCACGCCGGTGATGCCGACGCCGTTCAAGGTGGCCAGCGCGGCGCGGGCGGCGGCCAGCTGGCGATCCCTGGTGCGCGGCGGGATTTGCCGTTCCAGCGCCAGGAAGGCGGGGAATTCCTTGAGCAGGCCGGTAGGCAGGCCGCTGGCCGCGTCCTTGTCGATGACGCCGCCGGCGGGATCGGCGCTGCCGGCGGAGATGCCGGCCCGTTTCAGCGCTTCGCTGTTGGCCCAGCGGTTGTGGAAGGTGTCGTCGCGCAAGATCACCGGATGGCCGGCGCTGGCCCGGTCCAGCGCCGCCAGCGCGGCCGGCGACGAGATTTCCGCCTGCAGGCTGGCGCTCCAGGCTGCCCCGACGACCCAGTCGCCCGGTTCGGCCTTGGCGGCGCAGTCGGCCACGCGCGCGAACACCTGCGCGAGCGTGGCGGACGGCGGGAAGTTGCAGGAAAATAGATCTTCGTAACCGCCGTCGAGCGGATGGATGTGGGCGTCGTTAATGCCCGGCATGACCATCGCGCCCCGCACGTCGACGATGCGGGTTTGCGGACCGGCCAAGCGCGCGATTTCGGCGTTGCTGCCGCTGGCGACAAAGCGGCCGTCGCGCACCGCGAAGGACTCGACCCATGGCGTTTTTTCTTGCATGGTGTAGATGGCGCCGTTGCGTACGATGAGATCGGCCGGCGTGGCGGCCCATGTCAGCCACGGCAATGCCGCCAGGACGATTCCGGCTGCCAGCCGTTGCGCCGCGTACTTTCTTTCATGCATATCTGGACTCCCCTATTTATATTGTTTATATCGTTTGTATTTCCTGTGCCCAAAATCAGTCTAGGGAGGGGGAGGACCCGCGTCACCTCCCATATAGGGGGTGAGCGTTGGACGAACGGCTGGCCTCATCTGATCAGATGATTTACTTGGGTCATGGGCATCGATACAGTCGATAACGTTGGAACCGAAAAACCATTTCGCAACCATCCAACTTCGCGCAAGCCAACCCAAGAGATTTTTATAAAGTCATGACAAAAACCAGTGCAGAACGCTTTGTGACCGTTGCGGTCGTGGACACCAACGGCTTACTCCGTGGACAAAAAGTGGCCGCCGGCGAGCTTCCCGGCATCCTGGCCAACGGTATGGGCATGTCGCCGGCACAGTTGGCGCTGGATCCAACCGACGTCTTCCTGACCATGCCCGGCGTCACCGATGGCACGGGCGACTTCCACGACAGTTTTCTGCGGGTGGATGCGAGCAGCCGCCGCGACATTCCGTGGGAGGCCGACACCGACCAGGGCTTGTTCCTGTCGGAATTCACCGGCGACGCCGAGGCCTATTGCCCGCGCAGCGTGCTGCGGCGCGTGCTGGCGCGCGCAGCGGCCATGAATTGTTTTCCCAAGCTGGGCTTTGAACTCGAATTCACCCTGTTCAATGAAACCGCGGAGACGTTGAAGGAAAAGGGTTACGACAATCTGCGCACCGCCACCGCGCACGCCAGCCACGACCTGGTGATCTACCAGACGGCGCAGTCGGACTTCTATAACGGCGTCGCCGATTTCTGCGAGCCGCTCAATATCCAGCTGGCCAAGATGCATGAGGAAATCGGCGGCGGGTTCATGGAGGCATGCATCGCGGCCAACACGGCGATGGCCGCCGCGGATCAGGCCGTGCTGCTGAAGAACTTCCTGCGCGCGTTCGCCATGCGCCGCGGCCAGACGATCAGCTTCATGCCCCGTTGGTCGGAGCAAGCCGACAGCCAGTCCACCCACATCCATATCTCCTTGCTGGACAAGGAGGGCAAAGCCCGCTTCTGGGAGGAGGGCGCCGACCACCAGATGTCAAAACGCTTCCGCCATTTCATCGCCGGCCTGCAGACCTATTTGCCGGAATTCATGCTGATCTTCGCCCCGACGGTCAACAGCTGGCGGCGTTTTGCCGAAGGCACGTTCGCGCCGCCGGCGTTTACCTGGGGCGTCGAAAACCGCACGACCTGCCTGCGGATGGTCGGCCAGAGTCCGAATTCGATCCGGGTCGAAAACCGCCTGCCATGTGGCGACTCCAACCCCTACCTGACCGCGGCGGCGACGATCGCGGCGGGCTTGGCCGGCATGGAGGCCGAGCTCGAGCCGACGGCGCCAACCACGGGCAACGGCTACCTGCCGGATGCGCGCCACGGCCCGCCGCTGCACAAGAACATGCAGGCGGCCATCACCGCGCTGCGCGATTCAAGCAGTGTCAAGGAGTGGCTGGGTGCCCGCTTCGTGGAAACCTACAGCGCCACGCGCGAAGCCCAGCTGAAGCAATTCGCCGGCAAGTCGCTGATCGACGAGCGCCGCCGTTTCTTTGAATTGGGGTAGGCCATGACCTTGATCGGCATCATCGAATGCGGCCAGACGCAAAGCGGCTGGCTCGACGAGCACGGCGAAATGGCGGATCCGTTTCCTCCCTTCCTGCGTCGCGCGGATCCGGCGCTCACCTTTCGGGTCTACAAGGCGCACCAGGGGCTGCTGCCCGCGCAGGCGGACGAATGCGATGCGTGGTTGATCACGGGCAGCCCCAGCGGCGTTGCCGAGCGCCCCGCATGGCAGAACCAGCTGGCGCGCTTCCTGGTACAGGCGGTCCGGCACCGCCCCGTCGTGGGTATCTGTTTCGGCCACCAGCTGCTGCATGACGCCCTTGGCGGCGTTGTCGAGAAAGCGGCCAATGGCTGGGGGATAGGCGTCCAGACGTATGCGCTGACGGATACGCCGGCGTGGGCGCCACGTGCGGCAGATGGGTTCAGACTCATCGCGCTGCATCAGGATCAGGTGACCGCTCCGGCGCCGGGAAGCCGGGTGCTGGCCGGTAACGCATTTTGTCCGATCGGCATCAGCACCATAGGCGACAACGTCTTGACGGTACAGGCGCATCCCGAGATGACGACCAAGTTGGCGCGTGACATCTACGAGACCCAGCGCGCCCAGCAAGGCGATGCACTGACCGACCAGGCGGTGCGCAGTCTCCAGGGCGAGATCGACGGTCCTTTGGCTGCAAGCTGGATCATCGCCTTCCTTAAACACCGCTCACTACGAGGTGCCGCCGTGCCCGCAACAGTTTCTACCCGTCCGCTGACGCGGATCGACCTTTCCGATGCAGGTATCTGGCACCAAGCCGTTCCCACCGAAGAATTCTCGCGCTTGCGCCGGGAGGCGCCGGTCGCCTGGAACGAGCGGACCGACGGACACAAGGGCTTCTGGGCCGTGACGCGCTATGACGACATCGTCGCCGTGTCAGGCAATGTCGAAGTGTTTTCATCGCGCAATGGCGTGATCAGTCTCGACGATTTTGACGCCGAGCAGAACGATGCCCGCCGAACGCTATTGGAAATGGATCCTCCGCAACACCCGCAGATGCGGATGATCGCCGCGCCCGGCTTCATGCCCAAGGCGGTCGCCGCCCTGGAAGCCTCCGTGCGCGCGACGGCGGAGCAGCTTGTCGATGAAGTCGTGAACTCGCCCGAGGTCGATGTGGTGGGCGAATTGGCCAAACAATTACCCATATTCACCCTGTGCCGGCTGTTGGGCGTGCCGGAGGAGCGCCGCGACGACATGATACGCTGGAGCGACTTGCTGATCGGCTCCGACGATCCTGACTTCGTCGATCCCGCCGCCGCCGCGTACCCTCCTGAAAAACGGCGCCTGCTGCCGTTCGGCCATCCCGCTTCGCTGGCCGCGTTTGAACTCGGGCGCGAACTGGCAGAGGCGCGGCGCGCGCATGCGGCGCCGGACATCGTGACGCGGCTGGCCAACGGCACGTACGACGGACGACAGTTGACGGATGATGAGTTCTGCAACTACTTCCTGATGCTGCTGGTGGCGGGGAACGAAACCACGCGCCACTCGATCTCCCACGGCATCAAGGCCCTGGCGGACTTTCCGGACCAGTGGGCACATTTCAGAAACGGCGGGATCGACTCGCGCGTGGCCGCCGACGAGATCTTCCGCTGGGCCAGCTCGGTCCACTTCGTGCGCCGGGTCGCCGTGCGCGATATCGAACTGTCCGGCGCCCACATCGCCGCCGGCGACAAGGTGGCGATGTATTTCGCGTCCGGCAATCGCGACGACGCGCATTTCGACCAGCCCCATCGCTTCCGCATCGACCGTACGCCCAACCAGCACATGGCCTTTGGAAAAGGCGGCCCCCACTTCTGCCTGGGGACGCATGTGGCCAAGTTACAGGTGCGCATTTTGCTCGAGGAAATGGCAAAGCGCGTCGCCGCTATCGAGCTCGCCGGCCCGGTCGACCGCCTGCGCAGCAATCACATCCACGGCATCAAACGCCAGCCGGCCAGATTCCTCCCCGCCCGGTGACCGCCATGGACAAACAACACTGCATCATCCTGGGCGGCGGGCATGCCGGCGCCCAGTTGGCCACGAGCTTGCGGCAGCAAGGGTGGCGGGGCGCGATCACCATGGTGTCGCAGGAGAGCGTCCCGCCCTATCAGCGGCCGCCGCTGTCGAAGGGATACCTGGCGGGCGAACTGGGCTTCGACCAACTGCTGATCAAAAGCGCGCAGGCATATGAAACGGCCGACATTCAATTGAAGCTGGGAGTGCGCGCCGAACGCATCGAGCGCCAATCACGGCAAGTCCATCTGGCCAACGGGGAGGTGCTGCGCTACACCGACCTGGCGCTGACGCTGGGCGCGCAGGTGCGCCGGCTTCGCGTCCCCGGCAGTGACCTGGATGGCGTGTTTCATCTGCATACCGTCGCCGACCTCGAACGCATCAAGGCCCACATCGCGTCCGGCGCGAAGCGGAACGCCGTCATCATCGGCGGCGGCTACATAGGCCTGGAAACGGCCGCGGTATTGAGCAAGCTGGGCATGCAGGTGACGGTCCTCGAAGCGATGCCGCGCTTGCTGCAGCGCGTCACCACCGCAGACGTCGCCGGTTTCTACGAACGCCTACACGCCGAAGAGGGCGTCACGATTCTGTGCAACCGAACCGTCAATGCGCTGCTCGGCCAGCGCGACGTGGAAGCGGTGGTGTGCGAAGGCGGGGAGACCTTGCGCGCCGACCTGGTCATCGTCGGCATCGGCGTGACCCCGCATACCGACCTGGCCGCGGCCGCCGGATTGACGACCAACCACGGCATCGTGGTCGATGAGTTCGCCCAAACCAGCGACCCGCGCATTGTGGCCGCCGGCGACTGCACCGAGTTTTTCGGCGTGAAATATGGACGCATGATTCATCTGCAATCGGTGCCCAACGCGATGGGGCAGGCCGCATGCGCCGCCGCCACGTTGTGTGGAAAACCGGTGGCGTACCAGGCGCAGCCTTGGTTCTGGTCGGACCAGTACGATGTGAAGCTGCAGATGGCGGGACTATCGCAGGGGCATGATCAAGTAGTGGTGCGCGGCGATCACAGGACCGGCCGGAGTTTCTCGGTCTACTATTTGGCGGCCGGCAAACTCATCGCGCTCGATTGCGTGAATCAACCCAAGGAATTCATGCAGGGCAAAAAAATGATCGCATCAGAACAAGTTTTCAATCCCAGTCACCTTCTCAACCTGGAGTCTCCCAAGCCATGATTAAAGTAAATTTCGTTGACCATCTCGATCAGGTGCGCGTGGCGGAGGCGGCGGTTGGAAGCACGCTGATGCAAGCGGCCGTCGACAATGGCATTGCCGGGGTGGTCGCGGAATGCGGCGGCTTTTGTTCGTGCGCGACCTGTATGTGCTATGTCGATGAGCAATGGGCGGCAACCCTGAATCGCGCCAGCGACATGGAACATGCCATGCTGGAATCGGCTGCGGGCGACAAGCCCAACTGTCGATTGTCCTGCCAGATTACGTTGACCAACGACATGGATGGCATGACCGTCCGCTTGCCGGAAAGCCAGTATTAGGGACGAGCCGGCCGACGGCGGTGCATACTGTGCCCGGTCGAACCAGGATAGGGACGCGGCTTCATGGATATTTCGCATGTTTCGGACGAGTTCAAACGGGAGTTGCTCGCTCTCGTGAGCGGGCTGCTGCCGGCCGACGGCACCCGATTCTATATCTACGTCCCGTGGGCGCAGCTCAAGCAGGACACCGCGTCGGACGGCCAGCTCGATCAAATGGTCGACGACTATGCGAGAACATTCTGGGCGCTCGATCCCATGCATCCGTCCCGGTTCGAGGAGACCGGGACCGTCGTCATTTCCAACTCGACGATCATGGAAGACGCCGCGTGGCGCGAAACCGGGATTTTCAAGGGGTTTTACCAGCCGAACGGCTATTTCCATAATTGCGATATCTTTCTCAGGCAAAAAGACCGGATAGTCGCGGTACTGACGCTGGTGAGAAAGCGTGCGGATCAGCCATTCACGGCCGGTGAAATCGCGCTCCTGCGCCAGGTGCAGCCGTTTGTCGAATATGCCCTGGGCGCGATCTACGTGCCCAGCCGCGTGCACAATCGCGCCAGCCTGTCGGCCGAGTATCGCCTGACCCCCAGGGAGATCGATGTGGTCGAGATCGCCGCCACCGGGGTCAGCAACAAGGTCCTTTGCAAGCACCTTGCCATTTCCCTGCCCACGCTGCGCACCCATATCCAGAACATCTACACCAAGATGGGCGTGCGCTCGAATGCGGAGCTGATCGCAAAATTGGGACGCGTCGACCTCGCGATCACGCCCACATTGCCGATTCGGGCTAACGCGCCAGACGGGATCTGAATCACTATTGGCATGTGCAAAACAAACTTTGATCATGCTTGCCGATCAGGGTTCGCTGCGCACCGAGCAATTCGCCGAATATATTCCCAGACGAGGTACGTTTATGACTGAAATTGAACTGGAAGCTCTGAATTTCCCAGATGCTCCGAAAATGATATCCGCCGAATTCCCCGGCCCCAAGGCGGTAGCGGCGCTCGCATTGTCCGCCCGCACGGAATCGATGGCACGTGGCGGCGGTCGCATGCCGGTGGTCATGGACCGAGCCTTCGGCGTGACGATCAAGGACCCGGACGGCAATACCTTCATCGACCTGTCGGCCGGCGTGGGCGTGAGCAGCGTTGGCCGTTGCCACCCGAAGGTGGTGGCGGCCATGCGCGCGCAGTCGGAAGTGCTGATGCACGCGATGGAGGTGAACAGCTCCAAGCGCACCGAACTGGCCGCCAAGATCTCCGAAATCATGCCCGATGGCCTGCGTGGCGACTGCATCACCTTCTTCACGCAAAGCGGCAGCGATGCGCTGGAAGCGGCCGTCAAGTTCGCCAAGCGCGTCACCGGCCGGCACCAGATCATCGCCTTCCACGGCGCCTACCATGGCGTGTGGAACGCCTCGAACGCGCTGACCACCGGCACCGCCTACCGCAAGGGCTACGGTCCGTTCATGGGCGGCGTGATCCATGCTCCCTATCCCTACGCCTACCGCTTCCCGTTCGACACCACCCACAAGAGCGCCGAGACGATCGCCGGCGAGTATATCGACTATCTGCTGAACACTCCGTACACGGCGGCCGATGACGTGGCCGCCGTGATCGTCGAGCCGGTGCAGGGCGAAGGCGGTTACGTGCCGCCGTCGCCGGAATTCCTGCGCCTGCTGCGCAAGGCCTGCGACCGCAGCGGCGCGCTGCTGATCGTGGACGAAGTGCAATCGGGCGCCGGCCGTACCGGCAAGATGTGGGCGGTGGAACATTCGGGCGTGAAGCCTGACATGCTGACCTTCGGCAAGGGCATGGGCGGCGACGTCCCGATGGCCGGCCTGGCGATGCGCTCGGATCTGGCGGCCAAGATCCCCGACGGCTCGGTGCCCAACACGTTCGCGGCCAACTCGGTGGCGGCGGCGGTGGCCCTGACCAACATCAGCCTGCTGCAAGATCCCGAGCTGGATCTGCTCAACCGCGCGCATACGCTGGGCCTGGAAGTACAACAGCATATCCGCGCCTTCAACAGCCCGTACGTGGGCGAAGTGCGCGGCCGCGGCCTGATGATCGGTATCGAGCTGGTGGAAGACAAGGTCACCAAGGAGCCGCTGAGCGGCGAGAAACTGGGTAAGTTGATGGGCTACGTCCTGAGCCACGGCGTGCTGATGGTGCCGTGCGGCCGTTACACCAATGTGATGCGTGTCATGCCGTCTCTCACGATACCGCGCTCCCTGCTGTTCAAGGCGCTGGACGTCTTCGGCGAAGGGCTGGCTGCGCTCTGAGTGCCCGCCGTTCGACCATGCCCGCTGCTGCGCCGCATGGTTGAGCGGCGGTTTGCAGCCTTACAAAGAGGACTGGATGGCGGCGCGCGCGCGCGGCGTTTGCGACGGCAGCTCGCCAAACAAACCCTTGTAGCAGGTCGCGAAGTGGCTCAGGTGGAAGAAGCCCCAGTTCGCGGCGGCCTGTCCGATGCCTAGCTCGATCGCGCTGGTTGACACCAGCAGCCTGCGCACCGCGTTCAGTCTGATGGAGCGCAGGTAGTCGAGCGGCGAGGTCTGGGTCACCGCGTTGAAGCTGTTCTGGATCGTCCGCGGGCTGGTATGCAGCCGTTCGCAGAGATCGAGAATAGTGACCGGCATGTCGCCGCTCGACATCGCAATGTGGTGGCACTTGTCAACGATAAAGCTTTGCGTGGAACTGCTCAGGCGTTGGTTCTTGTCGCACTCCGGGTCATTGATCAGGTCCAGCAGGGCGCTGATGATCGAGTGCTCAAGCATCTTTTCCGCCGCGGGTGTCCCGATCAGGTGCGGATTGGCCGCCGCGTGCGAGAACAGTGCGAGCAACTTGGTTCGGACCTCGTTGAGCCTATCCTCGGGGACCTCGATCACGGGCTGCTTCAGCAGCGCATCCAGGCTGCTGGGCGACATCGACGCGGACAATAAGTTCTCGAATACCTCATATTCAAGCGTGATGGCCAGCATGTCCGTGTCCATCGGCATGTGGAACATGAATTCTTCACCACTTTGGAGCACGAAGACACTGTTGTCGGACGCCTTGCGCCCCTGCATGCGGGCGGTTCCGGGCATGGCGGTGGGGACGGCGAAACACAATTTTCCGCGCGGCGCCTGGCCGTGCTGGACCACACGCTGATTCATGTATTCGCGAAAAACATGGAGGTGGCCGGTAGAAATCTGCACCAGTGAACTCTGCAGGCACCCCGGTGTTATCTGGTTGTAGGTCTGATTCCACTCGTTTACGGAGGCGGCGTGGAGATGCACGTCCCGGAAGCGATCCATTGTTGCGTTCATAGCGTCCTCACCGGTCTGTTCACAAAGTGGGTGTCCTGCAGCGGGCAATCGACGTTGCGGCCGTCCGCCTATCCAAGCGAATTTCATGCCTGCAATCAACGGGATGCTTAGTCCATCGTACGCCCATTCGACTTGATGTAGAGCAAATATCGTCCATTGCATGAATGATTTTAAAGTACCACATTGCGGGACTCGATGTCACATGCTTTTCGAGAGAAAACCACGCTTGGGGGCGGGATTATTGAAATGAAATGGCGTTTTAAGCGCAAATACAACAATTTCATCCCAGCTGGCGCACGTTCCTTGCGCTGGATCATGGAATTTCAAAACAAAAATGGTCGGAAATATCGATTGACAGTCCCGTATTGTGGGATTACTCTTTAAAACATGAACACTCCAACACCCAATCCAGCGCCGACCGGCGCATCAGTCGTACTTCGTGCCTGCAGCATGGCGGGCGTCGATGTATGTTTCGCCAACCCGGGAACAACGGAAATGCCGTTCGTTGCCGCATTCGACGATGAAGGCGTCGGCGTCCGGGCCGTGCTCGGACTGTTTGAGGGCGTGTGCACCGGCGCCGCCGACGGCTACGGCCGCATGGCGGGCAAGCCGGCGGCCACGCTGCTGCACCTCGGCCCGGGCCTGGCCAACGGCCTGGCCAATCTGCACAACGCCCGTCGGGCGCGCACGCCGATCGTCAATATCATCGGCGATCATGCGAGTTGGCATCTGCAGTACGATGCGCCGCTGACTTCGGATATCGAATCGCTGGCGCGGCCCGTTTCAGGCTGGTACCGCAGCGTGGCGTCGGCCCCCGACCTGCAGCAAGATACGGTCGACGCCATCGGCGCGGCGCACGCCAGTCCTGGCCTGGTGTCGACGCTGGTTGTGCCGGTCGATTTCCAGCAAATCGCGGCGCCCGCGCAGACGACGCGCGCCCCGGTTTCCCGTCCCGAGCCCACGTTCTCTGCCGATCTGGTGGCGCAGGCCCATCGCACGCTCCGTGGCGGCGGCAAGGCAGTGCTCCTGCTCGGCGGCGCGGACGCGTTGAACGCCCGGGGCCAGATCGCCGCCGGCCGCATCGCGGCGGCGACCGGCGCCCGTCTCTTCAGCGAGACCTTTCCGGCCCGCAGCGAGCGGGGCGGCGGTCTGCCCGATATCGACCGCCTGCCGTATTTCCCGGAAGTGGCCATTGCCGCGCTCGATGGCGCCACCGTCATCCTGGCCGGCGCGATCGCGCCAGTGGCGTACTTCGGCTACGAAGGACTGCCCAGCGAGCTCGCTCCCCGGGACGCTCTCATCACACTGGCGGCGCCCGGCGAGGCGGGGCACCTGGCGCTCGAGGCGCTGGCCGACTTGCTCGACGCGCCGCGCACCATTGCCGGTGTCGCCTCCAGCCGCTACGCGCTTGAAGATGGCCCGCTGACGCCGGCGGCCGTCGGCCGCACGCTGTCGAATGCGCTGCCCGACAACGCCATCGTTTCAATCGAGGGCGGGACCTGCGGCTATCCCTTTGTCACCGCCTCGGCCGCCGCCAAACGACACACCTTGCTCACCAATACCGGCGGCGCCATCGGCCAGGGCTTGCCGGTCGCGCTGGGCGCGGCGATCGCCTGCCCGGATCGCCGCGTGTATGCCCTGCAGTCGGACGGCAGCGCGCAATACACGATCCAGTCCTTGTGGACCATGGCGCGCGAGCGTTTGCCGGTGGTCATGCTGATCACGTCGAACAAGCGCTATGGCATTTTGCAGACCGAACTCGACCGCATGGACCTGGCGGAAATCGGCCCCCAGGCGCAACGCCTGACCGTGCTGGACGATCCGGCGTTCGACTGGCTGGCGCTGGCCAAGGGTTACGGCGTCGCCGCCCAACGCGTTGCAACCGTCGCTCAACTGCGCGACGCGCTGGCCATTGCAGCGGACATCAACGACGGCAGCCCCTATCTCATCGAGATGTGCCTGCCCTAATTATTTAGTCACGATTGAAAGCACAACTATGAACCTCGAACTGAACGGAAAAGTCGCCTTTATCACGGGCGGCAGCATGGGCATCGGCAAGGCGGTCGCGCTGGAACTGGCGCGCGAAGGCGTCGATGTGGCGATCGCCGCGCGCCGCATGCCGCAATTGGAAGAGGCCGCGGCGGAAATCCGGGCCGCGCTCGGCGACCAGGGCGGCCGCGTCCTGCCGGTGGTGGTCGATACCACGGACATGGCGTCGATCGAGGCCGCGATGGCCAAGACCGTCGCAGCCTTTGGCAGCCTCGACATTCTGGTCAACGGCGCGGCCCACCCGGGCGGCCTGGTGCGCTCGGAACTCTCCGAGGCCGATCCTGAAGGGCTGCTGCAGGACATCAACATCAAGGTGGTCGGCTATTTCCGCTGCTGCAAGGCGGCCGCCCCTTACATGCAGCGCAAACAATGGGGCCGCATCGTCAACATCGGCGGCCTCACCGGACGCGGCAGCAAACAGCTTTCCGGTATGCGCAACATCGCCATCGTCCACATGACCAAGACCTTGTCGGATCAGCTTGGCCCGGACGGCATCACGGTCAACATCATTCATCCAGGCGTGGTTGAAACGCCCCACATCCACGAGCTGTATGAAAAAGAGGCGGCCAAACAAGGGCTGACCGCGGCGCAAGTGGAAGCCAACTACGCCAAGGCCACGCCGATCCGCCGCGTGCTGCAAGTCGAAGAGATGGGCTCGATTGTCGCCTTCCTGGCTTCACCGCGCGCAGCCTGCATCACGGGCGAGTCGATCGGTGCCGATGGCGGACTCACCCGCGGCATTTTCTTATAAGGAAGGTATTCAATATGTCGACCATACTTGTCGCCACAGCTGGCCAGGGTATCTTGCGCAGCAACGATGCCGGCGCCACCTGGCATCGTCTCGGCCTGACCGAACCCATTGAATTTGACGGCGTCGTGCGCGCCCTCGCGGTTGATCCCAGCCGTCCCGAGCGGATCTACGCCGGCGCCGATTGCGGTTTTTGCATCAGCGACGACGGCGGCGCGCACTGGCGCCGCGTGGACAGTCCGATCAATGGCATGACCGTCTGGTCGATCGCCGTTGATCCCAATGATCCTGCCGTGGTCTATGCCGGCACGGGCGCGCCTTCGCGTTCGGCCATCTTCAAGTCGGTCGATGCCGGCGAAACCTGGCTGCGCCTGCCGCCCGAGATTCCCGAGTTTTGCTCCGGTGTGAATCGCCCGCGCATGCTGACCATCTGCGTCGACCCGGACGACAGCCGCCAGGTCTGGTTTGGTGTCGAAGAGGGCGGGGCGTGGCGCAGCGCCGATGGCGGCCAGAGCTGGACGCGCGTCGATAGCCCTGGCGGCACGATACGCAATTCGGACATTCACGCGATCACCATCCTGCCCAGGACATTGACTGACAAGAAGACCACCCTGGTCCTGACCGTCAACGCGATCTATCGCAGCACCGACGACGGCCAGACCTGGTCCGGCAAGCTCTCAAGCCAGCAGTTCGACGGTCTGTACTACACGCGCACCGTGATGGCGCCGGCCGGGGCGGACAACTCCCTGGTACTCGCCATGGGCGACGGCACGCCGGGACATGTGAGCCGTTTGTACCGTTCCGACGATGGCGCGCAAACATGGGTGCAATCCGAACTGGCGGAGACGCCCAATTCGACGTTCTGGGCACTCGGGACGCATGCCGCCGATCCCACGTTGCTGTTTGCCGGCACCAAGTACGGCAGGCTGTTCCGATCGAACGACGGTGGCGTGAGCTGGCAGAAGGAATGGCGTGAGTTCAGCGAAATCACCGCCGTCACCTGGACGCCGTTCACGGCGCCGCTGGTCGCGCATGCCCAATCCACTCATTGACGGAGATGCAGACATGAACATATCTCACATTGCACAACCGCCGCCGCTGCCGGTGCCGCGCATCAAGCGCACCCATCTTGCCTTGTTCGTGCGCGACCCGGACGCCTCGTCCCGCTGGTACGCCGAAGTGCTGGGGATGAAGGAAGCCGCCCGCAGCCCGAACTGGGTCTTCATGTCGTTCGGACAGAAGCACCACGACATCGCCCTCCTGAAGGCGAGCAACGACGCCGAGATGGGCACGATCGGCCTGCAGCACTACGGGCTGGAGATCGACGGCGATCTGACCGAGCTGCGCCGCCTGTACGGGATGCTGCTGCTGCGCAAGGTGCCGATTGTCAAGATCACCGATCACAAGATCGGCATCGGCGTCTACTTTACGGACCCGGACGGAAACCGGCTGGAGTTCTTCTGCGAGACCGCCGTGGATGACGAGGAAGGGCGGCGCCTGTTGAAGGACTATAACGCCGCCAGCGATCCGATCGCATTCGAACCGCTGTACGACTGATATTCAACGCTTATTAATGAAGGCAATGCCATGACCAGAACTTCGAATTTCCACAGTTTTCACATCCGCAAATGGTACACCCAGATCGACGACACGCTCGCCAACGAATCCGGCCAACTGGCCGATGGCGAGCCTCTGCGCAAGATCGTCATCGCGGCGGCCATTGCCAACCCGTACGCCGGCCAATACGTGCAGGACCTGTCCGGGTGGATCGAGGCCTCGCCCGAGTTGGGCAAGGAGTTCGGCCGGCGCATCAAGGAAATCGTTGGCGATACACCGGTCGAGAGTTACGGCAAAGCGATCCTGGTGGGCATCGATGGGGAATACGAGCACGGCAACGCGCTGCTGACCAACCCGGCCGCCAATCCGATTCGCGAGGCAATTGGCGGCGGCAAGGCATGGGTGCCATCGAGCGGCAAGCGCGGCGTGCCGGGAACCACCCTGGATATTCCGCTGGCCTACAAGGATGCGCTGTACGTGCGCTCGCACTACGACACGGTGACCGTGCAATTTGCCGACGCGCCGAATCGCGATGAAGTCATCGTCGCCTGGGCGTTCGCCACCCGCGGCCGCCTGCATGCGCGGCTGGGCGGCATCCAGAAGAGCGAAGCCAAAGGCGAAGACGGCCTGGTCTAGAGGGAAAACAATGGACACCATCATGACTACAACCGAAGGATGGGTGCACCATGACAATCTGCGCCTGCGCTACGTGGAATGGGGCCGGCCTGACGCCCCTGTCATCATCATGCTGCACGGCTTGCGCAGCTACGCCCACACGTGGGAGCCGGTGGCGCTGCCGCTGGCCGATCGGTGGCGCGTTATCGCGCTGGACCAGCGCGGAAGAGGGGAGAGCGACTGGGATCCCGGGCACAATTATTTCGCGCAAGCCTATGTGGGGGATATCGAGGCGCTGGTACGCCAACTGGGTCTGGGACGCTTCGTGCTGATTGGCCATTCGATGGGCGGCGCGAATGCATTCATCTACGCGGCGCGCCATCCCGATAACGTGATGGGCATGGTGATCGAGGACATGGGGCCGGGCGCATCCCTGGGATCGGACGGCGCCGCCCGAATCAAACGGGAGTTGCTGGCGACGCCCTCGAGCTTTGCCAGCTGGGACGCCGCCACGGCCTTCTGGCGCCGTCAGCGGCCGAATATATCCGAAGAGGCTGTGCTCTCGCGCGTCAGGTTCTCGCTTCATGAGTCGGCCGACGGCGCCATCGTCTGGAAGCACGATGCGCAAGGCATCGCATCGGCGCGGCTGAACGCGACGGCGGAGCAGCTCGTTGACCTGTGGCCGCACGTGGAAGCGGTGCGCGCGCCGACGCTGGTGCTGCGAGGGGAAAATTCCGATTTCCTGTCCGCGCAAACCGCCCGGGCGATGACGGATCGCAATCCTCTGATCAGCTGCGTCGATATTCCGGGGGCGAGTCACTATGTGCACGATGACAATCTGCCGGCATTCATGTCGGCCCTGCATCCCTTCCTTGATGGACTGAGAACATGAACCATCCTGAACCATCGCGTCACGCGGTTGTCATCGTCGGCGCGGGGCCGAATGGCGTGACCCTGGCGAATCTGCTGGGCGTCTACGGCATCGATACCGTGCTCATCGAACGCAGCAAGGAAATTCTTCCCTACCCGCGCGCGGTCGGCATGGATGACGAAGCGTTGCGTATTTTCCAGGCGGCCGGACTGGCCGACGCGATCGCCGCGGACGTCATTCAGAATGTGCCGATGCGCATGTTCGACGCCAAGGGCACCTGTTTTGCCGATATCCGGCCATCGACCCGTGAGTTCGGCTGGTGGCGCCGCAACATCTTCATGCAGCAAATGGCGGAACGTACGCTGCGACACGGCCTGGAACGCTACCCGCAGGTGCAGCTGCGGCTGGGCGAAGAGGTGGTTGAAGTGGACCAGGACGCCGGCGGGGTAAGGTTGAAGATCCGTCGCGAGGATGGCGTCGAGTACACGATGCAGGCCGATTATTGCGTCGCGGCGGATGGCGGACGCAGCACCATGCGGGAGAAGCTCGGTGTCGCCCTGGTCGGCAAAACCCTGCCGCGGAAATGGGTGGTCATGGACGTCAGGAACGCGCCGGTCGACGCGCCGTACACGGCGCTCAATTGCGACCCGAGACGTCCGAACGTGTGCATTTACCTGCCCTACAATTTCCGGCGCTGGGAGTTCATGCTCTTTCCCGGCGAGAATCCCGACGTGATGATTCAGCCGGCCACGCTGCGGCGCCTGATCGCGCCGTACGTGCGCGATCCGGACGCCGTCGAGATCGTCAATGCGCGCACTTATCTCCACCATTCGCGCGTCGCGGAACGGCTCGTGATCGGCCGCGTCGCGCTGATCGGCGATGCCGCGCATTTGAGCCAGCCCTGGATCGGGCAGGGCATGAACGCCGGCTTGCGCGACGCCGGCAACCTGGCCTGGAAACTGGCCGGCATCGTGCGCGGCACGCTGCGCCCGGACGTGCTGCAGACCTACGACAGCGAACGCCATGACCACGCGAAAGCCATGGTCGATCTGGCCGACACCTTCGGCGCCCTGCTGATGCCGACCAACCGCCTCAAGGCGTGGGTCCGCGATCTGTTCTTCAGCTCGATGCGCTTCTTTCCCGGCATAAGGAACTATGTGCTGCAGATGCGCTTCAAGCCGATGCCCATCTATCGGAAGGGCGTGGTGGTGCCTTCGGACGGGTACCCGATGGTAGGGCGCATGTTCATACAACCCGACGTGGAGGATGCCGCCGGCCGCCGGCGCAAGCTCGATGACGCGCTTGGCCCCTGGTTTGCTGTCATCGGCTGGCAGGTCGATCCTCAAGCAGCGTTGAGCCCGGCCGACCGGGAGTTCTGGCACACGCTGGGCGCCAGCTTCATCCACGTGGCGCGTTCGCGCAGCGGGCAATCGCGCGAAAGCCGGGTGGACTCCACCCACGGCAGCGCCTGCGTCGAGGACGTCGACAACCATCTCGCCAACTGGTTCGAGGCGAACCCGGGTGCGATTGTCGTGTTGCGTCCGGACCGGTATATCGCGGCGCACACGAGTCAGGACGGCATGGCGTCCGTTACGCAGGAATTCCGTCGCTTCGCGGCCCCAACCAAGGATACATCATGTACATCGAACAACGCGTCTATTCCCTCGTCCCTGGCGGCGTAGCCGAATATCTGCGGCTCTACGAAGAGTGCGGCCGCGCGATCCAGGAAGGTCACCTCGGACCGGCGATCGGCTGTTTCACCCGTGAGTTCGGCGATCTCAATCAACTGGTCTATCTGTGGCCGTTCGATACGCTGGACGAGCGCTCGCGCCGCCGGGCCGGCCTGCTGGCCGACGCCGGCTTCAAGGAGTTCCGCGGGAAAGTGCGCCATCTTTTGCTCAAGCAGGAAAACCAGCTGCTCAGGCATGCGCTCACGCCGACGCAGCTTGGCACCGCCGGGAGGATGGCATGAGCGAACGTTACGACAAGTTGAGCCTTTACATCGACGGCGCCTTCATCGGCGACGACGGCCGGCGCACGCAGCCGGTGTTCGACCCGGCCAGCGGCGAAGTCCTCGGTACCCTGCCACACGCCACGCAGGCCGATCTCGACTGCGCGCTCGCGTCCGCGGAGCGCGCGTTCGCCGGCTGGCGTCTGGAGTCGCCGTTGCGGCGTTCCGAGATCTTGCGGCGCGTCGCCGCGCTGACCCGCGAAAGGGCCGATCAGATCGGACGCCAGATCACGCTCGACCAGGGGAAACCGCTGGCGCAAGCGATCGGCGAGGTGGCCGCCAGCGCCGAGGTGGCGGAATGGCACGCGGAAGAGGGGCGCCGCATCTACGGGCGGGTGGTGCCTGCACGCACACCGAACGTCCGGCAGATGGTGCTGCGCGAGCCGATCGGCGTGTGCGCCGCGTTTTCGCCATGGAATTTCCCCTTCAATCAGGCGATGAAAAAGGTGGCCGCCGCCCTGGCGAGCGGCTGCACCATCATTCTGAAGGGGCCGGAAGAGTCGCCCAGCGCGGTCATGGCGCTGGCGCAATTGTTCCACGATGCGGGGCTGCCGGCCGGTTGCCTGAACATCATCTGGGGCGTACCGCATGAAGTGTCGCGCTATCTGATCGAGTCGCCCATCGTTCGCAAGATTTCATTTACCGGCTCGGTGCCGGTAGGTAAGCAGTTGGCCGCGCTGGCCGGCCTGAACATGAAGCGCATGACCATGGAGCTCGGCGGCCATGCGCCCGTGATCGTCTGCCAGGACGCCGACGTGGACCGGGCGGCCGATCTGCTGGTACCGTACAAGTTTCGCAACGCGGGACAAGTCTGCGTCTCGCCGACACGTTTCTTCGTTCACCGCTCGGTCTACGAGCGCTTCGTTGCGCGCTTTCTCGAGCGTACCGGCGAGATCCGGGTCGGTCCCGGCATCGACCCTGCCACCACCATGGGCCCGCTGGCCCACGAACGGCGCGTGACGGAGATGCAGGCCTTCGTCGACGATGCGCGCGCGCGCGGCGCGGAAATCGCCTGCGGGGGAGGGCGTATCGGCGAACGCGGCAACTACTTCGCACCCACGGTGGTGCTCGAGCCGGATGCCGGCAGCCGCCTGATGACCGACGAGCCGTTCGGGCCGATCGCGGGCATCGTGCGCTTTGACGAGCTGGAGCAGGCGATCGCGCAGGCCAACAGCCTGCCGTTCGGCCTGTCTTCCTACGCCTTCACGGAGTCTTCGCGCAGTGCCCACCTGCTTGCCACCGGCTTGCAAGCGGGCATGGTCAACATCAATCATTTCGGCGCGGGACCGTCGGAACTGCCGTTCGGCGGCATCAAGGACAGCGGCTACGGCAGCGAAGGCGGCAGCGAGTCGTTTGACGGTTATCTGGTGACAAAACTTGTGACGCAGATGAACTGACACCTATGAATTTCTATTTGGAGTGACGCGATGATGCGCTTGAACGACCCTTCGCTGTTTCGGCAGCAAGCTTTTGTAAACGGACAGTGGCGCGATGCGGACAATGGTGAAACCATTGCGGTCGCCAATCCGGCCAATCGGGAAATCCTTGGGACGGTGCCGAACATGGGTGCGGCCGAAACCGGGCGCGCCATTGCGGCCGCCGAAGGCGCCTGGTCCGCCTGGCGCGCCAAACCGGCGAAGGAACGCAGCGCCATTTTGCGCAAGTGGAATGATCTGATGCTGGAAAACGCGGACGACCTGGCCATGATCATGACGCTCGAGCAAGGCAAGCCGCTGACCGAATCCAAGGGCGAAATCGCTTACGCCGCCTCATTTCTCGAATGGTTTGCCGAGGAGGCCAAGCGCGTCGATGGCGACACCCTGCAATCGCCGTGGCCCGATCGCCGCATCGTGGTGATCAAACAGCCGATCGGCGTGTGCGCGGCGATCACGCCGTGGAATTTTCCGGCGGCGATGATTACCCGCAAGGCCGGCCCGGCCTTGGCGGCGGGCTGTCCGATGGTGTTAAAGCCTGCGACGGCCACGCCGTACTCGGCGCTGGCGCTGGCCGTGCTGGCCGAGCGCGCGGGCGTTCCGGCGGGCATATTCAGCGTGTTGACCGGATCGTCGCGCGCGATCGGTGGCGAGATGACGGCCAATCCCACCGTGCGAAAATTGACGTTCACCGGCTCCACCGAAGTGGGGCGCGAGCTGATGAAACAGTGTGCTCCGACCATCAAGAAGCTCTCGCTGGAATTGGGCGGCAACGCGCCGTTCATCGTGTTCGACGACGCCGACCTGGACGCCGCTGTTGAGGGCGCAATGATTTCCAAGTACCGTAACGCGGGCCAGACCTGCGTGTGCGCAAACCGGTTGTACGTGCAAGACGGCGTGTATGAGGCGTTCGCGGAGAAATTGGTGGCCGCCGTCAAAAAAATCAAAGTCGGCAACGGTGTCGCCCAAGGCACCACCCAGGGACCGCTGATCGACGATGCCGCCGTGCAGAAAGTGGAGCAGCATATCGCCGATGCCGTTGCCAAAGGCGGCCGGGTGCTGGCCGGCGGTCATCGCCATCCGCTCGGCCATGGTTTCTTCGAGCCGACGGTGATCGCCGATGTCAGCGCGGAGATGCTGGTCGCGCGCGAAGAGACCTTCGGGCCGCTGGCGCCCTTGTTCCGTTTCAAGACCGACGATGAAGTGCTGGCGCTGGCCAACGATACCGAGTTTGGTCTGGCGAGCTATTTCTATTCGCGCGATATCGGCCGTATCTGGCGGGTCGCGGAAGGCCTCGAGAGCGGAATGGTCGGCATTAACACCGGCCTGATCTCCAATGAGATCGCGCCATTCGGCGGCGTCAAGCAGTCCGGCCTGGGCAGGGAAGGCTCAAAGTATGGCATGGATGATTACCTGGTCACAAAATACTTGTGCATGGGAGGACTTTGACTGTGGGCGCCGATGGATTGCTTCAACGGCGGAATCGCGTGTTCGGCGCCGCAGCCCCATTGTTCTACGAACACCCGCTGCAATTGGTCCGCGGCGAGGGCGTCTGGCTCTATGACAACGACGGCAGGCGCTACCTGGACGTCTATAACAACGTTCCGACGGTGGGGCATTGCCATCCGCATGTGGTCGATGCGATTGCGCGGCAGGCCGCCGCGCTGAATGTCCACTCGCGCTACCTGCACGAGGGCAGTGTCGCCTATGCGGAGCGGCTGCTGTCGAAGTTCGATGCCTCGTTGTCGATGGTGATGTTCACCTGCACAGGCAGCGAGGCCAACGAAGTCGCGTTGAGGATCGCGCGCAGCCACACGGGCCGCAACGGCATCATTTGCTCGAACCTGACCTACCATGGCAACACTGCGGCGCTGGATGAAATGGCGACGCTGTTTCACGGAGGGGAGTCGACCAGTCCGTATGTGCGCGCCGTGCGTTTCCCCGATGCCTACCGGCCGCACTACGAGCTGGATGGCGAGGCGCTGGCGGATGCCTATGCAGCGGAAGTCAGCGCTGCGATCGACGCGTTCGAGATGAATGGAATCGGTTTCGCCGGCATGCTCGTTTGCCCTATCTTTGCCAACGAGGGCTTGCCCTGCGTGCCTGAAACTTACCTGGAGAAGGTCGCAAAAATCGTGCGCGAGGCCGGCGGCCTGCTCATTTTCGACGAAGTGCAGTCCGGCTTCGGCCGCACCGGCAGCATGTGGGGACACGAGGCGGTGGGCATCGTTCCCGACCTGGTCACCCTGGGCAAACCGATGGGTAACGGCCATCCGCTTGCCGGCGTGGTCGGACGGGCCGACCTGATCAATGGATTTCGCGAACGGGTCATGTATTTCAATACCTTCGGGGGAAATCAGGTCGCTTGCGCGGCAGGCATGGCCGTCCTGGATGTCATCGAAGGCGAAGGCCTGGTCGACAACGCCGCCGACGTCGGTGCTTATGTCATGCGCGGCTTGCGCGAACTCCAGGAAAAACACCTCCTCATCGGCGACGTTCGGGGCCGGGGCTTGTTCTTCGGCGTCGAACTGGTGACATCGCGCGACACGAAGATTCCGGCGACCTGGCAGTCGCGCCGGTTGGTCAATCTGATGAAGGAGCGCGGGGTATTGATCAGCAGGATAGGCCCCCACGACAACGTGTTGAAGCTGCGGCCGCCGCTGTGTTTCTCGCGCGAGAACGCCGACCTGATGCTGCGGACGCTCGATGCCTGCCTTGGCATGGTCGGGGGAGAGCGGGGATGAGAACCTGGAACGATATGCAGGTGGACGAACATCTCTGCGCTCTCCATGAATTGGCGCTGGAGGCGCTGCCGTTCTGGGGCCTCGGTGACGCGGCGCTGACGTTGATCAAGTACCGCGAGAATGCGGTGTACCAGGTTCGCGACGACAGCGGGCGCCGGTATGCCCTGCGCATACACCGCGCCGGTTACCATAGCGATGCCGGCCTGCAATCGGAGTTGGCTTGGATGACGTCGCTGCAGCAAGCCGGCATCGACGTCCCGCGCCTGATTCCCACCTCAGGCAAGGCCTCGTTCATCAAGCTCGCCCATCCAACCCTGCCGCTGGATTTTCAGATCGATTTATTCGAATGGGTAAACGGCACGCGGCTGGGATCATCCGAGCAGGGTCTTGACGCCGACGCGGACACGATCAAGAGCACCTATTTCACTGTTGGAGAGCTTGCGGCCCGCCTGCACAACCACGCCTCGGCGTGGGTGCGCCCCAAAGGATTCGAGCGGCACTCCTGGGATGCCGAAGGCTTGCTCGGCGACGCCCCTTTCTGGGGATGCTTCTGGCAATTGCAGTTGCTGAGCCCGGCGCAGCGCGACCTGATGGTGCGCGCCCGCGCCAAATCCGCCCACGAGTTGCGCAAGTTTGAAAAATCGCCCGCCAGCGCAGGGACCTATGGCCTGATCCATGCCGACCTGGTTCCAGAGAACTTGCTTGCCGATGGCGAACATGTCCGCTTGATCGACTTCGATGACTGTGGCTTTGGCTGGCATTTGTTCGAACTGGCATCCGCGCTGTATTTTATCCAGGACGATCGTCATTTCGATACCGCACGCACCGCGCTGATCGCCGGCTACCGGCAACACCGCGCGCTGACGGATGCAACGCTGGCCTATCTGCCGCTGTTCATGCTGTTGCGTAGTTTTACCTATCTTGGATGGATGCACACGCGATCGGAATCGCAGACCGCGCCTCAACTTGCGTCCCACCTGATCGGATTGGCCTGTCGCCTGGCACAACAATTCGTGGGGGAGAGCGAGGGCTGAGATCTCGAAGCGGAGAAGAGGAGGTGAGGGTTTGCGTCGACGCGGCCGCTTCGAGTAGAATCTGTTGCGCCCAAAGGACAATATGAAAAAACTGCTCACCTCTTGCGTCATCGTCGAGCGCGCCTGATGCTTGACGTTCTTGCCATCGTCGGGCCGATCTATCTGGCGATCCTGGCCGGCTATCTGGCTACCCGCGCCGGTCTGTTTGCCCGCGCGGACATGCAGGTGTTCGGCAAGTTCGTTCTTAACCTGGCGCTGCCGGCGCTGATCTTCAATGCGCTGGCACAGCGCCGCATCGGCGAGATTCTCCATCCCGCCTACCTGCTGTCCTACCTTTTCGGCTCGCTGCTGATGCTGCTGCTGGCCTATGCGGCCGGCCATCGGCTCGCCGGCTTGAGCCGCATGCGCAGCACCTTCCTGGCGATGGGCGTGTCCTGCTCCAATAGCAGCTTTATCGGCTTTCCGATCCTGCTGCTGATGGTGGCGCCGGTGGCCGGCGTGGCGCTGGGCCTGAATGTGATAGTCGAAAATCTCGTCATGCTGCCGCTGGTGCTGGCGCTGGCGGAAAACGCGCGCGCCGGCGGCGGCCGGCCGTGGCACCAGGCGCTGCGGCAGTCGGCGCAGCGTTTGATCCGCAATCCCCTGGTGCTGGCGGTCTGCGGCGGCCTGTTGATCAGCCTGGCCGAAGTCCGGCTGCCGCAGCCGGTGGTGCGCGGCGTGAATCTGTTCGCGCAGGCCAGCGGCGGCGTGTCGCTGTTTGCCATCGGCGGCACGCTGTTTGGTTTGCCCCTGGGCAGCGGCTGGCAGCGCGTGATTCCGCTGGTGGCGGCAAAACTGATCGGCCATCCGCTGGCGGTGCTGCTGATCGCGTCGCTGCTGCCGCTGCTGGGCGTGGCCCCGATGGCGCCGGACCTGCGCGCCGCCGCGCTGCTGATGGCGGCCATGCCCATGATGAGCATCTACCCCATCGTGGCCCAGGCTTACGGCGAGGCCGACCGCAGCACCACCGCTTTGCTGATTTGTATGGTGACCTCGTTCTTCACGCTCAGCGCCTGGATGTGGATAGTGCGCGCTGCGGAATAGTCAATTGCGTTGGCCGCTATCGCGGCAGGGCGCGCTGGCGGTACTCGCCCGGGTTAACCCCGGTCCACTTCTTGAATGCGCGGTGAAAGCCGCTAGCCTCGGCGAAGCCCAGTTCCGATGCGATCTCGGCCACGCTCCTGGTCGAATGGCAGAGGAAGTCGATGGCCATGTCGCGCCTCAACTGGTCTTTGATCAATTGGAATGTCTGCCCTTCGTCTTCCAGGCGCCGCCTCAGCGTCGATGGGGCCATGTGCAGGGCGACGGCGAGCGCGTCGAATTCCGGCCATTCGGTACGCGAGGCGGTGCGCAGGCGCCGCCGGATCTGCGCCGCCATGCCGCCGCTGTTCTTGTACTTGAGTACGATGTTGGCCGGCGCGCCGCGCAAAAACGTCTTCGCGCTGCGCCTGTCCTGGATCATGGGCAAGGCCAGGTAATCCTTGTCGAAGGAAAGCGCCGTGGCATTCTGATCGAAAAGCAGGTTTTCCGAATACATCTGCCTGTATTCCGCGCTGCGCGACGGTTCCGGATAACTGAACGAGGCTGCCAGCACGGGGATACGGCGGCCCACCAGCCAACAGGCTAGCCCGTGCTGCATCATCAGCAGCGTCTCGAAGCCAAATATGCGCGGCGCGTGTGCGGAGCCCGTCTGCCGGATGGCCAGCCGCGCCACGCGCGCGTCGACTTCCAGCGCGCACTCAAAATCGTCCAGCATCAGATTGAAGCAGCGGACCATGCGCCGCAGGGCGCTGTGCAGGGTGTCGCAGCTGATCAGCGTGTAGGTCAGCATGGCAAAGCTGCCTACTTTCATGCGCCGCGCATCCTGCCCGAACAGCTCGTCGTCGAGCGCGGCCGCCACGCCCAGCCACAATGCGCTGAAGCCTTGCGGCGTCACCCTTCCGTGTGGCGAGTCCAGCAGTGCCGGCGATATGCCCGCGCCGACCAGCAATGGCGTCGTGTCCATGCCGAGTGCGCGCAAACGCTCCAGTGCCGACTGCACGAAGTAAATCGATACGCTACCTTTTTCCATGAGCGCAAGCTTACCATCCCCAAGGACGGGGGAGGATGGCAATTCCCGTCAATTATTCTGGCGCGCGCGGCCATAGCGGCGGCGCCGGGGCCGGATGCCCATGTGGCTTGCGATGTGGCTTGATTTCTCACGATTATTGAAGGATACGGGCATCGCCTGCCCGGTCCGGCGCGATTATTCTGTGTTGATCCAATCAACCGATCTGAAGGAATAACATGAGCTCAGTTCCCCGCGCATCCACCGCCAGCCGCCCGGATATTTCGACGGTCAAGCTTCTTATCAACGGTCGATTCGTCGAGTCCGAATCGGACCAGTGGCAGGATGTGATCAATCCGGCGACCCAGCAGGTCCTCGCGCGGGTGCCCCACGCCACGTCCGCGGAAATCGATGCCGCGGTGGCGTCCGCCAAGGCGGCCTTCGTCTCGTGGCGCAAGACCCCGATCGGGGCGCGGGCCCGCATCTTCCTCAAGTATCAGCAGCTGATCCGCGAGAACATGAAGGAACTGGCCGCCTTGCTCACCGCCGAACAGGGCAAGACGCTGGCCGACGCCGAAGGCGATATTTTCCGCGGCCTGGAAGTGGTCGAGCACGCCGCCAATATCGGCAGCCTGCAAATGGGCGAGATCGCCAACAACGTGGCCTCGGGCGTCGACACCTATACGCTGATGCAGCCGATAGGCGTCTGCGCGGGCATCACGCCGTTCAATTTCCCGGCGATGATACCGCTGTGGATGTTCCCCATGGCTATCGCATGCGGCAATACCTTCGTGCTCAAGCCGTCCGAGCAGGACCCGATGGTGACCATGCGGCTGGCCGCGCTCGCGCTCGAAGCCGGCGTGCCGCCCGGCGTGCTCAATGTCATCCATGGCGGCGAGCATGCCGTCAATGCGATCTGCGACCACCCGGACATCAAGGCCGTGTCCTTCGTCGGTTCCACCAAGGTGGGCACCCATGTGTATCACCGGGCTACGCAGGCCGGCAAGCGGGTCCAGTGCATGATGGGGGCGAAGAACCATGCCATCGTGTTGCCCGACGCGAACAAGTCGCAGACGCTGAACAATCTGCTCGGCGCGGCCTTCGGCGCGGCCGGCCAGCGCTGCATGGCGCTTCCGGTGACGGTGCTGGTGGGCGAGGCGAACAGCTGGATTCCCGAGCTGGTCGAGAAGGCGCGGGCCCTGGCGATCAATGGCGGCGCCGAGGCCGGTACCGATGTCGGCCCGCTGATCTCGTGCGCGGCCAAGGAGCGGGTTGAAAGCCTGATCGCCAGCGGCATCGAGGGCGGCGCCAAACTGGAGCTCGACGGCCGCCGGCCGGTGGTGCCCGGCTACGAGGGCGGCAATTTTGTGGGGCCGACCATTTTTTCCGGCGTCAAGCCGGGCATGCGCATCTACGACCAGGAAATTTTCGGCCCGGTCCTGTGCCTGGTCAGCGCGGCCAGCCTGGACGAAGCCATCGCCTTCGTCAACGCCAATCCGAACGGCAACGGCACCGCGATCTTCACCCAGTCGGGTGCGGCGGCGCGCAAGTTCCAGGAAGAGGTGGCGGCGGGCCAGGTCGGCATCAACGTGCCGATTCCCGTTCCCGTCCCCTTGTTCTCGTTCACGGGCTCGGGCGCGTCCAAGCTGGGCGACCTCGGTCCCTATGGCAAGCAGGTCATCCTGTTCTATACCCAGACCAAGACCATCACGGCGCGCTGGTTCGACGACGACAGCGTCGCCGGCGCGGTCAACACCACGATCTCGCTGAAATAAGCATAGCGGACCCATCATGGACTTTGAACTTTCTGAAGACCAGCTCGCCTTTCAGCACAGCGCGCGCGCGTTTGCGGCGGGCGAGATGGCGCCGCACGCGGCCGATTGGGACAGCGAGTGCTTTTTCCCCGTCGAGATGATCCGCAGCGCCGGCCGCCTCGGTTTCTGCGGCATGTACACGCCGGAAGACGGCGGCGGCATGGGCATGTCGCGGCTCGACGCGGCGATCGTGTTTGAAGAACTGGCGGCCGCCTGCCCGTCGACCACGGCCTACATCACGATCCACAATATGGTTGGCTGGATGCTCGCCAACTGGGCCACGCCCGCCGTCAGGGACCGCTGGTCGCACCTGCTGGCGCGCGGGGAGAAGCTGGGTTCCTACTGCCTGACCGAGGCGGGCGCCGGCTCGGATGCGGGGGCGCTGACCACCAGCGCCGTGCTGGACGGCGACCACTATTGCCTCACCGGCAGCAAGGCGTTCATTTCCGGCGCCGGCGCCACCGACCTGCTGATCGTCATGGCGCGCACCGGCGAGGCCGGCCCGCGCGGCATCAGCGCCTTTGCCGTGCCGGCCGATACGCCGGGCATCGGCTTCGGGCGCAAGGAGGTCAAGATGGGCTGGAACAGCCAGCCGACGCGGGTGGTCAGCTTCGACCAGGTGCGGATCCCGCGCGACCACTTGCTGGGCAAGGAGGGCGAGGGCTTTCGCATCGCCATGCGCGGGCTCGATGGCGGGCGCATCAACATCGCCACCTGCTCGGTCGGCGCCGCGCAGGCGGCGCTGGACGCGGCGCGCCGCTACATGGGGGAGCGGCGCCAGTTCGGGTCCGCCCTGTCCGGCTTTCAGCACCTGCAGTTCGAGCTGGCCGACATGCAGACCGAACTGGTGGGCGCGCGCCAGATGATACGCCTGGCGGCATCGAAACTCGACGCCGCCGCGCCGAACGCCTCCGTCTACTGCGCCATGGCCAAACGGCTGGCGACCGATGTCGGCTTCAAGGTGTGCAACCAGGCCTTGCAGATCCACGGCGGCAACGGCTACATCCGCGAGTACCCGCTCGAGCGCTACCTGCGCGACACGCGGGTGCACCAGATACTGGAAGGCACCAACGAAATCATGCGCGTGATCGTGGCGCGCCATTTGCTCGAGCAATCGGGCGCAGAGGAGATCCGATGACACACTATACCAATCTTGAGCTGGACATCGTCGGCCATTGCGCCGTCGTCACGCTGGCCAATCCGCCGGCCAACACCTGGACCGGCGACAGCCTCGCAGCGTTGACCGCGCTGGTGACCGACCTCAACGCCAATTCCGACATTTACAGCCTGGTCCTGGTCGGGCAGGGCGACAAATTCTTTTCCGCCGGCGCGGACCTGAAGCTGTTCAGCGACGGCGACAAGGCCGTGGCGCGCGACATGGCGCGCCGCTTCGGCGAGGCCTTCGAAGCCTTGTCGCGCTTCCGTGGGGTATCGATCGCCGCCATCAATGGCTACGCGATGGGTGGCGGGCTGGAATGCGCGCTGGCCTGCGACCTGCGGATCGCCGAGTCGCAGGCCCAGATGGCGCTGCCCGAGGCCGCGGTGGGCTTGCTGCCTTGCGCCGGCGGCACCCAGAACCTGGCCTGGCTGGTGGGGGAGGGATGGGCCAAGCGCATGATACTGTGCGGCGAGCGCGTCGATGCGGAAACGGCGTTGCGCATCGGCCTGGTCGAACAGGTGGTGGCCAAGGGCCAGGCCAGGGACGCGGCGCTGGAACTGGCGCGCAAGATTGAGAAGCAGAGTCCGTCAAGCGTCGCTTCCTGCAAGCGGCTGATACAAGGCGCGCGCCACCAGGCCCCCGCGCACGTGCTGCCGCTGGAACGCGAGCTGTTCGTCGACCTGTTCGATACCGAGGACCAGAAGGAGGGCGTCAACGCCTTCCTCGGCAAGCGCGCCGCCGTATGGAAGAACCGCTGATGGACGCGCTGGTACTGTGCGAGACCCTGCCGACGGCCAACGGCAGCCTGATCGGCGTGCTGACCTTGAACGCCGAGCCGACGCTCAACGCGCTGACGCTGGAAATGATCGACATGCTGTCGGCCAGCTTGCGCCTGTGGGCCGACGACCCGCGCGTGGTCATGGTGATGCTGCAGGGCGCCGGCGAGAAGGCCTTCTGCGCCGGCGGGGACCTGCAGAACCTGTACCGCTCGATGCTCGAGCACCACGCGGGCGGGGGGCGGGAAGAGCTGCTCGCCAACACCTACGCGGCCGATTTCTTTGCCCGCGAGTACAGACTCGACTACCTGATCCACACCTATCCGAAGCCGGTATTGTGCTGGGGCCATGGCATCGTCATGGGCGGCGGCATGGGCTTGATGGCGGGCGCCAGCCACCGCGTGGTCACGGAGCGCACGCGCATGGCGATGCCTGAGGTGGGCATAGGCTTGTTTCCCGACGTGGGCGGGTCCTGGTTCCTGAGCCGCATGCCGGGACGGCTCGGCGTCTTCCTGGCCCTGACGGGGGCCTCCATCAACGCTGCCGACGCCAAATTTGTCAAGCTGGCCGACCGGGTGCTGGCGCACGCGGACAAGGAGACGGTGGTTGAGGCCCTGCTGGCGCAACCCTGGACCAGCCGCCGCCAGGACAACGATGCGCTGCTCGGCGCCGTGCTGCGCGCCGCCGAAGCGCCCCATGCGCCAGGGCCATTGCGGGAACGGCTCGATGTGATCGATCGCCTGTGCGCGCGTGAGCAATTGCAGGATGTGCTGGACGCGCTGGCGGACGTGGGCAGTCAGGATGCCTGGCTGGACAAGGCGGCAGCGGCGGCAGGCCGGGCCGCGCCAACGTCGCTGGCGCTGGCATGGCAGTTGCTGCGCAAGGCGCCGCAGCTTGCGCTCGCCGAGGTCTTCCGCATGGAATATGGGGTGGCGCTGCAGTGCGCGGCCGGACACGACTTTGCCGAAGGCATCCGGGCGCTGCTGATTGACAAGGACCAGTCGCCGCAATGGCAGCGCGCGCCGGGCGAGGGGGATTTGCTGGCCAGTCCCTGGACGCCGTCACAACATCCGCTGTCGGACCTGGGCATCGCCCGGGCCGATCAAGTTCAATAAATTTAATAAAATTCAGGAGAAAACATGAGCCACATTGCGTTTATTGGCCTGGGAAACATGGGGGGGCCGATGGCCCTGAACCTGCTCAAGGCCGGCCACGTGCTGAGCGTGTTCGATTTGTCGTCCTCCGCCTTGACGGTGTTGGCCGAAGCCGGCGCCGGCGTCGCGTCGTCGGCCAGGGACGCGGTGGCCGATGCGGCCATCGTGGTGTCGATGTTGCCTGCCAGCCGGCATGTGGAACAGCTCTACCTTGGCGAGGATGGCATCATCCAGGGCATGCGGCCGGGCGCGCTGATCTTGGAATGCAGCACCATCGCCGCAGCTTCCGCCAGGAAGGTTGCGCTGGCGGCTGCCGCGGCCGATATCCGCATGCTGGACGCGCCGGTATCGGGCGGCACCGGCGGCGCGATCGCGGGCACGCTGACCTTCATGGTCGGCGGTCCGTCCCAGGTACTGGACAGCGCCATGCCGGTGCTGCTGGCGATGGGCAAGAACGTCTTCCACGCGGGCGAGCACGGCGCGGGACAGCTGGCGAAGATCTGCAACAACATGCTGCTCGGCATACTGATGGCCGGCACATCGGAAGCGCTGGCGTTGGGCATGGCCAATGGCCTTGATCCAAAGGTGTTGTCCGACATTATGAGCAAGAGTTCAGGGCGCAACTGGACGCTGGAGTTGTACAACCCGGTGCCGGGGGTGATGGACAATGTGCCGGCCTCGCGCGGCTATCGCGGCGGCTTCGGCGTGGACTTGATGCTCAAGGATCTCGGACTGGCGGCCGAGGCGGCGGCCGGCAGCGCCAGCCCGATCCCGCTCGGCGACGTGGCGCGCGCGCTGTACGCCGAACACAGCCAGTCTGGCTCCGGCCAGCTCGACTTCTCCAGCATTATCGAACGCTTCCGCGCCGTGGGCGCCGGGGAGCCGCGATGAAAGTCATGGTGGCCGTAAAGCGCGTGATCGACTTCAACGTCAAGATCCGCGTGAAGTCCGACGGTAGCGGCGTCGAGCTCGCCAGCGTCAAGATGTCGATGAATCCGTTCGACGAAATCGCGCTGGAAGAGGCGGTACGCTTGAAGGAAGCCGGCAAGGCCAGCGAGGTGGTCGCCGTCTCGTGCGGCGCGGCGCCGTGCCAGGAAACGCTGCGCGGCGCGTTGGCGATCGGCGCCGACCGCGCCATCCTGGTCGAGACGGAGGCGGCGCTCGAACCGCTCGCCGTGGCCAAGCTGCTCAAGGCGCTGGCCGACAAGGAGCGGCCGCAACTCATCATTCTTGGCAAGCAGGCGATCGATGACGATTGCAACCAGACCGGCCAGATGCTGGCCGCGCTGCTGGGCTGGCCGCAGGCGACGTTCGCCTCGACAGTGGTGCCGGAAGACGGCAAGGTCATCGTCATCCGCGAGGTGGACGGCGGCCTGGAAACGCTGGCGTTGACCTTGCCGGCCATCGTCACCACCGATTTGCGCCTGAACGAGCCGCGCTACGTGACCTTGCCGAACATTATGAAGGCGAAGAAAAAGCCGCTGGACGTGACAACGCCGGAAGAGCTGGGCGTCGACGTGAGCCCGCGCCTGACTACGCTGAAAGTCATCGAGCCGGCCAAACGCAAGGCCGGCGTCAAGGTGCCGGACGTCGCCACCCTGGTGTCGAAACTGCGCGCCGAAGCCAAAGTCATCTAAAGGAAAAATCATGGTCGCCACGGTCGCACTTGTCATAGCCGAACACGACAACGCCAGCCTGAAAGGCAGCACCCTCCACACCGTCACCGCCGCCATCGCGTGCGGCGGGGATGTGCACGTACTGGTCGCCGGCTCGAACGCCGGCGCCGCAGCCGAAGCAGCCGCGCATATCGCCGGCGTATCCAAGGTCATCGTCGCCGACGCCGCGCACTTTGCCGACGGTCTGGCCGAGAACATCGCCGAGCAGGTGCTGGCGCTGGCCGCCGGCTACAGCCACATCCTGGCCCCGGCCACCGCCTACGGCAAGAACATCCTGCCGCGCGTCGCCGCCAGGCTGGACGTGGCGCAGATTTCCGAAATCACCAAGGTCGACTCGCCGGACACCTTCGAGCGTCCCATCTACGCCGGCAACGCGATCGCCTATGTGCAATCGTCGGACAAGATCAAGGTCATCACCGTGCGTTCGACCGGCTTCGACGCCGCTGCCGCCACCGGCGGCTCGGCTGCGACCGAAACCGTCGGCGCCGTCGCCGATTCGGGCAAGTCCGCCTTCGTCGGCCGCGAGCTGGCCACGTCGGACCGTCCCGAGCTGACGGCCGCCAAGGTCATCGTCTCCGGCGGCCGCGGCATGGGCTCGGGCGAAGCGTTCAAGATCCTGGAACCGCTGGCGGACAAGCTGAACGCCGCCATGGGCGCCTCGCGCGCCGCCGTCGACGCCGGCTACGTGCCGAACGACTGGCAGGTGGGCCAGACCGGCAAGATCGTCGCGCCGACGCTGTACATCGCCGTCGGCATCTCCGGCGCGATCCAGCACCTGGCCGGCATGAAGGATTCGAAAGTCATCGTGGCCATCAACAAGGATCCGGAAGCACCGATCTTCTCGGTGGCCGACTACAGCATCGTCGGCGATCTGTTCGACATCGTGCCTCAGCTGGTCGCCGAACTGGGCTGAGCGGCGGAAGACCCCTGGCGCCAACGCCGGCATAGCCCGGGCAGCGGCGCGTTTCACCTCCCAAAGTGTTGACAATGATTTCAATCTCTACTAAGCTTCAATTAATCAACCGTCTGGTCGGTCGAATTATTGTGGCGGACACGGATGCATACAGGAGACGATGATGCAGCAGAATGAAGTGGCAAGGACGGCCGTCGAGCGGCCGCTGAACGGCAAGGTGGCGGTGGTGACGGGCGCGGGGCAGGGCATCGGGCTGGGCATCGCGGAAGCGCTGTTCGCTCAAGGCGCCAGCGTCATGCTGGCCGATATCGATGGCGAGCTGGTGCGCGCGGCGGCGGCCGGGCTGGCCGCGTCGAAGTCAGACTCGGACTCGGACGACCGGCGCCAAGCCCTGGCGATGGTCACGGACGTGGCCAGCCAGGCGGCCGTGGCGTCCCTGTTCGACCACGTGATGAGCCAGCTGGGACGGGTCGATATCGTCGTCAACAATGCCGGCATGATCAGCAAGACGCCAACCATCGACCTGACCGAAGCGCAGTTCCAGCGCGTGCTGGACGTGAACCTCAAGGGCGTTCTGTTCGGTTGCCAGGAAGCCGCGCGGCGCATGGGCGGGCACGGCGGCAGCATCATCAACATCGCCTCGGTGGCGGCCCATGCCAGCGCGCCCGAGACGGCGGCATATTCCGTCAGCAAGTCCGCCGTGCTCGCGCTGACGCGGGTGATGGCTGTCGAGTGGGGCGCACGCAATATCCGCGTCAACTCCGTCAGTCCCACCGGTGTCGACACGGCCATGGGAGCCGCCCTGCGCGCACGCGATCCGGAAGGCTTTGCCCGCCGCGCGCGGCGCGTGCCGCTGCAGCGCGCGGCGCAGGTGGCCGACATCGCCAACGCCGTGCTGTTCTTCGCCAGCGACGCCTCCGGCTTCGTCACCGGCCAGGACTTGCTGGTCGACGGCGGACTGATGCTGCAAAACCCCGGCTTCGTGGTGTGACCGCGCACGCAGTGCCCAACCAGGAGAAAGCATGCAAGACGAACTGATACTGTGCAGCCAGGCGGGACGGGTAGGCGTCATACAGCTGAACCGCCCGGCCCAGCTCAACGCGCTCAACGACGCGCTGATGGACGCACTCGGGGCGGCGCTGCTGCGCATGGATGCCGACGCCGGCATAGGCTGCATCCTGATCAAGGGCAACCCCAAGGCCTTTGCCGCCGGGGCGGACGTGCACGCGATGCAGGACAAGTGCTATGCCGAGGTGGTGTCGACCAATTTCATCAGCCGCAACTGGGAAACCATCCTGTCCGTGCGCAAGCCGGTCGTCGCCGCCGTGGCCGGCTTCGCGCTGGGCGCCGGCTGCGAGCTGGCGATGATGTGCGACATCATCATCGCCGCCGACAGCGCCTGTTTCGGCCAGCCGGAAATCAAGCTCGGCATCATTCCGGGCGCGGGCGGCACCCAGCGCTTGCCGCGCGCGGTGTCCAAGGCCAAGGCGATGGACATGGTCTTGTCGGCGCGCATGATGGATGCGGCCGAGGCCGAGCGCGCGGGGCTGGTGTCGCGCGTGGTGCCGACGGCGCAGCTCGAGGAGGCGGCGCTGGCGACCGCCACGACCATCGCCGCGATGTCGCTGCCCAGCCTGCTCGCGGCCAAGGAGGCGCTTAACCGTGCTTACGAGAGCACGCTGGCCGAAGGGGTGTTGTTCGAGCGGCGCAGCTTTCACGCCATGTTCGCCATGCGCGACCAGAAAGAGGGCATGGCGGCGTTCGTGCAGAAGCGCAAGCCCGATTTCACGCACGACTAGCAAACACTTTCTATCTTTGAGGGAATCGCATGAACATCGACACAATCGGCATCGTCGGGTCCGGCCTGATGGGCAGCGGTATCGCGCAGGTGTGCGCGGCGGCGGGACTCGAGGTCGTCTTGAACGACATCGACGAGGCGGCGATACAGCGCGGCCTGTCCACCATTTCGGAAAGTCTGACGCGCATGGTAACGAAGGAAAAGATCACCGCTGAAACGGCGGCGCGGATACGCGCGCGCATCCGTGGCGGCACCGAGTTCGGCGACCTTGGCCAGGCGGACTTCCTGATCGAGGCCGCGACCGAGCGGCTGGAGACCAAGCAAAAAATCATCCAAGCCCTGGACGCCGTCGCCAAGCCGGGCAGCATCATCGCCACGAATACCTCGTCGGTGTCGATCACCAAGCTGGCGGCCTGCCTGGCCAGTCCGGAGCGGCTGGTCGGCATGCATTTTTTCAACCCCGTGCCGGTGATGGCGCTGGTGGAAGTGATACGCGGCATACAGACCAGCGACGCCACTTTCGAGGCCACGCGCGCCCTGGCAGCGCGCATCGGCAAGACCGCGATCGGCGCGCGCAACGCGCCGGGCTTCGTGGTGAACCGCATACTGGTGCCCATGATTAACGAGGCGGTCTTCGTGCTGCAGGAGGGGCTGGCCAGCGCCGAGGAAATCGATGCGGGCATGAAGCTGGGCGCCAACCATCCGCTGGGGCCGCTGGCGCTGGCCGACCTGATCGGACTCGACACGCTGCTGTCGGTGATGGAAGTGTTTTACCGCGATTTCAACGATTCAAAGTACCGGCCGGCGCCCCTGCTGCGCGAAATGGTCGACGCCGGGCGCTACGGCCGCAAGAGCGGCCGCGGCTTCTATCAATATTAGACCGGCGGCCAGCGGCGGCTTGCCCTTTCTTGAAAGCTCATCATGACCCAGTTGGCAACCCTTGAACGCCACGGCAGCATCGCCGTCCTGCGCATCGCAAACCCGCCGGTGAACGCGCTTTCCGACGCGGTGGTGGCGGAGATGCGGCAAGCCCTGGCGGAGTTCGCCGCCGACCGGTCGTTCGCGGCGCTGCTGATCCACTGCGACGGCCGCACCTTCATTTCCGGCGCCGACATCACCGTGTTCGATGCGCCCGGCTACACGGCGCAACCCTTCAACGACATGCTCAACGGTATTGAGCAATCCGACCGGGTGGTGCTCGCCATGCTCCATGGCACGGCGCTCGGCGGCGGGCTGGAGGTCGCGCTGGCCTGCCACTACCGCATCGCCCTGGCCGGCACGCGGATCGGCACGCCCGAGGTCACGCTCGGCTTGCTGCCCGGCTCGGCGGGCACGCAGCGCCTGCCGCGCCTGGCCGGCGCCGCCATGGCGCTGGCGATGATCGCCGGCGGGCGCATGGTCGATGCGAACGCGGCGCTGGAGGCCGGCATCATCGACGCCATCGTCGAGGGCGAGGCGCTAGTCGCCGGACTGGCGTACGCGAACGCGCTGCTGGCCCGTTCGGCCGCGCCGCGCCGCGTGTGCGACCTGCGGGTCGATACGTCGGCGCTGGCGCCGGACTTTTTCGCCGTGGCCCACGCGAACGCGGCGCGCCAGCACGCCCAGCCGGTCCAGCGCGCCATCGTGCAAGCGGTCGAGGCCTCGGTCACGCTGCCGTTCGCCGACGGCGCCGCGTGCGAGGCGGCGCTGTTCCTCGACGCGGTCCATAGTCCCCAGTCGCGCGCGCTGCGGCATCTGTTCTTTGCCGGACGCCAGGTCGGAAAGATCCCGGGCCTGGCCCGCCTGCCGCCGCGTCCGGTCGAGCGCGTCGGCATCATCGGCGCCGGCACGATGGGCAGCGGGATCGCGATCAATTTCCTCGACGCGGGACTGGCGACGGTGCTGGTCGACGCGTCCGCGAGCGGTCTCGAACGCGGCGTGGGACTGGTCCGGCAACACTACGAGGCCGGCGTCAAGCGGGGCAAGCTGACGGCGCAGCAGCTGGACTCGCGCATGGCGCTGCTTAATCCCGTGCTCGACGATGATGCGCTGGCCGACTGCGACCTGGTGATCGAAGCGGTGTTCGAGGATATGGCGCTGAAGGAGCGCGTCTGCGCGCGTCTCGGCGCGGTCTGCAAGGCCGGCGCGATCATCGCCACCAATACCTCCACCTTGGACGTGGACCGGCTGGCGGCGGCGTCGGGGCGCCCGGCGGATGTGATCGGCATGCATTTCTTTAGCCCGGCCAATATCATGCGCCTGCTCGAGGTGGTGCGCGGCGCGGCCACCGCGCCCGACGTGCTGTCCACGGTGATGGGCCTGGCCGCACGGATCGGCAAGGTCGCGGTGGTGTCCGGCGTGTGCTACGGCTTCATCGGCAACCGCATGCTGATCGACTATTTGCGCGAGACGGAATTCCTGCTGCTCGAAGGCGCGACGCCGGCGCAGATCGACGGCGTCATGGAAAGCGTGGCCTTGCTGGGCATGGCCATGGGACCCTGCCGCATGCTCGACATGGCCGGCGTCGATGTCGCCGCCAAGGTCGTCGCCGAGCTCGAACGCGATGGCGCGCTGCCGCCGGACCCGGGCTACCGGGCCGTCGCGCGCGCGCTGGCCGGGGCCGGGCGCCTCGGGCAAAAGAGCGGCGCCGGCTTCTACGACTACGAAGGGCGCCAGGCGCTGCCGTCCGCCGCCGTGACAGCGCTGTGCGAGACGCTTGCCGCGCGGCTCGGGATCGCGCGGCGCGACCGGATCAGCGACGAGGAAGTGCTGGAACGGCTGCTGTTCCCTTTGATAAACGAGGGCTGCAAGATCCTGCGCGACGGCATCGCCTACCGGGCCGGCGATATCGACATCGTCTGGACCGCCGGCTATGGTTTTCCCGACTATCGCGGCGGCCCCATGTTCATGGCCGACCAGATCGGCCTGGCCCATATCGCGGCCCGGCTCGCGCATTACGGCGCCGAACGCGGCAATGCGTTCGGCTACTGGACGCCGGCGCCGCTGCTGCTGGAGCTGGCGGGCGAGGGACGCAAGTTGTCGGCCTGGGCATCCGGGGCCGCCTAGGCCCGCGCGCAGCTGGAGCCATTCATGCCTGAGATAACCCGCCCGACCAAGGAGCAGGTCCGCCAGTACCTGGCGCAACGCCGTCTCGAGCGCTCGCTGCCACCGGCGCCGGCCGAGATCCGCGCCCGGCTGGGCTGGTGCCTGACGCCGGGCGCGGACGGCGCCGCCGCGTCCGCAGCAGCCATCGCTTTGTACCATGTTCGCCACAAGTGAAAAAAGGTTGACTACCGACCGGACGGTCGATATATTTGATATTGACCAATTGACCGGCCGATCTTGCTCACTTCGCAAGAAACTATAAAAAATCAGGAGACATGATGTACAAGAAAAAATTGAAGGTATGGACTTGGCAGCTGAGCGCGAAAAGCGTGTTGTTCGCCAACCTGGGAATCGCGGTCGCGTTCCCGATGGCAAATGCTTCCGCGCAACAAGCACAGGCGGCGGAACCGGCCGTGACGCCGGAGCCGGCCGCGCCGGTCGCGCCCGCTCCCCAGGACGCGGCCGTTCCCCAGGACGCGGCCCCGGCGCAAGGGCAAACGGTCATCATCGGCGCGCGCCGCAGGTCGGAGCGGATGATCGACGTGCCCGTCTCGGCGATCGCCGTCGGCGCGGCGGAAATCCGCCAATACGACTTGACCGCCGTCGCCAACATCAAGATGGTGGCGCCGCAGATTTCGTTCGACCGCGGCTTCACCGGCGGCGGCGCGTCGATCTCGATGCGCGGCGTCAGCTCGTCGAGCCTGGACGCCGGACTCGAGCAGTCGGTCCTGCTGGACTTCGACGGCATGGCCATCAGCCGCGGCCGCATCCTCAACGACGCGATGTTCGACATCGCCGAGATCGACGTGCTCAAGGGCCCGCAGACGCTGTTCTATGGCAAGAACTCGCCGGGCGGCGTGGTGTCGATCAAGTCGGCCGGGCCGACCCGCAAGCTGAGCGGCTTCGCCCGCGTCGGCTACGAGCACACGGGCGACACGCCTTCGCTCGAGGCAGCGATCGCCGGCCCGATCACCGACGACCTCGGTTTCCGGATCGGCGTGCTCGCCAGCGACAGCAAGGGCTACATCGAGAACCAGAACAAGGGCGTGCCCGACCTGATACGCAACGCCGCCAGCGGCAGCACCTTCGTGCCGCCGGCGCAGTCGCGTCTGGGCGCGGAAGGCAAGCGCGCCGCGCGCCTGACGCTGGCCTATGCCAACCAGGACGGCTTCGAAGCCACCTTCAAACTGCTGTACAGCCAGTACCGCGGCCAGAGCTTGCAGAGCTTCAGCGAGGTGATGGGCTGCCCCGCCGGCGTGACGCGGCCGACCACGGTCGGCGGCATCGTCGACCCGACCGGCGACTGCAAGCTCGACAATAAGTCGTCCCAGGGCTGGCTGTCCCCGACCATCATCAACGCCTGGCCGCAGGTCAAGGCCAACGATGGCGGCAAGCCGTACACCAAGGACGACACGGTGATGCCGACCTTGACCATGGACTACACGGTCGACGACATCAAGCTGACCTCGGTGACCGGCTACTACGACTACGACTATATCAGCCAGGGCAACGCCGATGGCATCGCCTATTCCTACTACTGGACCTACAGCAACGAAAAGAACCGCAGCCTGTACCAGGAACTGCGCGCGGTGTCGTCCTTCAACAGCATATTCAACTTCGCCGCCGGCGGCCACTACGAGAACAACAAGCGCAAGCTGTTCGTCGGCGGCGCCAACGGCCCGCTGCCGATGGATCCGGCCACCGGCCGCTACCATACCTACGACAACGAGCAGGACAACGCCAGCCATGCGTACTCGGTCTTCGCGCAAGTGACGGCGCGCTTTAACAGCGCCTGGGAACTGGCCGCCGGCGGACGCTACACGAAGGAATCGAAAACCATCAATTCCGTCAACTATTACCTGAATCCGGCGGCGGTCGGATTCCTGCCGCAGGGTAAGGTCGTTGCCGGCGGCAAGAGCGAATCGAACTTCTCGCCGGAAGCGACGCTGAGCTGGCATGCGAGCAAGGACGTCATGCTTTACGGGGCGTACAAGACCGGCTTCCTCGCGGGCGGTTTTTCCAATCCCGGGACGTTGTCGGCGGTCACCACGCGCGATACGCTGTCGTACAGCGCCGAGAAAGTCAAAGGCTACGAGCTGGGCGCCAAGGCGGCCGTGCTGAACCATGCGCTGACCGGCTCGATCACCGGCTACCACTACGAGTACACCGGCCTTCCGCTGACCTCGCTGATCGCCATCGACGCCACGCACCAGACGTTCGTGACGCAAAATGCGGCCACGACGGTCGCCCAGGGCGTCGAGCTTGAAGCGGCCTTCAAGGCGACCCAGGAGCTGACGCTGCGCGGTTCGGCCAACTACAACGACGCCCACTTCGTCGACTTCGCCAAGGCGCAGTGCTACACGGGGCAAACCGCCGCTCTCGGTTGCGTGGCCGACCCGGTCACCAAGGCGGCGACCCAGAACCTGTCGGGCAAGGCGGTCTACCGCTCGCCGGACTGGCTGCTCACGGCCGGCGCCGCGTACGAAACGCGCGTCATGTCCGGCATGAAGCTCAACCTCAACGCCGACCTGCGCTATTCGGCGTCCTACTACGCGGGCTTGAACCTGAATCCGACGTCGTTCCAGGCCGCCTACACAACCGTCAACGCCGGCGCGCGCCTGACGACGGCGGACGGCAAATGGTCGATCGCCTTAATTGGACGCAACCTGAACAACCGGATCTACGCGACGCTCGCCGTGGATAAGCCGGGTGGAAGAGGTGAGGCGTTCGCCGTGGCCGGCGAACCACGCATGGTGGTGCTGCAGGTCGAAGGCAAGTTCTAGGCCTTGCGGTGACCAGCGGGTCCGACCCGGGCAAGCCGGGCCGGACCCGCCGTCACGTCATCGCGGCACGGAAGGCGTTTGCGCATCAGGCTTCCTGCTGAGATCCAGCAGCCTGGCGAAGACGGGATTGCGGCGCTCAAGAATCGCTTCGGTACGCTCGCGGATCGCGTCGTCGAAGTTGGCGCTGGTCAGCGCGTAGAGTTGCTTGTTCCATACGGCGTCGAATACCTGTTCGGCCACCTGGTCCGGGGTGAGGGCGCCGGCGTACATGGCCGGCGCCATCGCGTGCAGCTCCGGGGTTTCCGCGGCCGCTCCGCCGCGCGGCTGCAATTGCTCAGGGCGATTGCGTTCCGAATGGTAGATCCGGGTGTTCACCAATCCCGGACACAGCAAGGTCACGCCGATGGGCGCGTCGCGTTCGCGCAAGGCCGCGTACAGCGCCTCGGTGGCCAGCACGGCGCCATGCTTGGCCGCGGCATAGGGCACCGACGCCGAGCCGCTGATGAGCCCGGCGACGGAGGCGGTGGTGACGACGTGGCCCTCCGTACCCTGGGCCAGCATGCGCGGCACGAAGCTGCGTATGCCGTGCACCACGCCCATCAGATTGACATCTATCGACCATTGCCAATCCTCGGGCGGATATTCCCACACCGGGCGCAGGCGGCCAGCCGGCACGATGCCGGCATTGTTGAACAGCATATCCACGGCGCCGAACGCCTGGTAGGCCAGGGCGGCGAGCGCCTCCACCTGCAGCGCATCGGCGACGTCCGTGCGTGTCGCCAGCGCGGTATGGCCCGCCTCGGCCAGCGCCGCCGCTGTTGCGTTCGCGGCGGCTTCGTCGATGTCGCTGACGACGATCCTCATTCCCTCCCGGGCGAAACGCCAGGCCAGCGCGGCGCCGATGCCGCTCCCCGCGCCGGTGATCACGGCGACCTTGTTCTCGAAATTGCGCATCTGTTCTCCTGGTGGGCCGCGCTGTTTGCAGGCGGTTTTTCGATGATACCTACCGACCGGTCGGGTGTCAATTTGCGCGCCGCCGTGTGCCGGCCGGTGCTCCTACCGCTTAGACGGTCGGTGCAATTTAGGTTATGCTGTCGACGATTGATCTTCAGACAAGGATGGACATGAAACCGGCAACACTACCAGAGGCGGGCGTTGCGCTCGAGCGCGGCCCAACGCTTGCCGCTGAACAGAAAATTCGCCAGATCGTCAACGAGGCGGCGAAATTGTTCGACAAGGTCGGCTACCATACGGCGAATATGGACATGGTGGCCAAGGCCTGCGACTTGCGCAAGCCGACCCTTTACCACTACATCAAGAGCAAGGAGGAAATCCTCCTGCGCATCCACCAGACCCTCATTGACGATCTCGGCGCCAAGCACCAGGCGCGCACCGAGCTGGGACTGGGGCGGGAAGAGCTCTTGCTGGGCATGATCACGGACATCCTGCACGCCATCGCGGATCACCGCGGCTACGTGCGCGCCTTCCTCGAGCATTACCGGGAACTCGAACCGACCGTACGGCAGCAGATCAGCGAAAAGCGGCAGGATTATTTCCGTTGCATTACGGATCTGATCGCGCAGGGCGTGGCCGAAGGGGTGTATCACACGGACGACGTGACCTTGTCGGGCCTGTTCCTGGTCGGCCAGGTGAACTGGGCTTACCAATGGTACGTGGCCGGAGTCAGCCCCGCGCCGGAACAAATCGCGCGCAAGCTGCTCGACACCTTCCTCTACGGTTTGACCGGTACGCCGCCGGCGGCGCAGACCGCCGTGAAAGCCGGCCCGCGCAAGACCCCGAGCGCCGCCAAAGCCACGGCGAAGACGGCTGCGCCATCGCCTGCCCGCAAGACCGCGTCGAAGAAATAGCGCGCGGTGTCGCCGGCGCCTTGCCGGCGGCGCTGCGGTATCCCACCATGGATTCCGACCGTCTGGTCGGTTGACAATCTCCGGCCCCACTGTTATGGTTTAGATCCCCGCGCGTCGGCCCGCTTGCGTCGGATGGCGCGATCTTTCCCGGAAAAACCATGGCCTATGAAAAGCTTTTTTCACCCTATCAACTCGGTACGCAAGTTCTGAAAAACCGGATCGTGGTGCTGCCTTACGGGACCAGCATGGTCCACGACGGCGCCGTCACGGACGAGGACATCGCGCACTTCGATACCATTGCGGCGTCGGGCGCCGGGCTCATCATTACTGGCGCCACCGTGGTGCACCCCGGCTCGGCGATGCGCTTGCGCAAGCTGGTGGAGGTCTATGACGAGCGCGTGCTCGACGGACTGAGGCGGCGCGCCGACGTGATCCACCGCCATGGCGCGAAGCTGTATGGGCAGCTGGTCCACCTGGGGCGCGAATGGATAGGCATGGAGTCCGATCTGGCGCCGTCCGCGCCATCGCCCATCCGCTCGCCGCGCGACCCATTTCCACCCCGCGAGCTGGAGGAGGGCGACATCGCGGCCATCGTCGAGGCGTTCGGCCGCTCGGCCGCCAATCTCAAGCGCTGCGGCTACGATGGCGCCGAAATTCACGGCGCCCACGGCTACCTGGTCGCGCAATTCCTCTCGCCCGCATGCAATCAGCGCGGCGATGCGTACGGCGGCTCGCCGGAGAAGCGCTTGCGCTTCCTGTTCGAGGTGATCGACGCCATCCGTGCACATTGCGGCGCCGGCTTCGGCCTCAGCCTGCGCCTGAGCGCCGACGAGGAACTGGTCGACGGCCTCGAAGTGGACGACACGGTGGCCATCGCCGTGGCCGTCGCCGCGCATGGCGGCGTGGACGTGCTGAACATCACCATGGGCACGCGCGGCGGCTATGTCAAGGATATGACGGGACCGGACGCGCCGGCCGCCAGCGCCGCCGCGCGCATCCGGCGCGCCTGCGGCTTGAGCGTCATCGTCGGCCAGCGCATCAACACACCGGAGCTGGCCGAGCGTCTGTTGCACGAGGGGGCGGCCGATCTGGTCGGCATGGCGCGGGCATTTCTGGCCGACCCGGAGTGGATCGACAAGGCCGCCGCCGGCGAATCCGGGCGCATCCGGCCTTGCCTGAATGTGAACCAGGACTGTCGCGCTTTTTCGCCGCACCTGCATTGCTCGGTCAACCCGCGCACCGGGCGCGAATTGTGGCCCGAGTTCCGTGACTGGTTGCCGGCGGTGCCGGTGAAGCGGATCGCCGTCATCGGCGCCGGCCCGGGCGGACTCGAGGCGGCGTTGACGGCGGCCCGCCGCGGCCACCGGGTGACGCTGTTCGAGGCGACCGACGGGGTCGGCGGACAGTTCCTGTACGCCGCCGCCGTGCCGCACCGCCAGGGCCTGCTGCGCCTGATCGACCATCAAGTCGGCGAGCTGCGCCGCCTTGGCGTGCCGATCCGGCTGGGCCGGCGCATCGATGGCGTCGAGGATCTGGGCCAGCCGTTCGACGCGGCGATCGTCGCCACCGGGGCGGTCGCGCGGGCGCTGGAGGTGGACGCGGGCGGCGCCGCGGTGCTCAGCTGGTTCGACGTCCTCAAGAACGGTGCGCCGGCGCCGGCGGGCTCGCACCGCGCGGTGTTCGTCGATGACGGCACCGGTTTTTGGTGGAACTATGGCGTGGCCGAAGCGATGGTCGACGCCGGCTGGCGCGTGACCATCGTGACTCCATCGGCGGCGGTCGCCCATCTGATCCCGGTCGAAAGCGTCGCCGCCCTGCTGGGGCGGCTCGCGATGGGCAAGACCGAGTTCCGTGTACTGTCGGGCATCGAGTCGATCGAGCCAGGCGCCGTGCACGTCATGCCGATGGTTTCCGGCCAGAGCGAACGGCTGGACTGCGACCTGTTGGTGATGCAGACCGGGCGCGTGCCGGTGTCCGGCCCGGCCAAGGCCTTGCTCGACGCCGGCATGCGCGAGGTGCACAGCATCGGTGATTGCATCACGCCGCGCCGCATGGCGCAGGCGGTGTTCGAGGCGCAGCGCATCGCGCGCGTCATCTAGGCCCGGCGGCACGCCGGCGCCGGGCTGTCCGGCCGCAACCGCAACATCATCACAGGAGAATCATATGGAATGGGAACAACAGTCGGCACAACCCATGCAGGGCAGGGTGGCGCTGGTGAGCGGCGGCGGTTCCGGCATCGGCCGGGCCTGCGCGGTGATGCTGGCGCAGGCCGGCGCGCGCGTGGTCGTGTCGGATCTGCTCGAACAGGGAGGGCGCGAGACGGTCGAGGCCATCCACGCCAACGGCGGCGAGGCGGTATTCGTGCGTGCCGACGTCAGCGACGCGGCGCAAGTGGAGGCGCTGGTGCAGCGCGTGCTGACGCAGTATGGACAGCTCGATTGCGCGGTCAACAGCGCCGGCATTTTCGGCAGGATAGCGCCGCTGGTCGAGCAGGGCGGCGATGACTTCGAGCGCGTCATCGGCATCAATCTGAAGGGCGTGTTCCTGTGCATGAAGTACCAGATCGCCGCCATGCTGCCGCGCGGGGCGGGGGCGATCGTCAACATCGCCTCGGTGCAGGGACTGGTTTCCGGCCCCGGCGCGGCATTGTACAGCGCCAGCAAGCACGGCGTGATCGGGCTGTCCAAAGGGGCGGCGCTGGATAACGCGCGCACCGGCATCCGGGTCAACGTGGTGTGTCCGGGCACGATCGAGACGCCCATGGCGCGCAACTACTACGCCGAGCGCGGCTTGCCCTTGCCTAACGATGACGCGCGGATCCCGATGGGACGGGTGGGGCGCGCCGAGGAAGTCGCCGCCGTCGCGCTGTTCCTGTGTTCGGACGCGTCGTCCTACGTGACGGGCGTGTCGCTGCCCGTTGACGGCGCCATCACGGCGCAATAAGCGCAATAAGGCGCAAGCGGCGTGCAGTGCCGCCGCCTGTCGTCATGCGCCGCTGAACGCAGCCTTGCGCTTGCCGAAAAAGGCGTTCACGCCCTCGGCGAAATCGTCGCTGCCGGCGCAGGCGCAAAACGCGGCCTGTTCCAGGTCGAGCTGGCGCGCGAGGTCGTTGCCGAAGGCGCCGCGCAGCAGCCGCTTGGTTTGTCCGTAGGCGAAGGTCGGGCCGGCCGCCAGGCGTTGCGCCAGCGCGGCCGTGGCCTCGTCCAGGCCGGCGCGCGCGACCACGCGGTTGACCAGGCCCAGGCGCAAAGCCTCGCCCGCGTCCACGCTGTCGCACAGCAGCATCAATTCCATCGCCTTGCGCAGGCCGACGGTGCGCGGCAACGACCAGCTGGCCGAGCCGTCCGGGCTGGCGCCGATGCGCGCATAGGCCAGGTTGAACTGGGCGTCGTCGGCGGCGATGCACAGGTCGCAGGCGAGCGCGATGCTGACGCCCGCCCCCGCCACCGCGCCGTGCACGCTGGCCAGCACCGGTTGCGGCAGCGCCGCCAGCAGGGTCAGCGCCGCGTGCAGCGGCGTGATGATGTCGGCAGCCAGTTGCGCCGCGTTGGGCAGGTCGGCATGGAAGCGCGCGATGTCGCCGCCCGCCATGAAGGCCTTGCCCTCGCCCCGCAGCACGATCACGCGCACCGAGGCGTCGTTCTCGATCTCGCGGCACGCCGCCAGCAAGGCCTCGGCCGTGGCGCGGTCGATGGCGTTCAGGGCGGCGGGGCGGTTGAAGCGTATCGTCGCCACCGCGCCCGCGCGCTCGAGCAGGACCGGCGCGGCGGCGGGGGAGGTGATGCCGGAGAGGTTCGTCATCGCGATGGTCCCGCTCACAGGCGCTCGAAGATGGCCGCGATGCCTTGGCCGCCGCCGATGCACATGGTGACCAGCGCATAGCGCCCGCCGGTGCGCCGCAGTTCGCTGATCGCCTTGACCGCGATGATGGCGCCGGTCGCGCCCACCGGATGGCCGAGGGCGATGCCCGAGCCGTTCGGATTGACGCGCGCCGGATCGAAGCCCAGCTCCATCGCGACGGCGCAGGCTTGCGCGGCGAACGCCTCGTTGGCCTCGATCACGTCGATGTCGCCGATGGTGAGTCCCACCTTCTTGAGCAGCAGACGGGTTGCCGGCACCGGTCCGATGCCCATGTATTGCGGATCGACGCCGGCGTGCGCGTAGCCGACCAGGCGCGCCAGCGGGCGCAGGCCCAGCGCTTGCGCGCGCTTCGCTTCGACCAGCGTCAACGCCGCCGCGCCGTCGTTGATGCCCGAGGCGTTGCCGGCGGTGACCGTGCCATCCTTCTTGAACGCGGGCTTCATCGCGGCCAGGCCTTCCAGCGTGACGCCGGCGCGCACGTGTTCATCGGTGTCGAACATCAGCGTGCTCTTGCGGGTGGAAACGTCGACCGGCACGATCTGCTCCTTGAAGTAGCCGGCGGCGATGGCGTGCGCGGCGCGGCGCTGGCTCTCGAGGGCCAGCTCGTCCTGCATCGCGCGCGTGATGCCATAGCGTTCGGCCACGTTTTCGGCCGTCACGCCCATATGATTCTTCTGCCATGGATCGAGCAGGATCGTCGCCATGAAGTCCTGCACGGCGGTGTCGCCCATGCGCGCGCCCCAGCGCGCCGCCGGCATCAGGTAGGCGCCGCGGCTCATCGATTCGGCCCCGCCGCCGATCGCGACGTCGGTGTCGCCGAGCAGGATCGCCTGCGCCGCCGAGACGATGGCCTGCAGTCCCGAGCCGCACAGGCGGCTCACGTTGAACGCCGGCGTCGCGTGAGGCATGCCGGCGTCGATCGTCGCGATCCGGCTCAGATAGGCGTCGCGCGGCTCGGTGGGTATCACATTGCCCATCACCACGTGCCCCACCTCGGCCGGCGCCACGCCGGACCGCTCGAGCGACGCGCGCACGGCGGTGGTGGCCAGGCCGGCCAAGGTTACGTCCTTGAGACTGCCGCCGAAGCTGCCGATCGCTGTGCGGGCCATGCCCGTCACGACTACATCCCGTTGTGTCATTGCTTGATTCCTTAAATAGATGGAGACTGCGCGAGCAGTCCGCCGAGAAAAATACCGCAGAGCGAACGGGCCATCTGTTCCGGCGGCGTCTTGTCCGCCATCTTGGGATACCACTTGTAGGCCCAGTTGCACATGCCGACGAAGGCGAGGGTCGCCAGCTCGACGTCGACGTCGCGGAACTTGCCGGCGGCGATGCCGTTGCCGATGATGTCGGTGATGCGCGTGAAATACTCGTTGCGCCGCTTGCGCATCTCGGTGCGCTGCGCGCCCGCCAGTTCCGTGTAGTGGTCCATGAAGGCGCGGACATAGCCGGGATGCCGGGCGATTTCGCGCAGCGTTTGCGCGCACGCCTTTTCCAGCAGCTCGGCGGGCTTGGTGGCGGCGCTCTCCATATCGACCTGGAGGCTGTGGATCAGCGCATCGATATGCATCTGGTGCATCTCATACAGAATATCGTTCTTGCTGGCGAAGTAGTGGTACAGCGTCGGCTTGCCCAGGCCCACTTCATCGGCCAGCATTTGCATCGACGTGCCATGGAATCCGACGCGGTCGAACAGCGTGGCGCAATGGGCGATGATTTCGAGGCGCTTCTCATCGTGCGCCGCCGTGGTTTTGCGTATCCGCGTCATTTCTGAGGGCCCAGGCCAAGCTGCTCAATGGCGGCCTTGGCGATGTGTTTCTTGTCGATCTTGCCGGTGGCCGTGTAGAGCATGTCTTCGCGCACCAGCAGATATTCGGGCCATTTTTTCTTGGACAGCCCGATCTGCAAAAGGTGTTCCTTGATATCGTCCAGCGTCGGCTGTGTGCTGCCCTCGCGGATGCAGCACACGGCGCAAGCCTGTTCGCCCAGGCGCTTTTCCGGAACCGCGACCACGATGGCGATGGCGATGGCGGGGTGGCGCAACAGGGCCGCCTCGACCTCCGAGGCATCGATGTTGTAGCCGCCGCGAATGATCTGGTCCTTGATCCGTCCGACGACCTTCAGGTAGCCATCCTCGCCGACGATGACCTCGTCGCCGGTGAGGAAGAAACCCTCGCTGGTGAGCCGGTGTTCCTGTTCGCCCAGGCCGATGCAATAGCCGAGGAACGACGACGGTCCGAGCACGCCCGCTTGCCCCCGCTGGCCGCGCGGCAACAATTCATTGTCGGCGCCGAAGGCTTCGTCGCGGGTGCCGGGAAAGGACTTGCCGTCGGAATGCATCTTGCGTTCGATGTCGTCGTCGAGGCCTACCGAGGCGTGCCCCATGCACTCGGACATGCCGAACATGCGCAGGGCGGTAATGCCGAGCATGCTTTTCGCATCCTGTATCAATTCAGGCGTCATCGCGCTGCCGCCCACGCCGAGCGCCTTGAGCGGGCTGCTGTTGTGCCAGCCCTTCAGGCGCGCCACCTCGATCAGCGTGGCCAGGTGGGTCGGCACGCAGATGCCCCAGCGGCAGCGGTAGACGTCGATGGCCTTGAGCGTCTTCACCGGATCCCATGGGTCGATCATGATCAGGGGATGGCCCATGGACAAGGCGAAATGCGCGGTGAAGGTGAAGCCGGGCGCGCTGCCCAGCGGCACGATGCCGAGGATGGCATCCCCCGGTTCCAGGCGCGCGACCTGGCTGCAGGCGCGCACCGTGTAGTTCAGCGCGGCCGGGCCGTGCATGACTCCCTTGGGCACGCCGGTGGTGCCGGAGGTAAAGCCGATCAGCGCCGTTTGCGCGTCGCGCGCGTCCGCGGGACCGAGCAGCGAGCGTTCGCGCAGCTGTAATTTCAGCTGCGGCAAACCGTCGATCTCCACGCCCGCGTCGTCGCCTATGCTGGTGATGTGATTGAGGCGCTCGTCCAGCACAGCGCGCTCGGCGCCGCCCAGGTCCGGCGTGTAGGGACAGGCAATCGCGCCGACGGCCGAAATCGCCAGCGCGGCGGCCAGGATGGGCGCCGATTTTTTCCCTTGCAGCATGATGCGATCATGCGGCCGCACGCCGCCGCGCGTCAGCGCCTCGCTCACCAGCAAGGCCATTTTTCGCATGTCCTCACGCGTCCACAGCTGGCCGTCGGGGCCGACGACCGCCAGCGCATGCGGCGCGGCGGCGGCGAGTTCGGAGAATTGCTCCCACAAGGAGGCGTCGCTCCAGGCCAGGTCGCCGGCGGTGTAGTGTTTGGTATTAAGCAATTGTCTGGCCTCCATCAACAACATACGTTTGTCCGGTAATGAAGCTGCCGGCCGCCGACGCGAGCAAGGCCACCGTGCCGACAATTTCCCCCGGTTGCGCGAAGCGCCGCAGCAGGATGTTTTCGATGAGCTTGTTCTGGATGTCGTGGTCCAGGGTTTCGGTCATGCCGGTCTCGATAGAGCCGGGCGCGACCGCGTTGACGCGGATGCCGTGGTGCGCCCACTGCGCGGCCAGGTCGCGGGTGAGGTGGACCATGGCCGCCTTGGTGGTGGTGTAGGGGACGACCTGGCCGGCATCCGGCGTGTAGGACATGAAGGCGCCGGCCGAGGCGACATTGATCATGGCGCCGCCGCCGTGGCCGATCATGTGCCGCGCCGCATGACGGCACGCGAGAAAGGTGCCGGTCAGGTTGACGTCGACGACCTTGCGCCAGCCCGACAGCGGGATCTCTTCGGGCAAGCCCCACCAGGAGGCGCCGGCATTGTTCACAAGGATGTCGAGGCCGCCTAGCTGGTCCACGGTCGCCTTGACCGCGGCCTCGACCTCGACTTCGTTCGAGACATCGCAGCGCAAGCCGATGGCCCTGGTGTCAAAGCGTTGCGCGATGTCGGCCGCCACGCCGGCGCACTCCTTTTCATGGCGCGAGGCCAGCGCGACGGCGCACCCGAGATCGGCCAGGCCCGCCGCGATGGCCTCGGCCAGCGCGCCGCGCCCGCCGGTGATCAGCGCCACCTTGCCGTCGAGCCTGAACTGCTGGGCGATGAAGCCCGGTATGAGGTTTTCTTTCACTATGTGCTTTCGCGTAATGAACTCTTCAAACGACCCGGCCCGCGGCCATCAGGTCGACGTCGTCGGTGATCAGGGCGATGCGCTTGCCCTTCATCTTGCCGACATGCGCGACCGCGGCCGCCCACTCGGGCGATTTCAGCGCGGCGTCCAGCGTCTCGCGCGAGGCAAACGTCAGCACGGCGTTGCCATCCCAGGCCGGCTGGTCCGGATGGTCGTAGTCGAACACGACCTCGCCGTGGCGATAGGCCAGCAGGCCGGGCAGGCGACGCCCGAAATCGGCATGCTCGCCCCGCCACCACGTCGTGAACTGCTCGGGCGTCCAATCGGGCGGACGCGACGATAACACCACCAGGCTGACTGACATTTGCTACTCCTTTCGATAAATTAACGGCCGGTCCATACCGGAGTGCGCTTGTCGAGGAAGGCGCGCACGCCTTCCTTGGCATCTTCCGAATGGTGCACGACGTTGCAGGTCATCGTTTCCAGGGTGATCAGGGTGTTGGTGTCGGCGTCCAGGCCGCGATTGACCGCCATCTTCGTCATCCACATGCAGAACGGGCTCTTGTCGATCAGCGGCGCGCAGAAGTCCTGGATCAGCTGGTCGAATTGGGCGGCGGGCGCGGATTCGTTGACGAGTCCCCATTCTGCGCATTTGTCACCGGACAGCAATTTGCCCGTCAACATCAACTCCTTGGAGCGGCGCATGCCGATCATGCGCGGCAGGCGGTAGATCGGGCCGGCACCGCCGAACAGTGCGCGACGGATGTGGAAGTCGCCGATCTTGGCTTCGGAGGCGGCCAGCGCGAAATCGCAGGAGATCATCAGCTCGAAGCCGCCGGCGACCGCATAGCCTTCCACCGCGGCGATGGTTGGTTTGCGCATGTTGAAGATCTTGTCGTAGGTGCGGGCCGAGTCGATGGCCAACTGCAGCGAGGTGCGGGTTTCCTGCAGCACGGGACCGACCAGCTGATCCAGGTCGGCGCCCGAGCAGAAGGTATTGCCGCGACCGCGGAAGACGACGGCCAGCGCCTTGTCATCCTCGGCCGCGCGATCGACGGCCACTTCCAGTTCCCGCAGCAGCTGGGGGCTGACGCAATTGCGCTTGTGCGGGCGGTTCAGCCAAATCGTCGCGATACCGTTGTCCGCAACCTCGTATTGAATGACGTCTTTCTCCAGCATGTGAAATCTCCTAGTTGAATGGCGGGAATCCCGCTCATCGCATTTAACGGCCGACCGGTCGGTCGGCTCATGGGCAAATATACCATGCGCAGTTTTTTTGTCAATCATAAACGCGCAAAACCTTGGGCCCAATGCATGGGGCCACCGTGATGGGCGGGGAAGCCGAGTCCATGAACGCCCGCCACGTCGATGTCGCCGGCGCGCAGGGCCAGCTGGTCCGCCATGCAGCGCGCGCCTTCGTCGGCCATGGCGTGCAGCAGGCGCGCCAGGATCGCCTCGCCGTGCATGACGGCGCGCGCGCCGGGCGGGGGCTGGCCCCCGGCGGGGCACAGCGCGCCGATGCTGTCCTGGCCGAACCCGAACGCGTGCAGGCTGTCCACGATCGCCGCGCGGGCGACGCCTTCGGCCATCAGGCCCGCCGCCGCCGCGCGGGTGGCCTCGCGCAGGCGTCGCGCGAGCGATCGCGCGCCATGGCCGGTCAACACCATCGCCGCGCCCAGCTGGCGCGCGAGCCGCGCGGCGGTCGCGTGCACGATGGGATCGGTGCGGTCGCCGTGGCAGATCTCAAGCAGGCCGTCCGCGGTTCCGGGCAGGCAGGCTTGCAGGCCGATCACCCTGTCCGGCCGGCCGGTCAGCCCCGCCAGCGCATCGAGTGCGGGCGTGCCGCCCATGACGGCGAGGATCGTGTCGGGTCCGGCGCTATGGTCGAGCCGGCGCAGCAGCGCCGCCGTCGCGTCCCCGTCGTCGCCGGCCGCCGCGATGATGAGGTCGCAGCGCGCCAGCGCCCCGGGGCCGTCGGCGTCGACGGCGACCGCGATCCCGGCCTGCGCCAGGCGCCGGGCCAGCGCGGCGATGGCCGTGCCCGCGCCCACCAGCCCCACGGTTCGCAGGGGCGGGGTGGGCCGGGCAGGCTGCGCGCCCGGCCACCTGGCGGCGGCGCGTTCGGCGAAGAACAGGTGGATCATGGCCTGGCTCTGCGGGCCGTGCTCGCACTCCTGGAAAGCCGTGCGTTCGAGCGCGTAGCCGTCGGCGAAGGACAGGTGGCAGGCCGCTTCGATGCAATCGACGATCTTCCATGGCGCCAGCAAGCCGCGCCACTGTTCGCGGTGGCGTGCGCGGTAGCTGGAAAAGAGTTGCGGGTCGATGCCGCGTATCTTGTCCGACGCCTCGGCGAGGCGGCGGCGAGCCATTCTGACGCTGACGATGTCGTCGGCGAACGCGAGCGCATCGGCCAGCAGCTCGCCCCCGGCGATGCGGTCGACGACGCCGCAGGCATGCGCCCGCAGCGCATCGAGCGGGGCGCCGCCGGTGCAGACGTCCAGCGCGATTTCCGGCCCGGCCAGGCGGGGCCACCACTGGGTGCCGCCGCCGCCGGGCATCAGGCCCAGCTTGACTTCCGGCTGTCCCAGCATGGCGCCTGGCGCGGCGATGCGCCACTGGCAGCTCAGGGCCAGTTCCATGCCGCCGCCCAGGGCGTTGCCGTGGATGGCGGCCACCACCGGCTTGGCATCCGCGGCGATGAGATCCATGATGGCGTACAGCGACGGCGGCGCGTAGGGCTTGCCGAAGTCGTTGATATCGGCGCCGGCCACGAAGGTGGCGCCGCCGCCGATGATGATGATGCCGTCGATCACGCTGTCATGCAGCGCGCGCTCGATGGCGGCCATCAAGCCCCGCCGCACGTCCAGGCTGAGGGTGTTGACGGGCGGGTGGTTGACGGTAAGCACGGCGATGCGGCCGTGCGGCTGATAGCTGACGGGGTCCATGGCGGCCCCGCTCAATCGGGATCGTCGAGCTGCACCACCAGGCGCCCCGTGTGGCGGCCTGAAAAGAGGCAGTCGAAGCTGGCGGGGACCTGCTCAAAGCCATGCCGCACGTCGATGTCGTAGCGCAGCGCGCCGGACTTGATCCAGCCATCGATGCGCGCGAGCATCGCTCCGGTGCGGCTGTGGTCGTGAAGGATGTTGCTGACCAAGAAGCCTTCGATGCGGGCGCTGTTGACGACCAGGTTCCACAGTGCGTCCGAGCCCGGCGCCGCCGCGCCCTGGCCATAGCGCGACATCATGCCGCACAGCGCGACGCGCGCGTGTTTGCGCAAGTGTCCGAGGGCGGCGTCGAGCAGGGTGCCGCCGATGTTTTCAAACACCACGTCGATGCCGTCCGGGAAGGCGGCGCCGATGGCCGCCGCCAGCTGCTCCGGCCGCCGGTAGTCGAGGCACAGGTCGTAGCCGTAGTCGCGCACGGCGCGCGCGCATTTGTCCGCGCCGCCGGCGATCCCGACCACCCTGGCCGCGCCGCCGAGGCGCGCGAACTGGCCGGCAAGCGAACCGACAGCGCCGGCGGCGCCGCTGACCAGGACGTTGTCGCCGGGACGCAGGGCGGCGATGTCGAACATGCCGTGGCAGGCGGTCAGGCCGATCGTGCCCATCGCATGCGCATAGACGGGCAGGGCATAGCCGTAGTGGGCGGGCAGCGGGAAAAACCGGCTGGCCGGCCCCGTCACGTAGTCGCTCCAGGCGCCGAAACCCCATACCAGCGCGCCCTCGGCCAGCAGCGGCGACCTGGACCGCACGACTTCGCCGACGGCCATGCCCCGGATCTGGCCGCCGATGGCGACCGGCAAGCCGTAACCCGGGTCTTCATCGAGAAAATTGCGGATCGTCGGGTCCATGCACAGCAGCTTGACCCGCACCAGCACCTCGCCTTCGCCGGGTTGCGGAACCGGCGCGCGCGCGGACACCAGGTCGGCCGCGATCGCCGGGCCGGCGGGGCGGCGGGCAAGCAGCCACTGGCGGTTGGATGGCGCCGCCATCTATTGCGCTTCCAGCAGCATGCCGGCGCTCATCCAGGCGGCGATGCCGGCCGACGGCACGGCGCACAAGATCGCTTCGGCCATCTCCGCGTCGCTCGCGCCGACCGCGCGGGCCGCCCGGATATGCGTCGCCGCCATCGGGCTGTAGTCCGAGGCCAGCACCGCGATGAGCATCAGCTCGGCGGATTTCCGGTCCAACTGGTTGCAGTCGATGGTGCCCTTGCGCATCAGGTAGTAGCCGTCCGCGCCGCGCGGCACCAGGCGCAGCAGGATGGCCAGCGCCGGCGGCACGGTGCCGAAGTAGGCCTTGAAATTGGCCTCGGCCTCGCCCGGGCCGGCCCGCTCCAGCGCGGCGTCTTGCGGGGTTGTCGCGGCGTCGGGATACACGTGGCGGATGACGCCATCGAAGGCCTGCGCCGCGCCTTCGCCGCGCAGGCTGCTCAGCAAGATCAGGCCGCTGGCCGCTTCGTTGCGCGTCAAACCCAGCGCCGCCGCGCCGCCCAACTCGCTGCGGGCCAGGTCGGTATAGCCGCGGTTGACGGCGGCGACCGCCGCGCAGAGCCGCTTGAGCTTGGCCGGCATCGCGCCGTCGGTGTCGATCACCTCGCGGAACATGGCATAGCCGGAGCGGGTGAAAGGGGCCAGCTGTTTCAGCAGCTCTATTTGCAGCAAAGCGTTGGTGTCGGTCACGAGGTAACTCCCAGGGAAAAGGTGGAAAAGACGGGGCGGACGCACAGCCAGCATAGCCCATGCACGTCTGAATGTTATCAACCGTCCGGTCGGTTGTCAATTATCGACAGGGGTGCATCGTGTTGTTGACATCCGACTGGTCGGTCGATAGAATTCATTGCAAATTCCTTCAAGCCATGGGCATATCAATGACGAGCAGCAAATTGGAAACACCGGGCGCCGCGTCGGCCAGCGCACCGAAAACCTATATCGGGGAACTGGGCGACGTCCGGCTGGCGGCCGAGATCGACAGGAACCGCTTGCATGACTATTTGCGGCAACACCTGGCGGGCTACGCCGGGCCGCTGACGGTCCGGCAGTTCCAGGGAGGGCAATCGAACCTGACCTACCTGCTCGAGACGCCGCACGCCAGGTATGTCTTGCGGCGGCAGCCGGCGGGCGTGCTGTTGAAATCGGCGCATGCGGTGGACCGCGAGTTCCGCGTCATGACGGCGCTGTCCGGCCTGGGCGATTTTCCGGTGCCGCAGCCGCTGCTGCTGTGCACCGACCGGGACGTCCTGGGCAGCATGTTCTATGTCATGAGCCATGTCGAGGGACGCATCTTCTGGGACTGCCGGATGCCGGACTTGAACCCGGCGGAGCGGGCGGCGATCTTCGATTCGGCCAACGCGACCTTGGCGCGGCTGCACACGGTAGATTTCGCGGCGATCGGCCTGGCCGACTACGGCAAACCCGGCAACTATTTCGCGCGCCAGATTTCGCGCTGGTCGCGCCAGTTCGATGAGTCGCGCACCCAGGACGTGCCGGAGATGGACCAGCTGATGGCCTGGCTGCCCACCGCGCTGCCGGCGGACGACGGCCTGTCGTCCATCGTCCATGGCGACTACTCGTTCCACAATCTGCTGATCCACCCCACGGAACCGCGCGTGGTCGGCGTGCTCGACTGGGAGTTGTCCACGCTCGGCCATCCGCTCGGCGACCTGATGTACCACATGATGGAGTGGTACCGCCCGCCCGGCGTCGATGCGCGCGGCACGCTCAGCGGCGCCGACCTGAAGGCGCTGGGCATTCCCAGCCAGGAAGAATACATCGCGCGCTACTGCGAACGCACCGGCTTCGCGCTGCAGGCGACGCTGCCGTTCTACCGCGCGTTCAATCTGTTCCGCACCGCCGCCATCCTGCAGGGCATCGCGCACCGCCTGCGGGACGGCAACGCCGCGTCGGCCAACGCGGCCGAAATCGCCGCCAATATCGGTCCCCTCGCCAAGGCGGCATGGAAGATCGCCAACGGCGATTGACGCCGACTCCAAACTAACAGAGGCTCAGATGACTGATCCAGTAAGCACCGCCAGGGCGCGGGCGGAAGAGTTGAGGCGCGCTGTGCTGGCGTTCTACGAGCGCGACATGCCGGCCGCGTTGAAGAGCAAGTCGGCGCGCCACCAGGTGCTCGGCAAGGACGACTACGTGCAGTGGATGCGCCTGTTGAACGACAACGGCTGGGCCATCGGGCACTGGCCGAAGGAGCACGGCGGCCAGGCCTGGTCGCTGCTGGAACGCTTTGCCTTCGAAGACCAGCTGGCGCGCCTGGCGTGTCCTTGGGTGATACCGTTCGGCGTCAAGTATGTCGGTCCCGTCATCTACAGCTTCGGCACCGAGCAGCAGAAGGCGCGCTTCCTGCCGGGCATCAGGAACACGGGCGAATTCTGGGCGCAGGGTTATTCCGAACCGGGCGCCGGTTCCGACCTGGCCAGCTTGCGCACCGAAGCCATCCGCGACGGCGACGCCTTCGTGGTGACCGGGCAGAAGGTCTGGACCACGTACGCGCAATGGGCCGACTGGATGTTCTGCCTGGTGAAGACGGCCGGCGCGGCCCAGGCGCAGAAGGCCATCTCGTTTCTGCTGATCGATATGCGCAGCCCCGGCGTGAGCGTCAAGGCGATTCCGACGATGGACGGCTATCACCATGTGAACGAAGTCTGGCTGGACAAGGTGCGCGTACCGGTGGAAAACCTGGTCGGCGAGGAGGGCGCGGGCTGGACCTACGCCAAGTTCCTGCTCAAGAACGAGCGCACCGCCGGCGCCATCATCGGCACGGCCTGGCATGCGCTGCGCCGCCTGAAGTCGCTCTCCACGGAGACCGGAGGTGCGCAGGCGCGGCGCGCCGGCGAATTGGAACTGCGCTTCATGGCGCTGGAGCAGGCCGCCTACCAGGCGGTCGAGGCGATGATGCGCGGCACCGACCATGGCGCCGAAGCGTCCTTCATCAAATTGCGCGGCACCGAGCTATATCAGGATATCGCCGAGGCCTTGATCGATGTCCTCGGCCCGGCCGGCATCGCCTACGACAAGGCCGCGCTGCACGCGGCCGGCGCGCCGCCGCTGGGGCCGGACGACGCCGGCGGCATCGTCAAGGACCACCTCTACAACCGCGCCGCCACCATTTTCGGCGGCGCCTCCGAGATCCAGCGCAATATCGTCGCGAAAGGCGTGCTTGGCTTATGAATATTGATTTTGAAACCGCCAATATGCTGGACGACAGCGTCCGGCGCTATACGGAAGACAAGTACAACTTTCTCGACCGGCACCGGGTCCTGACCCAGCCTGCCGGATACAGCGAGGCGGCCTGGCGCGACTACGCCGCGTTTGGCTGGCTTGCGCTGCGCTTGCCGGAAGACGCGGGCGGCCTGGACGCCGACGTGTTTGCGGTGGCGGCCCTGATGGAAACGGTCGGCGCGCGCCTGCTGATGGAGCCGGTGCTGGCCAGCGCCATCGTCGGCACCGAACTGTTGCGGCGGCTGGGCAGCGACGCGCAGTGCGCCGAACTGCTGCCGCGCCTGGCCGACGGCAGCCTGAAGCTGGCCTACGCGCACGGCGCGCCGCTCCGTGTCAGCGATGGCCGGGTCAGCGGCGCGGCGGAGGCTATCCTGCATGGCGATATCGCCGACCTGATCCTGGTGAGCGCCGTCGACGATGCGGCGGGCGCCGCGCCGCAAGTGTACCTGGTCGATCCGGCCGCCACGGGTGTGTCGAGGACGGCGTTCCGCCTGGTCGATGACCGGGGCGCCGCGAATATGCGTTTCGATCAGGCGCGCGCGCTGCGCCTCGCCGGCGGCGGCGAGGATGCCGCCGAGGTGATCGCCGACGCGCTCGACTTGGCCACCGTCGCCCAATGCGCGGAAGCGCTCGGCATCGTGCGCAAGCTGGTCGACACCACGGTCGACTACCTGAAGGTCCGCAGCCAGTTCGGCAAGCCCATCGGCACCAACCAGGCCTTGCAGCACCGCGCCGTCGACATGTTTTTCCTGTCGCAGGAAATCGCGGCGCTGACCGTCGATGCGAAACACGCGATGGCGCTGCCGGCCGCCGGGCGCGCCGGCAGAATCAGCGGCGCCAAGGCCTATATCGTCCAGGCGGCGCGCAAGGTCGCCAACGAGGCGGTCCAGATGCACGGCGGCCTGGGCCTGACCGAAGAGCTGGACGTCAGCCACTACTTCCGGCGGCTGATGGTCGGCGCCGCCCTGTTCGGCGACCGCGAGCAGCAGTTCGCGCGTTTCCTTTCCGTATCTTGAACACTTCTTCGGGTTCCCCCATCATGTCTGATTCATCCAGCCTACTTCCTGCCGACCTGTTTGACCTGAGCGGAAAAATCGCCCTGGTCACGGGCGCCTTCAGTGGCCTCGGCCGTGGCTTCGCGCAGGTGCTCGGTGAGGCGGGCGCGACGGTGATCGTGGCCGGCCGCCGGCTGGACCAGGGGCGGCGACTGGTGCAGACGATGGAACAAGCCGGCATCCGCGCCCACGCCATCCTGATGGACGTGGCCGATCCGGCCAGCGTCGACGCGGCCATGGACGAGCTGGCCGAACAGGTGGGCGTGCCGGACATCCTGGTCAACAACGCGGGCATCACCCAGACCAAGCCTTTTCTGGAACTTAGCGAGCAGGACTGGACGCAGATCATCGACGTCAACCTGAACGGCGCGTGGCGGGTGGCGCAGCGCAGCGCGCGCCTGATGCAGCAGGCCGGCAAGGCGGGCAGCATCATCAATGTGGCATCGATACTGGGGCTGCGCGTGGCGCAGCAATTGCCGGCGTACGCCACCTCCAAGGCGGCGCTGCTGCAGCTGACGCGCGCGATGGCGCTCGAGCTGGCGCGCCACGGGATCCGCGTCAACGCGCTTGCGCCCGGCTATGTGGAAACACCGCTGAACGAGGAGTTCTTCGCCGGCGAGGCGGGCCGCGCGCTCGTCAAGCGCATCCCGCAGCGCCGCCTGGGACTGGGGCGCGAGCTTAGCGGCCCCTTGTTGCTGCTGGCCAGCGAAGCATCCTCGTACATGACCGGGGCGGTGCTGGTGGTCGACGGCGGCCACAGCATCAACGGGCTGTGAGGCCTCGTCAGGGTTGCCTGTCGATATGCTCAAGCATGGCGTCGGCCGCCGCATCGTAGCGGCGCGGGGGAGTGGGCATGCGCAAGGCGATGGCGCTCCACTCGGGCTGGAACGTGTGGCACACCGGACCTTGCCCCAGCTCGGCCGCGGCCGCAAACCGCTCGATATCGACGCGCCGGCCGAACGACACAAAAGCCACCCTGCGCAGGACCAGCGCATCTTCCGCGTCGGCGGCATCGAGGCCGTCGGACCATTCGCGAAAGCCGTGCAGGATGCTGCGGCCGGCCATCGCCTCGGGCGCCGTGATCGCGTAGCCGAGCAGGTCCCAGCTGAGAACTTCGCGACCGTCGCGCCGCAGGGTGGCGCGCAGCGCGCCGCGCGCGGCGCCGTCCACCACATCCGATAAGGCTTGCACCGTGCCGTGATAGCGGCGCTGAATGCGTCCCGACCAGGCGTGCGCCACCGCCAGGCTGGCCAGGTCGAGCAGGTGGGTGCAATTGCGCCGCATGTCGACCAGGGCCCCGGCTGCGGCGCAGCGGCCGGTCAGGGGTTGCCCGATGAGGGCGCGCAGCGGCACGCCGGCGCCGGCGCAGGTGCTCCACGGGTGGCGCGGCGTGGCCACGCGCAGGTCGCGGATGCGGCCGCCGTCATGGGTGAGCGTCACGCCGAAGTGGTGGAATTCGTCCTCCAGCCAGCCCACCACGGTGTGCTCGTCCCATGCGCGCAGGTCGATCTGGCGGCGGAATATGCCGTCGAGCGGGATGTCGGCCAGTTGCTTCTCCCAGGGCATGCCTAGCTCCGGCGCTCAAGGATGGTCACGCCGCTCACGCCGGGCGCGCCGTACACGTGGGTGTAGCCCAGCCGGGGCGTGCCCGCAACCTGGCGCTGGCCGGCCTCCTGGCGCAGCTGGCTGCAGATCTCGATCACCTGGCGCAAGCCGGAGGCGCCTATCGGTTCGCCGTTGGCCATGCAGCCGCCGTCGGTATTGATCGGCAGGCGGCCGTGGATGTCCGTTTGGCCGGTGCGCAGCAGGAGGTCCTGCTCGCCATGTTCGCAAAAACCGTTCTCCGCCATGTGGATGATTTCGCTGCCGGCGTCGGTGTCCTGCAGCTGGATGACGTCGATGTCGCGCGGACCGACGCCGGCCAGTTCGAAGGCGGCCTTCGACGCGGTCACCGTGGGCGCCGGCGCCTGCTGCGCCGCCAGCGCCGGGCTGAACACCTCGAACGATCCGTGGTGGCGGGTGCGCACCACGGCCGCCCTCACGACGATGGGCTTGGCCTGGAAGCGCTTGGCGGCCTGCGCGCTGCACAGCACGAGGGCCGCGCCGCCTTCGGCCGGGCTGCAAAACATGTACTGGCGCAGCGGCAGGTTCACCGGCATGGAGGCGGCGATTTCCTCGAACGACAGGGCGCGCCGCCGCCACGCATGGGGATTGAGCGCGCCGTTGCGGAAGGCGCGCTGCGCGACGCGCGCCAGCGCCGCTTCCTCGATGCCGTGTTCGTGCAGATAGCGGCGCGTCTTGAGCGCGAAGAACTGGGTGGTGAGCATCAGCCCGGTTTCGCCATACCAGTCGGGCAGGCCCCAGTCGCGCGGATGGGGATTGAAGGCGCCGCGCGGATGCTTGTCGAAGCCGACCGCGACGGCGATCTCGGCCATGCCCGAGCGGATCGCCGCGACGGCGCTGGCCAGCGCGCTGCCGCCGGTCGCGCAGCCGTTGGCGACGTTGATGAAGGGCAGGCCGGTCAGGCCCAGGTCGTTGCACAGGGCGTCGGCGTTGCCGGCGTCATGGCTGCCGCCGTAGGCCACGCCCACCTGGTCCCAGGACACGCCGGCGTCCTGCAGCGCGGCGCGCAGCGCCAGCGCGCCTTGCGCCCGGCCGCTGAGCGCGTCGTGGCGCCCGAACGGGTGCATGCCGATACCGATGATGGCGACGTCGTCATGCATGTCGGGCTCCTTGATGGTTGTCGGGCGCGCTCTGGAACGCGAAGGTATGGATGGATTCGCCTTGCGCGTTGACGCGGTAGGGCAACAGCACCAGCGCCATCGGCATGCCGATGGCGAGCCGCTCCGGGTCGGCCTCGGTCAGGCGCGCCTCGACCTTGATCCCGCAGGCCATCTGCACGTAGCCGACGCCGTAGGGCCGGAACGTCTCGGCGGTCTCGCCGCTGTTGTAGGGCGCCTTGGGCAGAAAGTCCTGGACGGTCCAGGACCAGAGCACCCCGGTGCGGCCGAGATCGCAGGCTTGCATGCGCGCGCACCGGCAGCGGGTGCAGCTGTCCGCGGCGGGGAAATAGGTTTCGCCGCAATCGGCGCATTGGCTGCCCAGCAGATGCGGCTGGCCGTCTTGAAAGCCGATCAGCGCGTCGGAGACGAGCAGGGGCGGGGTAGACATGGAATGGTCCTCTCAGGGAAGGGGGTACGGGGCGGCGGACGACAGGCGTGCTCGCCGCCGCTATTTCAGGTACTTGGGGCTGCTCTCGAGCAGCGTGAGCCGGGCGCAGTGCAGGAGGTGGGCGTGCACGCCCGGCGCCAGCGGCGGCGTGCCCGGGGGGGCATGGCGGATTTGTTGGCCCAAAGCGCGATTGAGCGCCTGCAGGCGCGCGCGCACGTCGTCGCTCGCGGCGGCCACGGTGGACGGAGCCCCGGCCAGCAGGCTGGCCAGCGCGGCCAGCTCCTGGCGTTCGCGCCCCTGGCCGCCGCGCGCCTGGCGCATGGCGATGGCCATGGCGCTGGCCACCATCAGGGCCGCGTGGCGCCGGTCGGCGGGCAGGGCGGGGATCAGCTCGTCCTTGAGTACTTGATGGGCGGCTTCCAGCAATGCGTCGCCTAGCGGTTCTTCCCTCATTGCATCTCCTTGGTCATGGTCAGGATTTCGTATTCGAGTTCCGGCACGATGTGGCCGGTCAGCGCGAGGAACAAGGACCGCTCGTTGCCGGACATATGGCGTTGCGCCTGCTGCAGGGCGATCAGCGCCCAGTTCATGTGCGCCATCACTTCCCAGTAAGGAACGGCGTCGCGTGCCAGCGGCGCGCCGGCCACCCTTTCGTAGCCGCGATAGAAGTCCTCGCGCTGGCCGATGCCGCCGGCCTCCTTGTCGGCGGCGCCGAAGCGCCAGCATTTGGCGCAGAACCAGCCGATGTCCTCGAGCGGATTGCCCCAGCCTGCGAACTCCCAATCGAGGATGCCGGTCAGGCCGTGCTCGTCGACCATGTAGTTGCCGGTCCGGTAGTCGCGATGACAAAGCACGACATCTTCGGCGGCCGGGGCATGGAGCTCCAGCCACCGCAAGCCCCATTCCAGCGCGGGCCGCGCCAGCTGCGTCTCGTCGAGGAACTGGCGCACGCGCGCGATCAGCAGCGCCGATGGCGCCGCCGTCGGGACGGGCAGAAAGGCCAACGATTCGTGGGGCGGCCTGATGGCATGGATGAGCGCCAGTTCCTCGCCGAGGCGCTCGGCCAGCGCGCCGCGGTCGCCGCCGTAGCCGAGGTCCTTGACCAGCACCCTGCCGGCTGCCGTCCCGGCCACGCGCCGCATGACGAAAAACGGGCGCCCGATCAGTTCCGGGTCCTGGCACAGCCACAGCGGCTCGGGCACGGTCACGCCGGCCCGGTATGCCGCCTGCAGCAAGGCAAATTCCTCGACCCGGCTATGGCTTTGCGTCACGCCGGATGGCGAATCGGTGCGCACGACCAGGTCCAGCGTGCCGGCCATCGGGCCGTCGGGCAGTTCCGACCGGACCAGCCAGTTCTCCTGGATGGCGCCGCCCGACAGCTGCGACATTTGTACGATGTCGGCCTGGCTGGCGCCGCCGTGCCTGGCGATGAAAGCGGCCAGCGCGGCGCGTGAGGTGTCGTTCATGGCTGTACTCATCGGTTTCGATCGATGCCGTTGACCACCCGCTTGCCGATGCTCCAGCGGTGCACTTCCGACGGGCCGTCGTAGATGCGGAAGGCGCGCATGTCCGAAAAGATGCGCGCGACCTCGGACTCGTCGGTCACGCCTTGTCCACCCAGTATCTGCACGCAGCGGTCGGCGACGCGCCACTGCGCTTCCGACGCCAGCACTTTCGTGACGCTCGATTCGTGGATGCCGAGGCGGCCCTGGTCGAGCACCCAGGCGGTATGCCAGATCGACAGGCGCGCCGCGTGCAGATCGATTTCGTTATCCGCGAGCATGAAGCTGACGCCTTCGTGGCTGCCCAGGGGCTTGCCGAAGGCGCTGCGCCGGCGTGCGTAGTCGGTGGCGATGTCGTGCGCGCGCCGCGCCGCGCCGAGCCAGCGCATGCAATGCGTCAGCCGCGCCGGCGAGAGCCGCACTTGCGCGTACTTGAAGCCTTCGCCCGGCTCGCCGAGGATGTCGCGCGCCGGGATGCGCAAGTTCTCCAGCCGCACCACGGCGTGGCCGCCGGGGAAGCAGCGGTCCATGGAGTTCATCAGGCGTTCGACGATGAAGCCGGGGCGGTCGGTGTCGCTCAGGAACATGGTGGCGCGGCCGTCCTCGAGCTTGGCCATGATGATCGCCATCGACGCGCCGTGCGCGCCGGTGGTGAACCATTTGCTGCCGTTGAGGACGAAATCGTCGCCGTCGCGCACCGCCGTCGTGAGCAGCATCGACGGATCCGAGCCGGCCCCCGGCGGCGGTTCCGTCATGCAAAAGCAGGAACGGATCTGGCCGGCGGCGAGCGGCTTGAGCCAGCGCTGCTTGTGCTCCTCGCCGGCGACCGCTTCGAGCAAGTGCATATTGCCTTCGTCGGGCGCGGCGATATTCAGCGCGATCGGGCCGAGCAGGGAGTAGCCGGCCTCCTCGAAGACGATAGTCTTGCTGCGGTGATCCAGGCCGAGACCGCCAAACGCGGCCGACACATGGGACGAGAGCAGTCCCGCCGCGCGGCCGAGCGCGACCAGTTCGTGCCGCAGCTCCTCGGTGGGGCCGTGCGCGGTCAGGCGCTCGTCGCGCTCGAACGGGATGATTTTCTCGCGAATGAAGACGCGCACGCGCTCCTGCAGTTCGGCGAGTTGCGGGGAAAGCGAAAAGTCCATAAAGTGTTTCCTGAATAAGCGGGTAATTGGTTGAGCGGCCGCTTCACGCGTCCATGGCGTTGGCGCCGTTGACCCAGGCCGACAGGCCGCTGGTGATCACGGCGCACACGATCGCCTCGGCGATCTCGGCTTCGCTGGCGCCCGCCGTGCGGGCCCCTTTGATATGCACCGACACCAGGGGGCTGTAGTCGGCCGCCAGAACCGTCACCAGCAGCAGCTCCGAAAATTTCTTGCCGAGCGGCGTGCCGTTGATGGTTCCTTCGCGCATCAGGTAGTAGGCGTCGGCGCCAAGCGGCAGCACGTCGAAGAATTTTCCCAGCGAAGGGGGCATGGAGCCGAAGTAGGCGAGGAAGTTTTTTTCGGCCTCGCCGGGAGCGACCTCGATTTCCTGGAGTGCCGCCGCGTCCTGCTGCTGGCCCGGATAGGCGGCCTCGAGCTGCTCGAGGAATTTCAGCGCAGCGGCCTCGCCGCGCACGCTGCTGAGCACGATGGCCGCGGAGGCGGCTTCGTCGAAGCGCAGCCCCAGGTCGCGCGCGCGCCGCAGTTCGCGGCTGGCCATGTCGTGGTAGCCTTTGCTGGTCGCGGCGGCGGCGACGCACAGGGCCTTGACCTTCGCCGGCAGCGCGCCGTCCTCGTTGACGATGTGGCGGAAACGCCCGTAGCCGCCCAGTGTCAGAGGGGCGATGCGGCGCAATAGATTGGAATCGAGCAGTGGGCTATTCGGGTTCACGGGCTGTCCTTTATGTGATCAACGTTGGATGCATTGTACGAGCGTCCTAGGACTTCATATACGCCTTGATGCTGGCGTAGTCGCGGCCCTCGTATTTCTTGCACTCCAGCTGGGCGACCGTGCGGCAGTGGACTTCGTCCGGCCCGTCGGTGAGGCGGACGATGCGCGTGTTGGCGTACATCTCGGCCAGGCCGAAGTCCTGGGCCACGCCGCCGCCGCCGTGCGCCTGGATCGCCATGTCGACGATCTTCTGAGTCACGCGCGGCGCGATGACCTTGATCATGGCGATTTCATTGCGCGCGACTTTGTTGCCCACGGTATCCATCATATGGGCCGCTTTCAGGCATAGCAGGCGGACCATCTCGATGTCGATGCGTGCGTGGGCGATGCGTTCCTCCCACAGCGAATGCTCATGGATGCGCTTGCCGAAGGCCTCGCGCGACATCAGGCGGACGCACATCTTCTCGAGCGCCACCTCGGCCGTGGCGATATTGCGCATGCAGTGGTGGATGCGGCCCGGCCCGAGGCGGCCCTGGGCGATCTCGAAACCGCGGCCCTCGCCGTAGATGATGTTCTCGGCCGGCACGCGGACGTTCTCCAGGATGATCTCGAAGTGGCCGTGCGGCGCGTGGTCGAAACCGAACACCTCCAGGTGGCGGACGATCTTGATGCCGGGCGTGTCGGCCGGCACCAGTATCATCGATTGCTGGCGGTAGGTTTCGGCATCCGGATCGGTCTTGCCCATGACGATGAAGAACGCGCAGTGCGGATGGCCGGCGCCGGACGACCACCATTTGTGGCCGTTGATGACGTATTCGTCGCCGTCGCGGCGGATCTCGGTGCGGATATTCCTGGCATCCGACGAGGCCACGGCCGGTTCCGTCATGAGGAAGGCGGAACGGGTGTCGCCGTTGGCCAGGGGCAGCATGAAGCGGCGCTTCTGGTCCGGCGTGCCGTAGCGGTGCAGGACTTCGAAATTGCCCGTGTCCGGCGCCATGCAGTTGAACACTTCGGACGCGAAGTACACGCGCCCCATCAGTTCGGCGATCGGGGCGTACTCCAGATTGCTCAGGCCGACGCTGGTGAAAAATTCGTCGTCGTGCTCCGACGGCGGCATGAACAGGTTCCACAGCCCGGCGGCGCGCGCCTTGGCCTTGAGCTCCTCAAAAATCGGCGTCGTTTCCTTCCACCGGTCGATGGTCTTCTTTTGCTCCTCGTAGATCGGGATGGCCGGATAGATATGTTCGTCCATGAAGGCGCGAACCTTTTCCATCCATTCGACTGATTTTTTTGACTGTTCGAAATCCATGGGGAAGGCTTTCTCAAGAGATGTGGATGCATTCAGAATAATCGACCGTCCGGTCGGTTGTCAAGCGGCGACTGTGTTGCGACATGCGGGCTTGACAATTTTGCGCCGCCGACGATACACTCCATGAGTGCGACCGTCCGGTCGGTCGATATTGATTCAACAAGGAGCTGGCAATGAGCGCAATGAAGGGCAGGGTGGTGCTGGTCACCGGCGGTGCGTCGGGGATCGGCTTTGCGACGGCGCGACGCTTCGCCGAGGCGCAAGCGACGGTCATCATCGCCGATCTGGACAAAGCCACCGTGACCGGGGCCGCCGGCGAACTGGCGCGGGAGAAGCTCGATGTGCACGGCATGGTGCTGGACGTGACGCGCGAGGCGCACTGGGCACGGATCATGCGCCAGATCGAGCGGCGCTTTTCGCGCCTTGGCGTGGTCGTCAATAACGCCGGTGTCGGCCGGCCCGGGGCGATCGTCGATACCAGCCTGGCCGATTGGCGCTTTGTCACGTCGGTCAATCTGGACGGCGTGTTCCTGGGGGTGAAGCACGGCATCGAAGCGCTGGCACGCCATGGCGGCGGCGCGATCGTGAATGTTTCCTCCATCATCGGCACGGTGGGCACGGTCAACAATGCCGCCTACGCCGCATCCAAAGGCGGTGTGCGCCAGCTCAGCAAGGTGGCCGCGCTCGAATGCGCGGCGGCGGGCAATGGCATACGGGTCAACAGCGTCTTGCCCGGCTACGTGGAAATGCAGCGCAAAGGCGCCAAGAAAATGAGCGGGGAAAAACGCCGGGCCCTGATCGATGCGACCCCGATGGCGCGCTTCGCCACGCCCGCCGAAATCGCTGACGCAATTTATTACCTCGCTTCGGCCGAGTCCAGCTATGTGACCGGTACGGACTTGATCGTCGACGGCGGGTTCACGGCGCAGTAGACGCGACCGTGTCTTGCATTCCCCATTCAACCGTTTTATCTAAAGGAATATCATGACCCAAGCAGTGATAGTATCGACCGCGCGCACCCCGATTTGCAAGAGCTGGCGCGGTGCGCTGAATATGACCCATGGCGCGGATCTGGGTGGACATGTGGTGCGGGCCGCGCTGGCGCGCGCCGGCATCGACCCGGGCGAAGTGGAGGACGTCATCATGGGCTGCGCCACGCCGGAAGGCGCCACGGGCTACGATATCGCGCGGCAAATCGCGCTGCGCGCCGGTTTTCCCGTCAGCGTGCCGGGGGTGACGGTCAACCGTTTCTGCTCGTCCGGACTGCAGGCGATCGCCGACGCCGCCTACCGCGTGCGCGCCGGCGAGGGCGAGGTGTTCGTCGCCGGCGGGGTCGAGTCGATTTCGATGGTGGCGAATGACTTTAACAAGCTGAACCTCGAAAACGAATGGCTGCTGCGCCACCAGCCGGACGTGTATTGGCCGATGTTGCAGACGGCGGAGTTCGTGGCGAAGAAGTACGGGATTTCGCGCGAAGCCCAGGATCACTATGGCGCGCAAAGCCAGCAGCGCGCGTCCCAGGCCAAGCTGGACGGCAGGTTCGCGCAGGAGATCGAAGCCATCGCGGTCAAGACCAGGCTGGTCGACAAGAACACCAAGGTCGAGACGATCACGGAGGTCGTCGCCGGCGAAGACGAGGGCATACGCGCCGGCACCACCTACGAGGCGGTGGCGCAGCTCAAGCCGGTGATCGAGGGCGGGGTCGTCACCGCCGGCAACGCCAGCCAGTTGTCGGACGGCGCGTCGGCTTGCGTGGTGATGAGCGATCGCGCGGCGGCCAGCAAGGGACTGCAGCCGATGGGCGTATTCCGGGGCTTTGCCGTCGCCGGTTGCGAGCCTGCGGAAATGGGGCTTGGTCCCTTGTTCGCGGTGCCCAAGCTGTTGAAAAGGGCGGGGCTGACGGTGGACGATATCGGGCTGTGGGAACTCAACGAAGCCTTTGCCGTGCAGGCGATTTACTGCCGCGACCAGCTCGGCATATCGAACGACATTTTCAATGTCAACGGGGGGGCGATCGCCATGGGCCATCCGTACGGCATGTCCGGCAGCCGCCTCGTTGGCCATGCGCTCATCGAAGGCAAGCGCCGCGGCGTCAAATATGTCGTCGTCACCATGTGCATCGGGGCGGGCATGGGGGCTGCGGGCCTGTTCGAAGTGTTGTAAGGAAAAGATTGACACCCGACTAGTCGGTCGATATGCTTGTTTTTATCGCCGGACCCGCGCCCCCGGACGGGGCGCGGCGTCAGGGCGCCGTCCATTACTGCCACAAGGGTCATCATGCTCGTCACGCACACACGCCAACAAATCCGGGAGCGCCGCTATGTGCTGTTCCTGCTGTTCCTGGTGTCGGTATTGAGTTATATCGATCGCACCATCCTGTCTATCCTGCAGGTGCCGATCAAGAGCGACCTTGGCCTGTCCGACGCCCAGCTCGGCGCGCTGACCGGCCTGTCCTTCGCGCTGTTCTATGCCACGCTGGCCCTGCCGATCGCCCGCCTGGCCGACCGCGCCAACCGCTCGCGGCTGGTGGCCGGTTCGCTGGCCATCTGGAGCGGCATGACGGCGCTCACCGGCCTGGCCAGCAGCTTCGCCGGGCTGGTGCTGTTCCGCATCGGCGTGGCGGTCGGCGAGGCAGGCAGTATTCCCGCCACCCATTCGATCATCGCCGACATCTATCCGCCCAAGACGCGCGCCACGGCGCTGGCGTTCTGGGGGCTGTCGCTGCCGGCCGGCCTGATGCTGGGATTTTCCTGCGCCGGGGCGCTTGAGCAGGCGGTCGGCTGGCGGGCCGCCTTCGCCATCATCGGCGGGGCGGGGCTGCTGCTGGCGCCGCTGGTACTGTTGACCATGCGCGAGCCGCAGCGCGGCCGTTACGATCCGCCCAAGCTGGCGGACGCGGTGGCGCCGACGGTGGCGCAAGCCTTGCGCCACCTGTGGCAGCTGCGCGCGTTCCGTTATCTCACGGCTGCCGGCGCCTTTCATGCCTTCGCCTGGTACTCGGTCAATGCCTGGAGCGCGCCGTTCTACGTCCGCGTGCATGGCCTGACGCTGTCGCAGGTATCGTTTTACCTGGCCGTGCTCAATGGCGTCGGCAGCGCGGTCGGCATGTATCTGGGCGGCCGCCTGTCCGACTATTTCGGCCAGCGCGACCCGCGCGGCCGCCTGCGCGTGGTGGCGGTGGCGCTGCTGATCATGGTGCCGGCGGCGCTGGCCCAATACCTGGTGGAGTCGCTCACGCTGTCGCTGACGATGGCCGCCATCTCGCTGACGATGATGCTGGTGTATTACGGGCCGGTCATCGCGGTGGCGCAGATGCTGGTGCCGGCCAGCATGCGCGCCTTCACCTCGGCCGTGCTGATGCTGGTGCTCAATCTGTTCGGCCTGGGCCTCGGTCCTTTGGCGACCGGCATGGTCAGCGACTTTTTCGTGGCGCATTTCGGCATGGCGAGCGACTCCTTGCGCTACGCGCTCAGTATCGCCGTGCTGTTTTCGCTGGTGGCGGCCGGCTTGTTCTGGCGCGCCGCCAGCCTGCTGCCGCGCGAGATGCTGCCGGTCGAGGGAAATGACAGCGTCCGCGCGGACGCTGCCGAACTGGCCACTTTGGGAAAATCATGATGTCCATGCAACGCATTATGCTGCGCTCGAAGCTTCATCGCGTCACGGTCACCCAGGCCGACCTGCACTACGAAGGCTCCTGCGGGATCGATGTCGATTTGCTGGAAGCGGCCGATATCCGGGTCAACGAGAAAATCGAGCTCTACAACGTGAACAACGGCGAACGTTTCTCGACGTACGCGATTCCCGGGATGCGAGGCAGCGGGGAAATTTCCCTGAATGGCGCCGCCGCCCGCCGTGCCCATTTGGGCGACTTGCTGATTATTTGTACCTACGCACCGATGACGGAAGACCAGATCGGCAGCTACCTCCCCAAAGTCGTTTTCGTTGACCAGCGCAACAGGATTACTGGAATGAAAAAATAAAGTGCGATGGAAGAGGGCGCTAGCTGTGGTGCTCCTGAACGTCGTGCTTGTCGTGGTGATTTTTTTCGTCGTGCTTCTCCGCAGGATGTTTGGCTGCCGCCGGCTGCGTGGCGACATGGGGATGCTCGTTGTGCATGGCCAGCATATCCTGATGCGCGACATGAGCCTGCGGCCGATCGGGACTGTTGATTTCCCGGGGCGGCGGTGGGGCGTGGTGCGGCATGCCCGCGTCGGCATGCTGGACCGGCGGCATACGCGTGGCATCCGGATGCGCGCGATCCGCCATCGCCTGGGCGGGCACCCGGTCGATCCTGCTTTCCTCATGCGCGGGCTCTTTCGCGGCAGGTGGAGCCATTTTCGCGGCCGGTATTTCCTGCGCCACGTGCGGCTGCTGGTGCAGATCATGCTGAACCATCGGCGGAGTGGGCGCGCTGTGGGGAGCAACCGCGGCGTGCATTGCCGGTGCCGCCGGAGACGGATGCGGGCCGGGCACGGCATCGTGGGACGTGAAGTGCGGCATACTCATCACCCCACTCGGCTGCTGCGAAGCGCTGTTGATGGCGACGTTCTGAGTACGGTTGACTACATTGTTGGTCGTTCGGTAGTTATTATTGGTGACGTTGATATTATTGATATTGTTGACATGGTTCACGACGGTCACTGATTTCGATACATACGTCGAGTTGTTGTACACCACTGCTGGACGGTGCCAGCCACCGTCATAGCTGGGGCTGGGTGCGCCCCAGTTGACGCCCCACGAATTCCAGCCCCAGTCGTGGTGGCTGATGGCCGCGCCCACCAACACGCCCACGCCGAACGAGATCACGCCGGTGGTGACCACGTTCTCGCTGGTATAGGCCGGCTGCTGGGAAACCCAGCCCGGGTACACCCGCACCGGCTCGCCATACACGACCGCAGGGTTGTAGTGAGGAACATAGACGACGTCCCGCTCAGCCGGCTCGATGACGATGGTTTGCGGCGGCGGCGGTATCACCGCCGGCCCTGAATAGACCATCGGTTCCGAAGGGGATTGCGTGATCTGAGCCGGCGGCGCCGATGCGCGGGCGGTCGCCGATACCCGCAGGTGCTGCGAGGTTTTCAGGTTGCCCGCCTGCTGGGCGCGCAAACGCAAGGCCTGGATGGCGTTCATCACGTCGCTCGGGTCGTTCACATAGGCTTCGCCCAGCTCCTTGGTCCACTGGACGTTGCCCGCCATCTGGTTCAGAACGCTGGGGAAGGTGGTCAGCGATTTGACACTGACGTCCCACGGCTGACTGGCTTCCGCGGCTTGCAGCGCATCGCCCTTCAAGGAGGGATTCTGTGCCAGCCATTGGTTGGCCGCAACAATTTGCTCCGGATAAGTGGCTCCCGCCAGCACCTGGCCGACCAGCTTGTCCGGAAACAGGGCGATCGGCGCGACCATCTGCGACAGCTGCTCCGCAGTCGGGGGCGTGTACGGCGCAGCTTGAGCAGTAGTCGATGCAGGCGCGCTGTTTTGCTGTGGCGCGTCGGCGGGCTTGTTGCATCCGGCAAGAGTAAGCAGGCTCAGAATCAGTGTCGAGGACACTGCGGTTTTAAAATTTTTCGCTTGAACGCCCATGATTGACAATCCTTCCTCAAGAAAATATGAAACAAGATTAACAATCATCTGTAGAGAAAGCTGTAAGCTGTTGTAACGTGCGCGGGGCTGCACTGATCGATCTCGCAAGGCGCCGCGCCGTCAGGGCAGCCGGGAGACGCAAGCGCCCCCCGGGTTGACTGACCGCTAACGGGCCTGCGCCATGCTGGCCAGCTTGACGTGGCCGAAGCCGCGTATCCGTTCCGGTACACGGGCCAGACGTAGCAGCTCGGCGTGGTTGTCCGCGCTCAGTTCTCCCGCGATGCGCGCCGTCAGCTGGAAGTAGTCCTCGCGCAGCGCGCGCTCGCGCCGCCGCTCCCCGGTGTAGCCGAAGAGATCGAACGGCGTGCCGCGCAAGACCTTGAGCGGCGCCAGTAGCTGAAACACCGTCAACATCCAGCTGCCGAAACGCATCTTGGCCGGCACCGTGGAGCCCGCGCGCTTGCGGGCCAGCAGCGGCGGCGCCAGATGGAATTCGAGCTTGTACTCACCTTCGAACTGCGCTGCGATCTGTTCCCGGAACGCCGGGTCGGCATGTAGCCGCGCGACCTCGTACTCGTCCTTGTAGGCCATGACCTTGTACAGATTGCGGGCCACCGCCTTTGCCAGCGGCGTGTTGCGGTTGAGCGACTGCTCGCGCAACCGCACCCTGCCGACCGCCTCCACGTAGCGGTGGGCATAGCGGGCGTCCTGGTACTTTTCCAGCAAACCGGAGCACAGCGCGATGGTCTCGTCCAGCGACGCCGGCGGCGCGAACTGGATCACCCTGGACCCGGCGCCGCCCAGCGCGGCCAGTCCCGCGCGGTCGGTGGCGGCCAGCCGGCCCACCGCGAACGCGCGCTTGTTCATGTCCACCGCGACGTTATTGAGTTCGATCGCGCGCATCAGCGCCGCCAGGCCGACCGGCACCAGGCCCCGTTGCCACGCATAGCCCAGCATCAGGATGTTGGCGGCGATCGGATCGCCCAGCAGGCGAGCCGCCAGCCGGTGGGTGTTGAGCGTGTCGACGCGTTCGGCGCCGGCCGCGTGGGCGATCTTTTCCAGCAGCGCCGGCAGCTGCACGCTGGCGTCGGGATTGCGGGTGAATTCGGCGGTCGGGATCTCCTGCTCGTTGCCGACCACCCGGGTATGGCCGTGACGCATGACGGACAGGGCGTCCGGCATCGCCGCCACCACCAGGTCGCAGGCCAGCACGGCGTCGGCCTGCTGCAGGTCGATGCGCACCTGGTGCAGCTCGGACGTCGAGCGCGCCACCCGCAGATGCGACATCACCGCGCCGCCTTTCTGGGCGAACCCCATGAAGTCCAGCGTGGACGCGCCTTTGCCTTCCAGGTGGGCCGCCATGGCGATCAGCGCGCCGATGGTGACCACGCCGGTGCCGCCGACGCCGGCCACCAGCATTTCGAACGGCCGCTCCAGCGCGCACGGCGCGGGCAGCGGCGTGGCCGCCAGCAGGCGTTCCAACTGTTCCAGGCTGGTGGTGGCGGCCGGCTTTTTCAGACTGCCGCCCACCACCGACACGAAACTGGGGCAGAAGCCTTCGACGCAGGAATAGTCCTTGTTGCAGGACGATTGCTCGATCTGGCGCTTGCGGCCCAGCGGCGTCTCCAGCGGCAGGATCGACAGGCAGTTCGACTGCACGCCGCAGTCGCCGCAGCCTTCGCACACGGCCGGGTTGATGACCATGCGGCGCGGCGGATCGGGGAACACCGTCAGGTCCGGGCGGTTCTTCTTGCGGCGGCGGCGTTTCTCGGCGGCGCAGGTCTGGTCGTACACCAGCACGGTGACGCCGGCGATCTCGCGCAGCAGGCGTTGCATGGCATCGAGTTCGCGGCGGTGATGCACGGTGACGCCGGCCGCCAGATCAACGCCGGCATAGCGTTCCGGCTCGTCGGTCACCACCACCACCTTGGCCGCGCCCTCGCTGCTGACCTGCTGGACGATCTGCGGCACGGTCAATTTTCCGTCCACCGGCTGGCCGCCGGTCATGGCCACCGCATCGTTGTACAGGATCTTGTAGGTGATGTTGGTGCGCGCCGCGATGGCCTGGCGGATCGCCAGGTAGCCGGAGTGGTAATAAGTGCCGTCGCCCAGATTCTGGAACACGTGCGGCTCCCTGGTGAAGCGCGAGGCCCCTACCCACGGCGCCCCTTCGCCGCCCATCTGGGTCAGGTTGACGGTGTCGCGGTCCATCCAGGTGGCCATGAAGTGGCAGCCGATGCCCGCCAGCGCGCGGCTGCCTTCCGGCACCCTGGTGGAGGTGTTGTGCGGACAGCCGGAGCAGAAGTAGGGTGTGCGCTTGACCGCGTCGCCGGCGTTGGACAGCAGGTCGGCGGCGCAGAAGCGCGGCAGGTGCTGTTCCAGCCCCAGCGCCGGCAGCTGCGGCGCCAGCCAGCGGATCAGCGCCGGCGCGATGCGCGAAGGGCGCAGCTCGCCCAGCGCGGACAGCAGCGGCTGCCCTTGCAGGTCGGTCTTGCCCAGCACCTGCGGACGGCTGGCCGGCGGCTGGTTGTACAGCAGGGTCTTGAGCTGATCCTCGATCACCGCGCCTTTTTCCTCGACCACCAGCAACTGCCGCAGGCCGTCGGCGAACGCGGCGAGCCGGCTCCGTTCCAGCGGGTAGGTCAGGCCCGGCTTGTACAGCCGTATGCCCAGCTGTGCCAGCCGCTCCGGCCCCAGGTCCATGCGCCGCAGCGCCTCCAGCAGATCCAGGTAGGCCTTGCCGGCGCTGATGATGCCCAGCGTGGCGCCGGGCGCGGCCACCACCATCCGGTCGATCGCATGGGTGCGGGCAAAGGCTTGCACCGCTTCCAGCTTGTCGGCCATGCGCTGTTCGATGCCCAGGCCCGGCAGGTCCGGCCAGCGCACATGCAGGCCGCCTGGCGGCGGAGCATAGTCCAGCGGATCGGCATAGCTGCGCGGCGCCGGAATCTGCACCACGGCGCCGCCTTCGACTGTCTCGGAGATCGCCTTGAACCCGACCCAGGCGCCGCTGAAGCGCGACAGCGCCCAGCCGTAGGGACCGAATTCCAGGTACTCCTCGATATTGGCCGGATTGAGCACCGGCATACCCCAGGCCATCATCGCCTGCTCGCTCTGGTGCGGCATGGACGACGACACGCAACCGTGGTCGTCGCCCAGCACCACCAGCACGCCGCCATGCGGCGAGCTGCCGTAGGCGTTGCCGTGCTTGAGCGCGTCGCCGGAGCGGTCGACGCCGGGACCCTTGCCGTACCACATGGCAAACACGCCGTCGACCGTGCGTGCGGGATCGTTCTCCACCTGCTGCGTGCCGAGGACCGCGCTGGCCGCCAGGTCTTCATTGATGGCGGGCAGGAACTCGATCTGGTGTTCCTGCAGCTGCCGCCTGGCGCGCCACATTTCCTGGTCGACCGCGCCCAGCGGCGAGCCGCGGTAGCCGCTGACGAAGCCCGCGCTGCGCAGGCCGCGGGCGGCGTCGGCCTGCCGCTGGCTGATCATCAAGCGCACCAGTGCTTGCGTGCCGGTGATGAAAATGCGGCCGCTCTGGCGTCGCAGCTTGTCTTCCAGGCGGTAGTCCGCATCGGCCAGCACTTCGTCTCCAGGCGGCGGCAGTTGTTCTCTCGATCCCATCTAAGCTCCTTTTGCTTCCTTTGTTGCGCTAATCAGAATGCCACGTCGACGCGCGCATACATTTGACGACCGTTGATACCGATCGGGCAGGTCTCCCAGCAGTAGGTGAAGCCCAGCTGCGGGAACGGGAAGGCCTTGGTCTTGTCCCATGCGGTCGGATAGGTGTTGAACAGATTGGTGGCGCCGGCCGTCAGGCTGATACGCTTGGTGAAGTTGTAGCGCGCCGACGCGTCCACCAGCCACTTGGCATCCCAGGTCTGGATGTAGGGCGCGGTAAAACCCTGGCCCTGCACCGAACCGTAATAGCTGGCGCGGGTGTTCAGGTTCCACGGGCCGGTGCTGTAGTCGGCCGCCACCGCGTGGTGCACGCGTGGCTGGCCATGCTCGATCAGGGTGACCTGCGCGTCGTCGAACAGCTGGGTTCCGCTCAGCAGGCTCGATTGCGAATGGCGCTTGGTGACTTCGGTCTTGTTGAAGCCAAGCTGGCCGGACAGCACCAGCTTGCCGCCGGCGACGCTGCTGGTGTGCTCGGCCACCACATCGAGGCCGGTGGTGCGGGTATCGATGGCGTTGGTGAAGAACTGGGCCTGGCCGACCTTGAGCGGATCGAGGATGGCCTTGACCGGGCAGTCGGCGGCGGTGGCGCAAGGGCCGGACTCCGGCGCGATATTGCTGGAGAAGACGATGCGGTCCTTGATATCGGTGCGATACAGATCGGCCGTCACCGACATGTTGGCGGCCGGGCGCAGCACCAGGCCGATGCTGCCGCTGCGCGAGGTCTCCTGCTTCAGCGGCGGGATGCCGAGCGCGGTGGTGACGGCGCTGCCTTCACGCGCCGTCAGGGTCTCGGTCAGCACGCCGGCCGCGTTCAGGTTGGTCGACACCGAACTGTAGAACTTCTGCTGCACGCTCGGCGCGCGGAAGCCGGTCGATACGCTGCCGCGCAGGCCGAGCACGCGCGACGGGTCGTAGCGCAGGCTCAGTTTCCCGGTGGTGGTGTTGCCGAAGTCCGAGTACTTCTCGTGGCGCACGGCGGCGGCGGCCAGCAGCTGCCCGGTCAACTGGCTCTCGCCATCCAGATACAGCGCGATGTTATGGCGGCTGTCGTCCACCGCGGTGGATGGCGTATAGCCGGGGAAGCCCTGGGTGCCCGAGGCCGCGATGCCGCCGGCCTGGTCGACGATCTTGATGGCGGGGTTGTTGCTGCGGCCGTACTGGTAGGACACCGGGTCGCCGGCCTCGATCGCGTAGCCGTCCTTGCGGTATTCGAAACCGGTGGCCAGGAAGATCTTCTGGCCGCCCAGCACCAGTGGCCCTTTCAGGTCGGCGTTGAAGGTGGTCTGGCGGAACTTCAGGCGTCCGGTATCGGCTTCCAGCGGCGATTCGGCGTAGATGCCGCCATCGGCCTTGGGCTCATACCAGTAGCTGACGTTGAGTGTATTGCGTTCATGGAAATCGAGTTCGCTGCGGCCGTGGTTCACGCTGAGGTCGAACTTCCACTCGCCGGGCAGGTCGCGGCGGTAGCCGAAGGCGAAGGAGGCGTCCTTCACGGTGGTCATGATGTTCGGCAGGAAGCCGTTCGGATAGACCGCCGGCACGTTGCGGCCGTCGCCGCCGGGGCGGAAGAAGCCGGCCGAATCGCCGGTGCGCCTGGACACGCCGCCGAAGGCGTACAACTCGCCGTCCTTGTCCACCGGCAGCGCCGCGTTCCACCACAGGTAGCTGTCCTTGGCCAGGCTGTCGCCGATGCGCTGGGTGACGCGGGGCGGGTCGACCCGCAGCGAGTCGACGCCGGCGCGGTTGGTTTCGCCGCGGCGGCGCGCCTCCAGCGACAGGTTGAGGAAGCCGCCATCCTCGCCCAGCGTGAAGCCGCGATTGACGCTGCCCGACACCAGGTTGCCGTCATGTTCGGCGGTGGTGCCGATTTCGCTGCTGATCTGGGTTTCGCTGGTCTGCGACTTGAGCACGATGTTGATCACGCCGGCGATGGCGTCGGAACCGTACTGGGCGGCGGCGCCGTCGCGCAGCACCTCGATGTGGTGGATGGCCGACAGCGGGATGGCGTTGATGTCGGTGCCGGCCGAGCCGCGGCCGACCGTCTGCTGCACGTTGACCAGCGCCTGCTGGTGGCGGCGCTTGCCGTTGACCAGCACCAGCAGCTGGTCGGGGCCCAGGCCGCGCAGGGTGGCCGGACGGATGATGTCGGTGCCGTCGCTGATGAAGGTCGAGGAGAAGTTGAACGACGGATCGAGCGTCTGCAGCAGCTTGCCCAGCTCCAGCGGCCCGGCGCTCTGCATGTCCTTGATGTTGATCAGGTCGACCGGCGAGGCGGTATCCAGCGCCGTCTTGGCGACCGAGCGTGAGCCCAGCACCACCACCGAGGTGGGGGTGTCTGCCTGTTGCGCCTGGACTGGATGTAACGCCATCAACAAGGCGCTGGCCATCAGGCCCAGACGCAGTTTGCCGGTGTCGGAGGAAAGGGGATTACATGGACGACGATTCATGTGCGGTTCTCTCGATTAGAAATAGTTGTGGCGGCGGCGCTGTCGCACCACCGTTGGGACTGCGCTACTGATGCATCGCATGGCGTTCAAGGCTCGCCAGCTGATGAAAAGTTTATCGCGCGGTCCGTGCACAATGTGACGGTTCTTATCGAGAAATACCGTGTTTCATGCACGGTTTGTGCATGATTTCAACAAAAGTCCGGAGCCGCTCAGGGCGCGAACTTGATGCGCTTCTTGCTTTCGACCGGCTGCATCACATGGTCGAGCGGCAGCACGTGGGTCTGCTTGACCTTGTCCAGCGTGACGTTGGAATGCACGTTGGTGATGCCGGGCAGGCGCAGCAGGTGCTTGGACACAAACTCGGAAAACGCGGCCAGGTCCGGCGCCACGATGCGCAGCAGGTAGTCCGCCTCGCCGGTCAGCGAGAAGCACTCCAGTATCTGCGGCAGCTTGCGCACCTCGCGCTCGAACTTGGCGATGGCCGCGTCGTTGTGGCGGTCCATGGTGACCTGGGTGAACACCATCACGTCCAGGCCCACCGCTACCGGGTCGAGGATGGCGGCATAGTGGTCGACCACGCGCGCTTCCTCCAGCCGCTGCACCCGGCGGCTGATTTGCGACGCCGACAGGTGCACTTTTTCACCCAGGCCGCTGTTGGTGGCGTGGCCATCGCGCTGCAGTTCGGTCAGCAGCTGGATGTCGTATCGGTCTACGGAAATGGCGGTCATGGAAATCCTCACGGGATGGTTATGCACAAAACGTGCGTGAAGCCACGAGTATTGCACACAAAACCGTCACATATTGCATAAACCACGCGATAGACTGGGCCGCACACACTGTCAAAGGAGAATCCGATGTTCCAGCATATCGAAGGCTATCCCGGCGATCCGGTCCTGACCCTGAACGAAGATTTCCACCGCGATCAGCGCAGCGCCAAGGTCAATCTTGGCATCGGCGTCTACACCGACGGCAGCGGCGTGCTGCCTGTGATGAGTGCCGTCGCCAGGGCCGAGGCAACGCTGCTGGCACGCTCCCCGGCGCGACCCTACCTGCCGATGGAAGGCGCGCCGGCGTACCGCCGGCTGATCCAGCAATTGCTGTTCGGCGCCGGGCATGAGGCGGTGACCGGCGGGCGCATCGCCACCGTGCAGACATTGGGCGGCTCCGGTGCGCTCCGGCTGGGCGCCGATTTCCTGCAGCAGTTTTTCGGCCAGGCCAGGGTCTGGGTCAGCGACCCGAGCTGGGACAACCACCGCGCCATCTTTGCCGGCGCCGGCTGCGGCATCGGCAGCTATCGCTATTACCGGCGCGAGCAGCGCGATGTCGATTTTGCCGCCATGCTGGCGGCATGCGAAACGATGCAGGAAGGCGACGTGATGCTGCTGCACGCCTGCTGCCACAATCCGACTGGCGCCGACCTCAGTCACGAGCAATGGCGGCAGCTGGCGGCCGCGCTGCGCAAGCGCAAGCTGGTTCCCTTTTTCGACATCGCCTACCAGGGCTTCGGCGCCGGCCTGGAGGACGACAGCTACGCGCTGCGCCATTTCGCCGAGCAAGGGATGACGTTCTTCGTCGCCAGCTCCTGCTCGAAGAATTTTTCGCTGTATGGGGAACGGGTCGGGTCGCTGAGCGTGGTCTGTCCGGACGCAAGCCAGGCCGACACGGTGCTGGGCCAGTTGAAGGCCGCCGTGCGCCGCAGCTATTCCAGTCCGCCGGGACATGGCGCCGCGGTGGTGGCGGCGGTGCTGGGCAGCGCGCCGCTGCGCGCCGAATGGGCGGCCGAACTGGAAGCCATGCGGCTGCGCATCGCCGCCATGCGCGCCGGCCTGTGCACGCGGCTGGCCGCGCAAGCGCCGGGCCACGACTTTGATTACCTGCTTGGCCAGCGCGGCATGTTCGGCTATACGGGATTGTCGCTGTCGCAGGTGGCGGCGCTGCGCGATGCCCATGGCGTCTATCTGGTGGGGAGCGGCCGCCTGTGCATGGCGGCGCTGACGCCGGCCAACCTGGAATACGTGGCCGCCGCCCTGGCCGAGGTGCTGCGGCGCGGCGGCGCAGGAGGCCGGCCATGCTGAACCGCTATCTGCTGGGCGACGCGCGCCTGCACCGCCGGGTCCAGGCGGCAACCAGGGTGCTGGCCTACCTGATCCGGCGCGCGCCGCGCCCGGCCAGCCTGGAGCAGCTGGTGCGCGATACCGGGCTGGCCGAGCGCGCGGCCGCCGCGACCTGCGAGGCGCTGCGCGGCGCCGGCTTGATCGGCAATGAATTCCAGGCCGAGATCGCGCAGCACATGCCGGCGGGGCAGCGGGGCGGCTGGACGCTGCGCTGCGATCCCGCGATGGTGACGCTGGAGACGGTATTCATCGCGCTGGCCGGACCGCTGGTCCAGCTGCGGGATCCGCGCGCGACGGCCGAGACGGACCTGTTTTGCCGTTCGGCCGACCTGTTCATCAGCCAGGCCACGCTGAACATCAACGTCGCATTGCTGGCGCACCTGCGGCAATTCACGCTCAGCCAGATCGGCCTGACGTCGGCCGCCCGCTGGCAGCCGCTGCCCATGCCGCGCAAACGCCGCCTGAACCCGATCGCGGCACCGGCCGCGGACGCGTTCACGGCGTTCCAGTGACCGCGGCGTCGCCGCGCCAGGCCTTCGCGCCGGAGGCCTGCAGCACCGAATTCCTGCGCGCATAGCCGAAATAGACCATCAGCCCGGCGGACAGCCAGACCAGGAAGGCGATCCAGGCCAGCGCGCTCAGATACGTCATCAGCGTCACGCAAAACAGCACGGCCAATGCCGGAATCACCGGCACGCCGGGACAGCGGAAGGCGCGGTGCAGGTCCGGGCGCTTCTTGCGCAGGATGACCACCGCCACCGAGACCAGGCAGAACGCGGCCAGGGTGCCGATGTTGATCAACTCGGCCAGTACGTGCAGCGGCACCACGGCGGCGATCAGGCCGAACACGATGCCCACCAGCCAGGTGGCGAAGAACGGCGTGTGGAAGCGCGGATGCACCTTCGACAGGCGCTTCGGCAGCAGGCCGTCGCGCGACATGGCGAAGATGACACGGGTCTGGCCGTAGGCCATCACCAGGATCACGGTGGTCATGCCCAGGATCGCGCCCAGGTCGACGAAGCCGGCCACCCAGTTTTCGCCCGCGTATTTGAGCGCCAGCGAGACCGGATGGTCGACGCCGAGGAAGCGCTGGTAAGGCACGATGCCGGTCATGATGGCCGACACCACGACATACAGCAGCGTGCACACGGCCAGCGAGCCGATGATGCCGATCGGCAGATCGCGCTCGGGGCGTTTGACCTCCTCGGCGGCCGAGGTCACTGCATCGAAGCCGATGAAGGCGAAGAACACCAGCGCGGAGGCGCTCAGCATGCCGTTGTAGCCAAACGGCATGAACGGACGCCAGTTGGCCGGCTGCACGTGGCGCGCGCCGACGGCGATAAACAGCAGCACCACGCCGACCTTGATCGCCACCATGACGTTGTTCAGGCGGGCCGACTCGCGCACGCCCCAGCTCAGCATCGCACTCAGCACCAGCATGATGCACAGCGCCGGCAGGTTGATCCACGTGGTGACGCCGGGCAGCGCGCCGGGGGCGGCCGTCAGGGCGAGCGGAAGATGGATGCCGAAGCCGGCGATCAGCGACTGGAAGTAGCCGGACCAGCCAACCGATACCGCCGACGTGGCCAGGCCGTATTCGAGCAGCAGGTCCCAGCCTATCATCCAGGCGGCCAGTTCGCCCAGCGTGGCGTAGGTGTAGGTGTAGATCGAGCCCGCGACCGGCACGGCGGAGGCGAATTCCGCGTAGCACAGCGCGGCGAAGCAGCAGGCGATGGCGGCCACCACGAACGACAGCGCCAACGCCGGTCCGGCGGTGACGGCGCCAGTGCCGGTCAGCACGAAAATGCCGGTGCCGACAATGGCGCCTATGCCCATCAGCAGCAGGTCGAACGGCCCCAGCACTTTGGCCAGGCCGCCCGGTTTGCGGCTGGCCGCGATCATGTCGTCGAGATTCTTGGTTCTGAAAATACTCACGCTGCTTCTCCAGGTTAGATGCGGTGGGCGAACGGAGAAGATTATCGGCGTAGCCTTTCAGAATTATGTTTGGAAATATGGGCTAGGTGCCGAAGCAATAGTTTCGGTGCGATGGTGTGCCGTTTTCATCAATGACGTTGGCCATTTGGCTGCCAGTACCGCGCTCACATCGTCAACCCTTGGCGGGGCCGTTGGTCCAGCCGCCTCCCAGTGCCTTGTACAGGCCTATCCGGTTTTGCAATTCGGCCAAACTGGTACGGATGGTCTGTTGCTGTGCGCTGAACAGTGAACGCTGCGCGTCCAGGTATTCCAGGTAACTGGCTTCCCCGCCTTCGTAGCGCAGCCTGGCCAGGTCGTAGCGGACTTGCTCGGCATTTTCCTGCGCCTTGACCGCGCGCAGTTCGTCGCCCAGGGTGGCGCGTCCGGCCAGCGCGTCCGCCACTTCGCGGAAGGCGACCTGGATGGTCTTGTCATACTGGGCGATGGCGATGTCCTTGTCGGTCTTGGCCACGTTCAGCCTGGCCCGGTTGCGGCCGCCGTCGAAGATGGGCAGCGTGATCTGCGGCAGGAAGCTCCATGAACGGCTGCCGGAGTCGAACAGGCCGGACAGCTCGCTGCTGGAGGAACCGAAGGCGCCGGTCAGCGTGATGCGCGGGAAGAAGGCGGCGCGCGCCACGCCTATGTTGGCGTTGGATGCGCGCAGCAATGCTTCCTGGCCGCGGATGTCGGGGCGCGCCGTCAGCAGTTCGGACGGCAGCCCGGCTGGCAGCTCGGCCATGACGTTGCTGTCCCAGCTGGCGCCATGGGCCGGCAGCAGCGCCGGCGGCACGCTGCGGCCGGCCAGCACCGCCAGCGCGTTCTCGTCCAGTGCCCGCTGCCGCGTGGCCTGGGCCAGCGCGACCCTGGCCGCCTGCAGCAGCGATTCCGACTGGCGCAGGTCGTATTCGGAGCTGGCGCCTTGCTCGCGCAACTGAATCTGGCGCTGGTGCGATTCGGTGCGGCTGGACAGCGTTTGCCGGTTCAGGGCCAGCAAGCGCTCGTCGGCCAGCACCGCCTCGTAGACGGAGGCGACTTCCGCCACCAGACTGATCTGTGCAGCGCGCTGGGCCTGTTCGGTGGCGGCATAGCGCTCCAGCGCCGCCTGGCTCATATTGCGGACGCTGCCGAACAGATCCAGTTCGAATGCGGTCACGCCCAGGCCGGCCGTGTAAACGCTGGCGGTGCCACCCTTGCCGCCGGGCGCCACCTGGTCGGGGACGCGCTGGCGGGCGCCGGACAGGCCGGCATTGACGGCCGGCAGCCGGTCGGCCGACTGGATCTGGTACAGCGCGCGGGCCCGTTCGATGTTCAGCGTCGCCACGCGCAGGTCGCGGTTGTGGTCCAGCGCGATGGCGATCACCTGCTTGAGTTGCGGGTCCTGGAAGAAGTCCTGCCAGGGAATGTCGTGGGCCGCCTGGCCGCCGGCATCCGCCGGCGTTGGCCAGCTGCCGGCGACCGGTAGCGCGGGGCGTTCGTAGACCGGCGCCAGCGAGCAGGCCGACAGGATCAGGCCGGCCAGGATGACGGGTACGGTTTTCAGTGGATGGACGGTTTTCATGCTATTTCCCTTTCAACGAGGTGAAGGACCTCGGTGTGCACCTCAGGCGCTTGTTGATGTTTGCTGACTTTGAACCACAGCGAATACAGGGCCGGCAGGAACAGCAGGGTCAGCACGGTGCCGACGCCGACGCCGCCGATCAGCACATAGGCCAGGGGGCCCCAGAAGCTCGAATGGGTCAGCGGGATGAAGGCCAGCATGGCCGCCACCGCGGTCAGTATCACGGGACGCGCACGGCGTACCGTCGACTCCACCACGGCCTCGTACTTGCTGGCGCCGTGGGCGATGTCGTGCTGGATCTGGTCGACCAGGATCAGCGTGTTGCGCATCAGGATGCCGGCCAGGCCGATCAGGCCGAGAATCGCGTTGAAGCCGAACGGTTTGTCGAACAGCAGCAGCGTCGGCACGGCGCCCACCAGGCCCAGCGGAGCGGTGGCGAACACCATCCACATGGTGGCGAAGGAGCGCACCTGCAGCATGATCACCAGCAGCATCAGGATGATCATCAGCGGGAACAGCTTGGCCAGCGCGGCATCGGCCTTGGCGCTTTCTTCCACCGAGCCGCCGGTGTCGATGTGGTAGCCGGCCGGCAGGCTCGCTTTCAGGCTGGCCAGCTGCGGCAGGATGGCGTTGGTGACGTCGGGCGGCTGGCTGCCGTCACGCACGTCGGCCTGGACCGCGATGAACGGCTCGCGGTTGTAGCGCTTCAGGACGGCGTCCTCCATGCGCGTTTCGATGCGGGCCACCTGCGACAGCGGAATGGCGGCGCCGCCGGCGGTGGTCAGCGTCAGGTTGGCGATGTCCTTCAAGCCCTTGCCTTCATTGCGCGGGCTGCGGATCAGCACTTCCACCGAACGCAGGCCTTCGCGGATCTGGGTCGAAGGAAGGCCGTTCAGCAGGGCCTGCAACTGCGTCGCGGCATCGCGCGGATTCAGGCCGACCTGGCGCAGGCGCTCCTGATCCAGCACCAGGTGCTCGGTCGGGGTGAGATTGCCCCAGTCCAGGTGCGCGCCGCGCGTGTCCGGGTTTTTCTCCATGATGGCACGGACTTGTTCAGCGATGGTGCGCACCTGGCCGAGGTCCGGACCGGCGACGCGGAACAGCACTGGATAGGTCACGGGAGGGCCGAACACGAACTGGGCCGCCCGCACACGGGCTTGCGGGAAGCGGCCGTCCGCGATCATCTTTTGCACTTTCACCTTGAGCGCATTGCGGTCATGCGCATTTTCAGTCAGCACGATCATTTGTGCGTAGGCCGGGTTGGGCAGCTCGGGATTGATCCCCAGGAAGAAGCGCGGCGTACCCTGGCCGACATAGCTCGACACGATCTTGACCTCCGGTTCCTTCTTCAATGCCTCTTCGATGTCGTGCACGACCGCATCGGTTGCGCCGAAGGCGCTGCCAGGCGGCAGATTGACTTCGATGGTCAGTTCCGGACGTTCGGAATCCGGGAAGAACTGCTTCTGCACCGCGCCCATGCCCACGCCCGCCAGCAGGAATAGCGCCGCCGTCACGCCGGCGGTCAGCCATTTGTGGTCCACGCACCAGCGCACCAGGGAGCGCATGCGCTGGTAGTTCGGGGTGTTGTAGATGGCGTCGTGGCCACCGCCCTTGGCTGGAATATCGGGCAACAGCTTGACGCCCATGTAAGGGATGAAGTACACGGCGACCACCCACGAGGTCAACAGCGAAAACGCCACCACCCAGAAGATGTTGCCCGCATACTCGCCGGCGGTCGAACGGGCAAAGCCCACCGGCAGGAAACCGATGATGGTCAACAGGGTGCCGGACAGCATCGGTGCAGCGGTCGAGCTCCAGGCGTGCGTGGCGGCGGCGATGCGGTCCAGGCCTTCTTCCATTTTCACCACCATCATCTCGATGGCGATGATGGCGTCGTCCACCAGCAGGCCCAGCGAGAGGATCAATGCGCCCAGCGTGATGCGGTCGAAGTCGCGGCCGGTCATCATCATGATGACGAACACCGCGCCCAACGTCAGCGGCACGGCGGCGGCCACCACGATGCCGACGCGGAAGCCCAGCGTCACCAGGCTCACCACGATCACCACCGCCAGCGCGACCACGAACTTGATCATGAATTCGTCGATGGCATCGGTGATGGCGCGGGACTGGTCCGCCACCAGCTTGAACTCGATGCCGGTCGGCAGCGAGGCGGCGATGGACTTCTGTTCCGCGACCAGCGCCTTGCCCAGCTCCAGGCCGTTGTAGCGCTTCTTCATCACCACCGCCAGGTCGAGCGAGGCCTCGCCCTGGTTGCGGATGACGAAGCTGGCCGGGTCTTCGTAGCCGCGCTTGACGTCGGCGATATCGCCCAGCTTCAGCGTGCGCTCGCCCGCGGCAATCGGAATGTCCCTGATGGCGTCGACGCTGTTGATGGCGCCGTCCAGGCGCAGCTGGACGCGCGGGCCTTTGGTGTCGACGAAGCCGGCGGAGGCCACGTCGTTTTGCTTGCCCAGCGCGTCGATGACTGCCTGCGCCTTGATGCCCAGCGTGGCCAGGCGCTGATGCGAGATTTCAACGTAGATTTTTTGCTGCTGCTCGCCCAGGATGTTGACCTTCTGCACGCCGGGCACGCGCAGCAGGCGCTGGCGGATTTCTTCCGACTGCTGCACCAGCTGGCGGTGCGGCAGCTGCTTGCCGGTCAGGGAGAACAGCGCGAAGTACACGTCGGAATATTCATCGTTGACGATGGGGCCGACGACGCCGCGCGGCAGGTTGAGGGCTTCGTCGCCCAGCTTCTTGCGCACCTGGTAGAAGCTGTCCTCGACCGCCTTGGCCTCGGTATCGTCTTTCAGGTACAGCTTCATGATGACGATGCCGGGGCGCGAGGTGGATTCCACGCGGTCGTAGCTATCGAGTTCCTGCAGGCGCTTCTCCAGGCGGTCGGCCACCTGGCGCTGCATTTCCTCGGCCGTGGCGCCGGGCCAGGCGGCGGTGATCGTCATCACCTTCACCACGTAGGTCGGATCTTCCGCGCGGCCCAGGCGCAGGAAGGCGAAAGCGCCGGCCGCCACGATGGCGATGATCAGGAACAGGGTGATGGCGCGTTCGCGGACGCCAAAGGCGGAGAGATTGAAGCCGCTCATGATCCGCTCCCGCTTTGGGCCGGCAGCGGGGAGACCTTCTGGCCGGCTTTGAGCAGATGGCCGCCGAAGGCGACTGCGCGTTCGCCCGGCGCCAGGCCTTGCGACAACAGCGCCTGTTCTTCACCCAGGCGCGCGACCTTGACAGCACGCAGGCTGACGGTCGAGCTCTTGCTGTCGATCACCCACACTCCCGTGCCCTTGCCTTGATCCACCAGGGCGCTGACCGGCACGCTGATTTGCGGCGTTGCGCCTCCGTCCATTTGCACTGTCACGGTGGCGCCCAGCGGCGCGCGGCCGGCTTCGCCGCCCAGCGTATAGCGGGCCAGGTAGGTGCGGGTTTGCGGATCGGCCACCGAAGCCAGTTCGCGCAGCGTGGCGGGGGAGGACTGGTCCGGTTCGCTGTACAGGACGGCGGAGGCGGGGCGCCTGGCCAGGGGCAGCGCATTTTCCGGCAGGTAGACCAGTGCCTCGCGCGCGCCTTCGCGCGCCAGCTTGACGACGGTCTGGCCGGCGCCTATCACCTGGCCGACATCGGCCGGCACTTCCATGACCACGCCGTCCATGTCGGCCAGCAGTACCGCGTAGTCGCGCTGGTGGTCGGTCTGGCGGGCGCGGGCGGCTTCGGCGTTGGCTTGGGCGATCGCGGTGCCGGCGGCGGCCTTGGCCTGTTCATACGCCTGGGTCGAGACGGCGCCGGAGGCCAGCAGCTTGCGCAGGCGGGCTTCCTCGGCGACGGCTTGCGCCTGGCGCGCTTGCGCGGCTTCGACGGCGGCGTGTGCGGCGGCTGCGGCCAGCTCGTAGTCGACCGGGTCGATGCGCATCAGCGGCTGGCCTTTGCGCACCGCCTGGCCAGGATCGACCAGGCGTTCGACTATCTTGCCGGCCACGCGGAACCCGAGGTTGCTTTCGGTACGCGCATGGACCACGCCGGTGAAGGTGGCGCTGCCCCCGCTCGCGGATGCGGCCGTGAACCAGGCGACCTTGGCTGGGGAGTCGGGTTGGGATGCCGGATGGCTGCAGGCCGCAAGGCCCAGCAGCAACGTTGCGCCGACGATGCCGCGGATGGCGATGGGGGTGTTCATGGTTTGAAGGCTCCGATGTTGGTTTTGACGAATTGCTCGACGGTTTGTGGCGCCTGGCCGGTGATCTCGCCGATGACGCCGTCGACGCCGGCAAAGATGCCGTTCTGGTAGTCGACCGCTATCGCCAGGAAGTGCTGGATCAGGAATTCGGGCAGGTGGTATTTCTTCAGGTGGCGCTCGTATTCTTCGAGGGTGCCCGGGCTGTACACGATGCGGCGGTCGAGAATGCGGCTCAGTTCTTCCGCCAGTTCTTTTTGGCTGTATTCAACGGGGCCATGCAGCGGATAGGTTTTGCCGGTATGCGCGGCGGGATTGGTCAGGATGGTCGCGATCAGGCGCGCCTGGTCTTCGGCAGCGACAGGCGCGTGACGGCCGCCGCCCAGCGGCATGGCGATCCTGCCTTCTTCGACCAGCAGGTCGCGCACCCACGGGAAGGTCAGCCATTCCGAGAACAGGGTGGGGCGCAGGTGAACCGCGGGCACGCCCGACCAGTCCAGCACGCGCTCGGCGATCCAGTGGTCGCGCGCCGCGTGGCTTTCGGAATCGTCGCGGGCGGAGATCTGCGACATGCTGACCACGACGTCCAGGCCTGCGCGTTGGGCGGCGTCGGCGAAATAAGCGGTCGCCTGGATGAAGCCCGGACGCACCGGGTAGCACAGGTAGGCCGCGTTGACGCCGTCCACGGCGCGCAGCACGTCGTCGTGTTCCAGCAGGTCTCCAACCACGATTTCGGCGCCCATTTTCCGTAACGCTTCGCTGCGCTCGTCTTCGCTGTGCACCATGGCTCGCACGGCGCGGCCTTTGCTCAGCAGGTATCGGATGGTGTGCACACCGGTCTTGCCGGTGGCGGCGGTGATGAGGTATTTACGTCGTTCCATGACGCTCTCCAGATTGAGTGAGGCTGTGTTGAATTTATTTGGATTATAGACGACATCTAAATTGAGTCAAGAAAAATATCCTTCTTGCTTTTTATGGCGTGTCAGCCTATTTTTAAGATTGTTGGTATAATCTTAGTGAGAATAATGTGTCACAGGAGAAACGGAATGCGTAAATCGAAAGTGGAAGCGGCGGAGTCAAGGAAGCGGATCGTGGCGACTGCCAAGGGCATTTTTCTGCGCGAAGGCATCGCTGCCACGGCGATCTCCGACCTCATGGTTGCGGCGGGCCTGACCCAGGGTGGGTTCTACCGGCATTTCGAGTCGAAAGAGCATTTGGTGGCGGAAGCAAATGCCCTGGCTTTTGCGGATACTTTGGCAAGTTTCGAAGCGGCTGTCGCGGGCAAATCGCCCCGTGATGCCGTCGATGCGATCGTTCACCGGTATCTGCAGCAGCTTCAAGGTACGGAACTCGACGATCTCTGCCCGCTCTCCAACCTGTCAAGCGAGCTTCGCCATGCGGATGGCCAGTTGAAGGCCGTGGTATTCGAAGGATACTCACACTTCGTGAAGTTCATTGCCGCGTATTTGATGCGGCTGGACTACCAGGATTATGTCGGGCTGGCCGAGAGCATAGTGTCCGTCCTTGTCGGCGCGGTGTCTCTTGCCGGGGTGATGTCCGGGCAGGCTGCGTCGGAGGCGATCCTGGTCAACGCCCGGGATACGGTGAAGCTGCTGCTGCAGAATGCCGCGACCAGTTCGACCCTCGCCAGGGGCGCTTAGCAAGCAGCGGCGTCTGCGTTTCTAGTGCACAATGACGCCGTCTCCGCTTATTCGACTGATTCATGACCTCTCCGCACCTCGACTCCGCACCCGCCGCCCACAGCGACCCCAGCGTTTATCGCACCCTGCTTGAATCCACCCGGGCGATCCCCTGGCGGATCGACTGGGCCACCATGAGTTTCAGCTATATCGGTCCGCAGATCGAGGAGCTGCTGGGCTGGAAACAGTCCAGCTGGCTGTCCGTGAACGACTGGGTGGAGCGCATCCACGAGGAAGACCGCCAGAAGACGGTCGATTTCTGCGTGGCGCAATCGCAAAAGGGCGTGGACCACGAAGCCGACTACCGCGCACTCACGCGCGATGGCGACTATGTCTGGATCCGCGACGTGGTGCACGTGGTGCGGCGCGAGGACGGCAGCGTCGATTCGCTGGTGGGATTCATGTTCGACATCACTGAACGCAAGCAGTCCGAAGACAAGATCCTGCAACTCCAACGCGAACTGGAAGTCCTGTCCTACCGCGACAGCCTGACCGGCGTGGCCAACCGCCGCATGTTCGATACCCTTTATCCGGTCGAATGGGCCAAGGCACGCGCCACCGGCGAACCGCTGTCGCTGGTGGTGATCGACATCGATTACTTCAAGCAGTACAACGACCACTACGGCCATGTGCAGGGCGACGAGTGCCTGCGCCGCGTGGCCCGGGCGTTGGACACGTGCGCGTCCCGTTCGCGCGACCTGTGCGCGCGCTTCGGCGGCGAGGAATTCATACTGCTGCTGCCCGCCACGGACGAGGGCGCCGCCCGCAACGTGGCCGACCGCTGCCGCAAGCTGCTGGCGCACAAGGAAATCCCGCACGCCCGTTCCGGCGCCGGCCGCACGGTCACCGTCAGCATGGGCGTCGGCACCATCGTGCCCGGTGCCCAGGACGACCCGAACGTCTTCCTGGACCGGGTCGACCGCCGCCTCTACCAGGCCAAGTCCGCAGGGCGCGACCGCGTCTGCGACACCGAGGCTTGATCAACCGCCCTTTTTGCATTCCACACGAAAGAACAAGATGAAACAACTGCTTACCTCCTGCGCCATCGGCCTCACCCTGGCATTGGCCGTGGCCGGCTGCGAGCGCGCCAAGGCGCCACAAGCGGCCTCGGCCGCGGCCGACACTGTGCCCATGCAAAAGATCGATACCCAGGCCGGCAGCGGCAAGGAAGCGGTGGCCGGCGCGACCGCCGTCGTCAACTACACCGGCTGGCTGTACGAGCCGACTGCGCAGGCGCAGCACGGCGCGCAGTTCGATTCCTCGGTCGGGCGCGCTCCGTTCAGCTTCCAGCTCGGCGCCGGACAAGTCATCCCCGGCTGGGACGAAGGCGTCAAGGGCATGAAGGTTGGCGGCAAGCGCACGCTGATCGTGCCGGCCAGCATGGGCTACGGCGCAGGCGGCGCAGGCCCGATACCGCCGAACGCCAACCTGATCTTCGAGGTCGAGCTGCTGGACGTACGCTGAGCGGCTCACTCGGCAATGTCGGGCGACCTGGCTTTCTGACGCGCTTTCTCGATATGGCGGACCGCCTGGTCCGTGTCGTAGGGCGGCTTGAGGAATAGGCGCAGGCCGTCGAAGGCCGGCCCGACCAGCTCCACCTTGGCATCCCGGTCGAAGAAGTAGGTCAGTCCCGCCGCGCCCGCCAGTATGGCGTTGCTGGCTTCGCCCAGCAAAGGCAGCGGCGCGGAAGGGTCCGCCTGCGCCGACAAGGTCTCGTCGGCTTCGGCGATCTGGCGCAGGGCGCCGCTGTCCGCCAGGAAGGCGAGGAAGCGGTTGCGGGCACGGGGATTGCGTCCCACCGCAGGCTGGACCAGCACGTCGAGAGGCGCTTCTTCGTAGTTCGGAATGTCCGGAGAGTAGCTTGGAAAGGCGAAGAATCCGATATCGGCGGCGACCGCGGCGGGAAACCGGGCAGCGAAAAAACTGCCGGCCAACACCATGCCCGCGCGACCACGGTACAGGTAAGGCAGCACGCGATCGGTTTCCTGATCCAGCGTCGCTTCAAGAAAGTAACCTTTGCGCAGCAGGTCGCCCCAGACATCGAACACCTGGCGCACCCGCGCGTCGGTGAAGGGGACTTCACTACGCAACAGTTTGCGGTGGAAGTCGATGCCGTTGATGCGCAAGTCGAGATAGTCGAACCAGCCGGCAGCCGGCCAGCCATCCTTGGCCGCCAGCGCCAGCGGCGCCACGCCGGCCGCCTTCAGGCGCTCGCAGGTCTGCAGGAACTCGCTCCAGGTCTTCGGCGGCCGCAGGCCGAGGCGATTGAACAAGGATTTGCTATAAACCAGCCCCCAAACATAGTGATACATCGGAAAACCGTAGACCTCGCCGTCGACGCGGGTGCCTTCGATGGTGGCCGGGGCGAACTTCTTTTTCTTCAGCAGCGCGATCAGGTCGGCGTCGAGCGGGGACAACAGCTTGTTCCTGGCGGCGTCCCGCAAGCGTTCGCCCGCGTACCAGAATGCCAGGTCGGCGTGTCCGGTCCGCAAGCGGGGGAGGAAATCGCGCTTGTATTGTTCCTGCGGATAGCCATGGTGTTCGACCTGGATGTCGGGGTTGGCTGCGGAAAACTGATTGATGACGCTGATCCACGCGGTGCGCTGGCGGGTGTTGGAGACAATATAGTCGATCGCCAACTGCTCGGCGGCGCAAACGGACGGCAGTCCCAGCGCCGCACAGATCAGTCCGCATGCCAGCCAGCATGGGAGCAGTGGGCCTGGCCGGAAAGGGAGTGTTGCGAGGGTTGTAAGCATCCGCAAAGTTTGTTCGCGATGCCGCAGTATGTCAACTTCGGCGAGAGCGCGCTGGTTTTCCCCTACGTGGCTGCGAGCCTCACGGTCATCAATCCTTGGGACGCGCGACTGGATCCACCGGCGCCGCGTAATTCACCACATAGGTTCTTCCGCTTTCCAGCTTCATCTCGTAGCCGCCGGCGCCGTCTGCGCGGATCTCGCCGTCCGCGCTGCGTGGGGGCTGGCGGCTCTTGAATCGCAGCACGCCGTTGCCGCCGGCTGCCGTCACCTTGATCTGGCGCTCGTCGGCAAAGACCGCGATGTCGCCCTGCGGCGTCGGTACTTTCCCCTCGATCCATTTCAGACCGCCCAATTGCGGCTCGACGACGTAGGCGGCATAGCCGGGCTGGGTGGGGCGCACACCGAGGTAATATTTGCCCAGCAAGTAGACCGGGCTCGCTCCCCATGCATGGCACAAGCTCATGCCGAAGGGCTTGCCGTACATCGCGTACTGCTCGGTGCCTGTCTTGGCCGGATCGTACTGCTCCCAGAAGCAGGTGGCGCCTTGCTTCAGCATGCCGCCCCAGTAATCCTTGATTTGCCCGGTGACGTAGGTCTGCTGTCCGCTTTCGGCCAGCGCCGCCAGCTCGTAGAAGCGCATGTACGGCGTGGTGATCTTCAGGACCTTGTCGTTCAACAGCACGTTCTTCTTCACAGACGCCAGTTGCCCCGCATCGAGATAGCCGAACATCATGGCGAACATGTTCGGGTAGCGCGTCACCAGCGGATTCAGTTGGTCGCCGTTGCGGCCATGGATGAACAGCTGCTTGTCCTTGTCCCAGTAGGTGGCCATGATCCTGTCCTTCAGCCCGGACGCCAGCGCGCGATAGCGCTCCGCACCCTCCGCGTCCTGCGCCAGCACGGCGCTTTCGGCCATCGCTTCCAGGCTGCGCGCCAGCAGGATCTGGATCACGGCCAGTTCCCCATTCTTGGGGATGGGCGCCCAGTCGACAAATACCCAATCGCCCGGCAAGCCGGCCAGCATGCCTTGCTTGTTGCGGCGGCCCAGCACGAACTCCATCAAGGACACCATGCGCGGATACACGCTTTGCACGAACGCCTGGTCCCCCGTGTACTGGTAATACTGCTGGATGCTGATAAACCAGTACAGCGAGTAGTCCATGATCGTATTGATATGCATGTCCACCGGATCGGCGCCGCGCAAGGCCCAGGTGGTTCGCTTGACGGCATCGCGGTCGAAGAATGCATAGTAGTTCATCAGGTAGGCCTGCGCCGCGTCGCCGGCCCAGACCCAGCGGTCGCGTTTGATGCCGTCGACGAAGAATTCCCTGGTATTCAATTCCAGCGTACGAACGGCGACGTCCCAGATCCGGTTCAACTCGGCATCCGAGCTGTTAAACGTCCCGCGTTGGCGCAGGGGCAGGTATTCGTACATCAGGGAGATGTCGGCGACGGTGATGCCTTCGTCCGTCAGCACGTTGACGTAGCGAAGTGCCCGCGATCGATCTGCAACGAAATCGCCGCCTTTGCCGTCCACCGCGTAGCTGTCGAGAGTTTCGCCGGTATCGACGGCAAGCGCCTCGTCCAGCGACTTGCCGTAGTGCAGGACGACTTTGCCGCGTCCCCGTAGTCCTTTCAATTTCACGAAGCCTACCGTCTCGCGGCCAAAGTCGACCAGTGTGGCGTGCGCGGAGCGCTTCAGCGCCACCGCCGGCAGCTCCGTCGTGGCAAGCCGGTAGTCCGACGGCCGTTGATCCGGTCCATCGAAGTTCCAGCTCGCCGCGTGGACGGGAACGCCGTTGGGCGGCTGGTATTGCGGCGTCGGGCCCACCGTCCAGCCGGCATCGGATTGAACCGTCGCACCCTTCACATAGATCGCCGGCGGCGCCGCCTGGTTGAACACTTGAACGTTGATCACGTGCTGGCCTGCCGGCACCCGGATCAGGCGCTGGTCGCCCTGGACCGACCCGCCGTCGATGGCGACGCTGTACTGACCCTCCGCCGTTACCGCAATCTCCTCGGCCGCCGCCAAGTCGACGCGGCGCGTGAAGTTCACTTGCGGCTGATGGCTGTACAGGCGCCAGAACGGCAGGAACAGCGCGTCGCGCTCGACCCGCTTGACCTGCATCTGATTGCTCAGCCAGATCTCGAAATCGCCGGGATACCATATCCAGGTGGCCTGGCCGGCGGCAGACGAAGGCAAGGAGAGCAGCAGGGCCAGCCAGCCCGCGACCATGACGACGATATTTTTGCGCATGCAGGCCTCTTCCTACCGGCTTGCCTTGACGATCATGGCGATCACGTCGGGGTCGAGTTGGGCGCCGGTGTTGCGGTCGATCATACCACCCGTGTCCCAGTAGACCGGCACCAGGCCGTGCTGGAAGGCCGACTGCGTGATGTACTGGTCCCAATACTTGCGGTAGGCATCCATGCCGGGATAATTGCTCTTCATGCCCGCGCCGTATTCGCCCAGGATCACCGGCACACCCTTGTCGCCGAAGGTGGTCTTCATCTTCTGGAATTCGGCGTCGGCCCACGGCTCGTTGGCCCATGCCTCGACGGCCGACGGGTCGGCCGCGTTCGCGCCCCATTGCCAGATATTGCTGCCGCCGTCGAGCGTGAAATGGTAGGGATCGTAGTAGTGCACCTCCATGAACAGCCGGTTGGCGACGGTATCGTGGGGCATCGTATTGAATGCGGCGGTGTTGTCGATGTTGGTGAAGTAGCCCTGTACCACCAGGTGGCGCCTGGCGTTGTTGCCGGCCGTCGCGCGCACCGCGTTGACGAAGGTCTGGTTGAAGCTGTTCTGCACGGCGGCGTATTCGGTCGTCGGCGGGCCCCAGGTGTTGTCCTGGCCTACTTCGTTGCTGCCGGCAAACAGCAAGGTGTCGTCGTAGTCCTTGAAGGTGTTGGCGATCTGCGTCCAGAACTTGGTCAGCTTGGCGTTGATCGCCGCCTGCTGGTCGTAGGTGGGGTGATTCATCCAGCCGCCGTCCCAGTGGATGTTGACGATCGTGTACAGGCCGGCGTTGTGGGCGTAGTCGACCACCTGGCGGATGTGGGCCAGCCAGGTCGCGCTGATATTGTTGTTGGCGTCGGCATATTGGCTCCACGACACCGGGATGCGCACGGTCTTGAAGCCGGCCGACTTGTAGGCGTTCATCAGCGACTGGGTCGGCACCGGATTGCCCCACGCGGTTTCGTTGGGTATGGCTTCCAGCGTGTTGCCCAGGTTAATGCCGGGCGACATCAGTTTCGACAGTTCCGTGCTGGTCAGGTTGCGCATGGCGCCGCGCGCCGCGGTGTCGACACTGGCCAGCAGGGCGGTGGGCTCCACGCTTGACGAGGTGGTCGAGCCGCCGCTGCAGGCGGACACACCCGCCGCCAGCAGCGCGACGGACGCGAGTGAACAAAAAGATCGTTTCATGAGCCAGGTCTCCGTTGTTGTTGGAGGCTGCATGGCGACGGACCGCCTCAGCCTTGACGTCATCCTGCACGCCACACTATAGGACGGCAATTGTAAAAAACGTCAAGGCGTGAATGAAATTGCCGAATGCGATCACTGCTGATTTTCTGCCAGCCGGGCGGCTGGGATGTTTGCGAGAAAACGTACGCGTTGCCGGTATTTTTTGTAATTGCCGTCCCTGGCGCCAGCCCGCAGAATTCACCCGGTTGGCGGAACCGTCAGCAGGGAGGCGATCGGCGTAACGAAAATCACTAAACGACTCACAATATAACGCAACGCTCCCCTTTCGCTATGTCGGCCGCGCAGCGCGGATGCTAGCATCCCGCCAATAATCAGCAAAAATGAACAAGGAGAGCAACTCAATGCAGCATTTCCGTCGTACCTGTCTGGCAGCACTTGCCTCGATCTGCCTTCCGCTGTCGGCCGCGCCGGTGGCGGACGCCGGTCACCCGGCGCCGCGCCGCATCCTCGTCGATGCCGCCCAGGCGCTCAAGCCGCTCGATCGTTTCTTCGACCTGTCGGTCGGCTCGGACTATCCGGGCACGCTGCTGCGCGACGACAGCATGGCGCAACTGCGGACCACGGTCGACGAGCTGGGCTTCCGCTATCTGCGCTTCCACGCCATCTTCCACGACGTGCTGGGCACCGTGCGCGTCGAGAACGGCAAGACCGTCTACGACTGGACCAAGATCGACCAGTTGTACGACCGTATGCTGGCGCGCAACATCAAACCCTTCGTCGAGCTGGGCTTCACGCCCAAGGCCATGGCGACCTCGGACAACCAGATCTTCTATTGGCAAGGCAACACCTCGCATCCGAAGCCGGATGCCTGGAAGGACTTGATCGCGGCGTTCGTGCAGCACATCGAGGTGCGCTATGGCCAGGCCGAGGTGCGCAGCTGGTTCTTCGAGGTGTGGAACGAGCCCAACCTGGACGGCTTCTGGGAGCGCGCCGACCAGAAAGCCTATTTCGAGCTGTACGACCTGACCGCCAACACGATCAAGGCGATCGACCCGGCGCTGCGCGTGGGCGGACCGTCGACCGCCGGCGCCGCCTGGGTGCCGGAATTCCTCGACCATGTGGCGCGCAGCGGCGCCGCGGTCGATTTCGTCACCACCCACACCTACGGCGTCGACGGCGGCTTCCTCGATGAAAAGGGCGAGGGCGACACCAAGCTGTCGCCGTCGCCGGACGCCATCATCGGCGACGTGCGGCGCGTGCGCGAGCAGATAGCCGCCTCGAAGTTTCCGACGCTGCCGATGTATTTCACCGAGTGGAGCACCAGCTACACGCCGCGCGACCTGGTGCACGATTCCTATATCAGCTCGCCGTACATCCTCAGCAAGCTGAAGGGGACCAAGGGCCTGGTGCAGGGCATGAGCTACTGGACTTACACCGACCTGTTCGAAGAACCGGGCCCGCCGTCCAAGCCGTTCGAAGGCGGCTTCGGCCTGATGAATCCGCAGGGCGTACGCAAGCCGGCCTACTTCGCCTACAAATACCTGCATGCCTTGCGCGGCAACGAGATTCCCGTGCAGGACGCGCAGGTGATGGCTACGTCGGACGGCAACACGGTGGCCGCGCTGGTGTGGGACTTCCAGCAACCGGAGCAGAAGGTCAGCAACCGGCCGTTCTACAGCCGCGTCGTGCCGTCGTCGCCGTCGGCGCCGGTCGCGATGCGGGTCAGCCATGTCAAGCCGGGCAAGTACCGGCTGCAGGTGCGCCGCAGCGGCTTCCGCGCCAACGACGCGTACTCGGCCTATATCGAGATGGGCGCGCCGAAGACGCTGACGCCGGCCCAGGTCGACCAGCTGCACGCGCTGACCAAGGATGCGCCGGAGACCGACCGCGTGGTCCGGATCGGCAAGGACGGCGCTTTCGCCCTCACCGTGCCGATGCGCAGCAACGACATCGCGCTGGTGACCTTGACCAAGGAGGATGGAAAATGACGCAGCGCTTCAAACACCTGGCCGCCGCCTGCACGCTGGCGCTGGCCGCCCTCGGCCCCGGCGCCGCCCCTTCCTGGGCGCAGGGCGCGCCGGGCCATCCGGACTGGCCCGGCGCCGGCCAGCTGTTCGTCGGCACCTGCTACCAGCCGGTCGACCGCAGCCGCGCGCAGATCGCGCGCGACATCGCGTTGATGCGGCAGTCCGGCTTCAAGGTGGTGCGCATGGGCGACCTGTCGTGGGACTATTTCGAACCGTCCGAAGGCAAGTTCGAATTCGCCACCTTCGACTGGATCATGGACCAGATGCACGCCGCCGGCATCCGCGTCATCGTCGACATCGCCGGGCTGCCGGCGCCGCTGTGGCTGCACCACAAATACCCCGGCGTCGACCTGGTCACGCAGCAGGGCACGCACCTCGATGCGGCCGAGCGCTACATGGACAATATCAGCGACCCGGACTACAAGCGCCTGGTGGCGCGCTTCGCCGACAAGCTCACCAGCCGCTACGCCAGGCACCCGGCGCTGCTGGCGATCGGCTTCGACAACGAGATCGGCAACGGCTTCATGTCGTATTCCGAGGCCGACCGCAAGCGCTTCATCGGCTGGCTGAAGAAGAAGTACGGCAGCATCGCGGCGCTCAACCAGGCATGGGCCACGCAGCGCTGGTCGCGCCGCATCGGCGCCTGGGACGAGGTGCGCCTGCCGTACGGCGACGGCCCCGGCGCCTACGAGCGGCAGATCGACCTGCGCCGCTACTGGTCCGACGTCACCATCGCCACCCTGAAGGACCTGGAGGCGATCCGCAGGAAAAACACCCCGGACAAGCCGGCCATCTCCAACCTGTGGGACAGCGCCGGGCGCAAGGGGTTCGACTACCTGTCGAGCTACCGCGACTACGCCCACTACGGCGCGATGGGTTTCTATCCCGGCTCGCCGGTCGGCTCCGGCTTCGAGGCGCTGATGATGAAGGGCGGCATGTCGACGCCGATCTGGTTCAACGAATTCACCGCCGGCGGTCCGGGCTACTACGGCACCAAGGGCCGCTCGCGCATGTGGGCGCATTTCGGCCTGCTGCTGGGATCGCAGGCGGTGCTGGCGTGGACCTACAACAGCCACCTGGGCGGCGAGGAGCAGGCGTTGTTCGGCCTGCTCGACCACGACGACCGGCCGTCCTGGAAGCTGGGCGAGTTCGCCACCATCGCGGCCGATTTCGACAAGCTGCAAAAGCTGGGCTTCCCGCGCATGACCCAGCCGAAGGTGGCCTTCGCCTACTCGTTCGACAATATGCAGGCGACCAACCCGGTCGGGCCGGACAACACCAACACCGTGCGCCCCTACCTCAACACGCCGTACCTGACGCAGGCGCACAACGCGTTCGAACCGCTGTTCAAGGACAATATCGACGTCGCCGTCATCAATATCGCGCATGAAGACCTGAGCCGCTACAGCCTGCTCGTGGTGCCGGGCCTGTACCTGATGGACCAGGCCAGCGCCGATGCGATCCGCCAGTTCGTCGGCAACGGCGGCACGGTGATCATGACCGCATGGTCGGACAAGGTCAACGAGCACAACCAATGGTTCGACACGCCGTTGCCGGGCCGTCTGACCGACGTGTTCGGGCTGCGCACCAACGAGTTCTATAACGGCGGCACGCTGCAGGTCAAGATCGGCGACGAGGAGGTCAAGGGCAGCATCGGCCACTACGAGGTGCTCGAACCGTCGACGGCGCAGGCGCTGGCGCGCTTCAGCAACGTCGACGGCACGCCGCCGGCGATCACCGTCAACAACTACGGCAAGGGCAGGGCGATCTACGTCGCCACGCCGGCCCAGCCGCAGATCATGCGGCCGCTGTACCGCCAGTTGTACGCCAGCCTGGGCATCGTGCCGGGGCCGAAGACGCCGGACGGGGTCTACGCCCGCACGGTCGACGGCCGCACGCTGTATGTCAACACCACCGGCGAGGCCCGCGACGTGGCGATCGACGGCGCCATGACGGGCGTGCTCGGCGGCAAGCAGTGGTCGGGCACGTTGCGGCTGGAGCCGCTCGGCGTCGAGCTGCTGGCCAAATAACCCGTAGATAGGATATCTCCATGCAACGAAACACCATCACCGCGCTGGCGGCCGCGCTGCTGCTGCCGCTGGCGGCCGGCGCGCAGGCGGCGAGCAGCCCGATTCCCTATGCGACCCAACATGTGATCGCCGACGGCGACAGCGAGGCCGTCAAGGCCGAGAAGGCGGCCAAGGTGCTGCCGCGTCCCAACCAGAGCGCCTGGATGCGGCTGGAGCGCACCTTCTTCCTGCACTTCGGCGTGAACACCTTCAACGAGGTGGAGTGGGGCAGCGGCCGCGAGGCTCCGGCGCTGTTCAACCCCGGCGCGCTGGACGCGCGGCAGTGGCTGGGCGCCGTCAAGCAGTTCGACGGCAAGATGATCGTGCTGGTGGCCAAGCACCACGACGGCTTCGCGATGTGGCCCAGCCGCTACACCGGGCACTCGTCCGCCGCCAGCCCGTGGCGCGGCGGCAAGGGCGACCTGGTGCGCGAAGTGGCCGACGCCGCGCGCGCGGCCGACGTCAAGCTCGGCATCTACCTGTCGCCGGCCGACCTGTACCAGCTCAAGACCAACCCGTCCAATCCGGCCGGCTACTACGGCAACGGCAGCCCGGCCGTGATGTCGGCCATCCCCACCGATCCGGCCAGCTTCCAGAGCGACCCGTCCAAAGGCCGGGCGCCGACGCCGGGCTTCCAGTCTTACCGCTACCGGGTCAACGACTACAACCGCTACTTCCTCAACCAGCTTTACGAGCTGTTGACCCAATACGGCCCGGTGCATGAGGTGTGGTTCGACGGCGCCAATCCCGACCCCAGCGTGGCGGAAACCTACGATTACGAGGCGTGGTACGACCTGATCCGCAAGCTGCAGCCGCAGGCCGTCATCATGGGCAAGGGGCCGGACGTGCGCTGGGTCGGTACGGAAAGCGGCTACGGCCGCACCACCGAGTGGAGCGTGATCCCATTGCCGTCCGCGCCCGAGCAGTTCCGCTGGCCCGACATGCACGGCGAGCTCGGCGGCCGCGACCAGCTCAAGCCGGGATCGCACCTGTGGTGGTATCCGGCCGAGACCAACGTCACCATGCTGGCCAACGGCCAGTGGTTCTGGGCCCGCGACAAGCGGCCGCGCCCGGTCACCCAGCTGGTCGACATCTTTTACTCGTCGATCGGCCGCAACGGCAACCTGATCCTGAACCTGTCGCCCGACCAGCGCGGCCTGCTGCCGGACGACCAGGTCACGGCGCTGGGCCAGACGGCCGAGATCCTGCGCGCCACCTTCGCCGCCGACCTGGCGGCCGGCGCCAAGGTGTCGGCCGATCACGCGGCGCCGGGTCACGCCGCCGGCGCCGCGCTGGACGGCAAGCTCGACACCTGGTGGGAGGCGGCGCCGGGACGCAGCGGCGGCACGCTGACGCTGGCCTTGCCCAAGCCGGTCCGCTTCGACGTGGTGTCGCTGCAGGAGGCGGTGGACCGTCGCGGCCAGCGCATCGAGTCGTTCGTGATCGAGACCTGGAACGGCTCGGCCTGGATCGCGGCCCAAGCGATCGCCTCGGACGAGCTGACCACCGTCGGCCACCGCCGGCTGGTGCGCCTGCGGGCGCCGGTCAGCACCGACCGCGTGCGGGTGCGCATCACCGGCGCGCGGCTGGCGCCGACGCTGGCCGAGGTGGGACTGTACCTGCAGTCGACCGACCTGCTGCCGCCGGCCATCGCCGACCGCGATGCCGAGGGCAGGGTGGCCATCAGCCATGCGGCCGGCGGCACGCTGGTCTACACCACCGACGGCTCGGCGCCCAACGCCGGCTCGGCCGTCTACAGCGCGCCGCTGGCGCTGGCGGCGAGCGGCGTGGTGCGGGCCGCGCGGCTGCTGCCGGGCGGCCGCCTCGGCGTGGTCGGCCGGCGCGACTTCATCGGCCTGTCGCCGCGCGGCTGGAAGGTGGTGGCGGTTGACCGCGAGCAAGCCGGCCAGCCGGCCGGGTTCGCCATCGACGGCGATCCGGCCACGTACTGGGATACCGGCGGCGATGCCGACCTGAAGCTGCCGCATGCCATCACGGTCGACATGGGCCAGGTGCATCGCATCGGCGGCCTGGTCTACGTGCCGCGCCAGGACGGGCAGCTCAACGGCACGGTCGAGAACTACCGCTTCGACACCAGCGAGGACGGCGTGCACTGGACCGCCGCCATCGAGCGCGGTACCTTCGCCAACATCCGCAACAACCCCGACAGCCAACAGGCGCGCTTTGCCGCGGTGAACGCCCGTTACTTCCGTTTCACCGCGCTGGACGACGTCTGGCGCAACGGCACGACCAGCGTCGCGGAGTTGTCCGTGATTCCGGCCGGCGCCGATTGAGCGTATCGACTGGAGATTGACCATGTATAGCAAGCGCTTCACCGTCCTGGCCTTGCTGGCCGGCGCCGGCCTGCTGGCCGGCGGCACCCAGGCGTATGCCGCCGAGCGCCTGTCGCTGGACGCCGGCTGGCGCTTCCTGCAGGGCGACGTGGCCCTGCCGTCGATCAAGGGCCACGGCGCCAGCTACCTCAGCGCGCAGACCGGCGAGGCGCACGGGCCGGCCAAGGTCGACTACGACGACTCCGACTGGCGCCGGGTCGACCTGCCGCATGATTGGGCGGTGGAAGGTCCGTACGACGCCGCGCAAAACAAGTCGCAGGGCTACCGGCCGCGCGGCATCGGCTGGTACCGGCGCTACTTCACGCTGCCGGCCTCGGACCGCGGCCGCCATCTGGAGCTGCAGCTGGACGCCGTCGCCACCCACAGCACGGTGTGGGTGAACGGCATCGTCGTCAACCGCAACTGGTCGGGCTACAACGGCCGCGCGCTCGACATCACCCCCTATGTGCGCTACGGCGACGAGGTCAACACCATCGCCGTGCGCGCCGACGCCGAAGTGATGGAGGGCTGGTGGTACGAGGGCGCCGGCATCTACCGCCACACCTGGCTGGTCAAGCGCGACGCGCTGCACATCGCCACCGACGGCGTGCACGCCAACCCGGTCATGCAAAACGGCCGCTGGACGCTGCCGGTGACGGTGCAGGTGGAAAGCAGCGCCGAGACGCCGCGCAAGGCGGCGCTCGACGTGCGCGTATATGACCCGGCCGGCGCCGAGGTGGCGCACGGCAGCGTGCCGGTGCGGGTGGGCACGCTCGGCAAGGCCAGCGCGCAGCTGACGCTGGCGCTGCGCAATCCGAAGTTGTGGAGCCCGGAACACCCCGAACTGTATCGCGTGCGCACGGTGCTGCGCGACGGCACGGCCGAGATCGACAGCAACGAGCTGCGCACCGGCTTCCGCACCATCCGCTTCGACGCCGCGCGCGGCTTCTTCCTCAACGGCCAGCCGCTCAAGCTGCAGGGCGTGGCGATCCACCAGGACCACGCCGGCGTCGGCGTCGCCGTGCCGGACGCGATCTGGGAATTCCGCCTGCGCCAGCTGAAGGCGATGGGCGTCAACGCGATCCGCTTCGCCCACAACGCGCCGGCCGCCGAAGTGGTGGAGCTGGCCGACCGCCTGGGCATGATGGTGATGGACGAGAACCGCAACTTCAATCCGTCGGCGGACTACCTGCAGCAGCTGCGCTGGCTGGTGCAGCGCGACCGCAACCACCCAAGCGTGATCCTGTGGTCGATCTTCAACGAGGAGCAGTTGCAGGGCAGCGAGACCGGCTACCAGATCGCGCGCCGCATGGTGGCCGCGGTCAAGGAACTGGACCCGACGCGTCCGGTGACGGCGGCCATGAACGCCGGCCTGTTCGCCGACAAGAACGCCGCCCAGGCGCTCGACGTCGCCGGCATCAACTACCAGGTGTGGGAATACGACCACTTCCATCAAGCCTTCCCCAACAAGCCGGTGTTCAGCTCCGAGGACACCTCGGCCTTCATGTCGCGCGGAGAGTACACCACCGACTGGAACCGCCACCTGGTCGCCAGCCTGGACGACGACGCCGCGAACTGGGGCCAGACCCAGCGCCGCAGCTGGAAGCTGATCAACGAGCGGCCCTTCCTGGCCGGCGGCTTCGTCTGGACCGGCATCGACTACCGCGGCGAACCGACGCCACACGAATGGCCGAGCGCCAGCTCCTTCTTCGGCATATTGGACCTGTGCGCCTTTCCCAAGACGGCGTTCTACATCCGCCAGGCGCTGTGGCGCAAGGACCGCACCGTGGTCAAGCTGGCGCCGCACTGGACCTGGCCCGGCCGCGAAGGCCAGCCGGTCAAGGTGCTGGTGGCCACCAACGCGCCGCGCGTGCGCCTGCTGCTGAACGGCGCCGTGATCGGCGAGCGCGACGTCGATCCGTATGACATGGCCACCTTCGAGGTGCCGTACGCCCCCGGCAGGCTGGAGGCGGTGGCGCTGCGCGGCGGCGCCGAGATCGGGCGCGACAGCGTCGACACCAGCGGCGCCCCGGCGCGGCTGGTGCTCACGCCGGACCGCGCCGCGCTGGCCGGCGACGGCGCCGACGCGGTGCCGGTGACGGTCAGCGCGGTCGACGCCCAGGGCCATCCGGTGCCGACCGCCAATCTGCACGTGCGCTTCGAGGCGGCCGGCGCCGGCGCCATCATCGGCGTCGGCAACGGCGACCCCAACTCGCACGAATCGGAAAAGGCGCCCGAGCGCGACCTCTACAACGGCCTGGCGCAGGTGATCGTCCAGAGCCGTCGCGGCGGCCAGGGCGGGCTCACGCTGCGCGCCAGCGCCGACGGGCTGCAATCGGCCGAGGCCGTGCTGGCGGTGCGGGCGGTGCCGCCGCTGCCGGCCGTGCCCGAGGCCCAGCCGGTGGTGCGCATCGGCGGCTGGCGCATTTCGCCGGCCCAGGCCGACCGCCCCGACCCCAAGCTGATGCTGGCCGACAGCGACATGAACAGCTGGGCCTGGGGCGCGCCACCGCTGAAGCAGGCGCCCGGGGCGCTGCGCTGGCGCAGCTACCGCGCCTCGGTCGGACTGCGCGGCGACCGCAACGACGGCCGCGCCCACCTGGTGTTCGGCCAGATCGCCGGCAGGGCCGAGGTGTGGCTGGACGGCGTCAAGCTGGGCGAAAAGAACACGCCGGAACCCGGACCGCTGTCTCTGCCGGTGCCCAAGGGGGCGGCGGAGCGCACGCTCACCGTGCTGCTCGAAGCGCAGCCGAACCAGCCGTCCGGCCTGATCGGGCCGGTGCTGGTGGAGCAGGGCGCGCCATGAGGGCGGCGGCTATCCTGCTCGCGCTGGCGGGCATGGTGGCCGCCGCGTCCGCCGATGCCGCGGCCCCCGCCGTCGCACAAGACACCAACGTCGGCATCACGGTCGGCGACGGCAAGTCGCTGGCGGCGGCGCTGCGGCGGGCGCGGACCGACCGCCGCATCCGCCGGATCACGCTGGCTGCCGGCACCTATGAGCTGGCGGCGCCGCTGGTGATCGACGAGCGCCTGTCCGGCAGCGAGGACGCGCCCTTCGTGCTGGCCGCCGCGCCCGATGCGCGGGTGGTGCTGAGCGGCGCGGTGCATCTGCCGGCGCTGCGCTGGCAGCCGTGGCGCGACGGCGTCTGGCGCGCGCGTTATGCGGGCCCGCCGTTCCAGCGCCTGTGGCTGGAGCAGCAGCCGCTGGTGCGCGCCCGCTATCCGAACCTCGACCCGGCGCAGGCCGGTTTCGGCGGCGCGGCCGACGCCACCAGCGCCGAACGCGTGGCGCGCTGGCGCGATCCGGCCGGCGCGGTGCTGCACGCGCTGCACGGCAACCGCTGGGGCGGCCTGCAGGTGCCGATACTGGGCAAGAACGCCGACGGCAGCCTGGCCTACGGCGCCCAGACGGGCAACAACCGGATCATGCCGCCCAGCGAACGCGATCGCTACGTCGAGAACGTGTTCGAAGAGCTGGACGCGCCCGGCGAATGGTATGACGACCGCCGCCAGGGCTGGCTGTATTTCAAGCCGCTGGACGCCGCGCGACCACCGGCGGCGGGCTTCCGCGCCGGCGCGCACGAAGCCCTGATCCGCATCGAAGGCCGCACGGCGCAGGTGGGCCACGTGCGCATCCGCAACCTGCGCTTCCAGGACACCGAACCGACCTTCCTGAAGGCGGCCGAGCCGCTGCTGCGCTCGGACTGGAAGTTCTACCGCGTCGGCGCGGTGACGATAGAAAACGCGCGCGACGTGCGCATCGAGGATGGCGAGTTCAGCGATCTCGGCGGCCACGCGATCGTGGTCAGCGGACGCGCGCGGCAGGTGCTGCTGACCGGCAATCACATCCATGCGATCGGCGGCACGGCGGTGGCCTTCGTGGGCCGTGCGCAGGCGGTGCGCTCGCCGCTGTTTGAATACCACGAGCACCTCGCTCAGGCCGAGCTGGACCCGGCGCCCGGCCCGCGCACCGACGCCTATCCGCGGGATTCGGCGGCGGTGGACAACCTGATCCACGACATCGGCCTGATCGACCGCCAGGCGGCCGGCGTGCAGATCGCGATGGCGGCGCGCATCACGGTCGACCACAACACGATCTACCGGGTGCCGCGCGCCGGCATCAACATCGGCGACGGCACCTGGGGCGGGCACCGCATCACCTACAACGACGTGTTCGACACGGTGCGCGAGTCGGGCGACCACGGCGCCTTCAACAGCTGGGGGCGCGACCGCTACTGGGATCCGGACCGCAAGGAGATGGAGCGCCGGGTGGCGGCCGATCCGCGCTTGCCGCTGCTGGACGCGGTCGAACCGATCGTGATGCGGCGCAACCGCTTCCGCTGCGACCACGGCTGGGACGTCGACCTGGACGACGGCGCCTCGAACTACCTGATCGAAGAGAACCTGCTGCTGGCGGGCGGCCTGAAACTGCGCGAGGGTTTTGCCCGCGTCGTGCGCAACAACATCATGGTCAACGGCACCTTCCACCCGCATGTGTGGTTTGCCGACAGCGGCGACGTGTTCGAGTCGAACATCGTGATGGCGCCGTACCAGCCGGTCGAGATCGAGCGCTGGGGCCGCAGCGTCGACCGCAACCTGTTCGTCGGCGGCGCCGGCCTGGCGGAGGCGCAGGCGCGCGGCACCGATGCCGGCTCGGCCGCCGGCGATCCGGGTTTCGCCGCGCCGGCCGACGGCGACTACACGGTCACCAACGCGGCGCTGGCGGCGCGCATCGGCTTCGTCAATTTCCCGATGCACGACTTCGGCGTGCGCCCCGCGCGCCTGAAGGCGCTGGCCGCCGCGCCGGCCTATCCGTTGCCCGCCACCGTCGCCGCCGGCCCGGCGTCGCCGCGGCAGAACGCCGGCACGCTGGAGGGACTGCTGCTCAAGCCGGTGGAGACGCTGGGCGAGCAGTCCGCCGCCGGACTGGGGACGGCGGCCGGCCTGCGGGTGCTGGCGGTGCAAGCGGGCAGCCGTGGCGAGGCCGCCGGCCTGCATCCGCGCGACGTCATCGTCGGCGCGGGGCGGGACGCGCAGGGCGCGTTTGCGCCGATCGCCGGGCTCGCCTCATTGCAGACGCTGCTGGCGGACGGTCGCGCACCGGAGCTGCTGGTGATGCGCGACCAGGCCCGCATTGTCGTTCGATGGCAACAGCCGGCCGCCGCCACGGACGAACAACGCCGCTGATCTCCCAGTCTCGTCATTTGCGCAATTTCGCTCCGGTGTTGACGGTTTTTGGACTTGTTGCGTCAGGGGGCATTCCAGAGAATGAACCCTGCTGCATAGGTGCAGAGACAACAAGGAGACAAATAAAATGACAAATTTAAACAAGACGGCAATCGCGCTTGGCGTGGCCCAGCTGGTGCTGATGGCCAGCGGCGCAGCGCTGGCGCAAACCGCGCCGGCGGCCAAGAGCGCAGGCGACGACAAGACGATCACGGTGGTCGTCGCCGGCCAGCGCGGCGCGCTGGACTCGGCTCAGAACATCAAGAAAAACGCGGACGAGATCGTCGATTCGGTGGTCGCGGATGACATCGGCAAGCTGCCCGATAAATCGGTGACCGAGGTGCTGCAACGCATGCCGGGCGTGACCATCGACCGCACCATGAACCGGGTCGACCCGCAGCAGGGCGTGGGCGACGGCATCGCCCACTTCGCCGCCGAAGGCACCGGCGTGTCGATCCGCGGCCTGGGCTCGGGCCAGGTCCGTTCGGAGTTCAACGGCCGCGACTCGTTTTCCGCCAACGGCGGCCGCTCGCTCAGCTTCGAGGATGTGCCGCCCGAGCTGATGGGCGGCGTGGACGTGTACAAGAACCCGTCCGCCGAACAGATCGAAGGCGGCATAGGCGGCCTGGTGAACCTGCGCACCGCGCTGCCGTTCGATTCCAAGGGACGCAAGTTCGCGCTGTCGACCGACGTTTCCGGTTCTTCGCTGCGCAAGAAGGTGTCGCCGCCGTCGCTGTCGGGCCTGTATTCGGACCGCTGGGAAACCGGCCTGGGCCAATTCGGCCTGCTGATCGACCTGGCGCATTCCAAGATCGCCAGCCAGAGCGACAGCATGTCGATCAGCCCCTACATTTCGCGCAACGACCTGGTCGCCGGCGACAACAAGATGCGCTGGGTGACGCCGGGCGCGTCGTGGGGCTCGAACACCTATGAGCGCACCCGCGACGGCCTGTACGGCGCGGTGCAGTGGAAGAAGGGCGACCTGATGTCCTACCTGACCTTCCTGCGCTCGAAGTACAAGATGCATACGGGGGAGAATTCCTTCTTCGTCGGCACCAACCCGGCCACCCTCACGGTGGATCCGGGCGCCGTCTTCGACGACCGCGGCGCCCTGGTGACCGGCACGCTGCGCGACATCACCAACAGCGGCGTGAACTTCGGCACCGGCCTGGGCTTCGGCACCGATGCGCGCTCCAGCGGCCGCGATTCCGACACGCGCGACGTGTCCTGGTCCGGCAGCTGGCGCGCCAGCGACGCGTGGACCTTCAAGGCCGACCTGCAGCACGTGGAAGCGAAGACGCAAGGTTACGACAACACGATCGGCCTGGGCGGCTGGGTACCCAGCCAGGCGGTGAGTCTGGGCGGCAGCGTGCCGGCCTTCACCTTCGACAAGGCGGCCCAGGATTTCCTGGCCGATCCGTCGCATTACTACTGGGGCTTCACCCAGGTGCACAAGGACGTGGCGACGGCCAAGATGAACACGGCGCGCATCGACGCCAAGTACACCTTCGACAACCCGGTGCTCAACGACCTGCGTTTCGGCTTGCGGGCCACCGAGCGCTCGTCGCTGACGCAGTCCACCCACGATTCGGAATGGACCCAGATCTCGCAGGGATGGGCGGTCGGCCCCAACTCGTGGCAGCCGCTGGCCAAGTTCGCCGCCCTGAGCGATCCCCGCTTCGCCGGCAACACCAGCCTGCACCAGTTCAACAACTTCTTCGGCGGCACCGCGCCGATGCCGGCCGCGGTGATCGTGCCGGACATGGCGCTGACCGGCTCGCTCGACGCCATCGCCAAGCTGCACGGCTACTTCACCACGCTGTGCCAGGAAGCCAATGCCACCGGCCGTACCAACGACTGCAGCTGGAGCCTGCCGCCTTTTGGCAACGCCACCGGCCTGAACGAGCAGCACGAGCGTACCCAGGCGGCCTACGCCCAGCTGCGTTTCAGTTTCGAAAAGGCGCCTTATCCGATCGACGGCAATGTGGGCGTGCGCGTGGTGCGCACCAATCCGGAGTCGGTCGGCTACACGCTGTTCGATCCGCCGAAGAAACCGTTGCTGCCGGGCGTGCCGGACATACCGGCTTCGTCCGAGAAGCAGAGCTTCGAGAACGACTACGTCAAGGTGTTGCCGAGCCTGAATCTGCGGATGAAGGTCAGCGACGAACTGCAATTCCGCATGGCCTTGTCGCGTGGCATGTCGCGGCCGGACTTCTATCAGCTGCAAGCCTACACGACGCTGGGCATGGACGTTAAAACCCATACCCCGCCGGGCGACAACCAGCAGCCGGTGGTCGATTCGATCTCGTACACCGGCAACCTGCGCGGCAATACGGCGCTGAAGCCGGTGATGGCGAATAATATCGACCTGACGGCCGAGTACTACTTCGGCCGCGCCAGTTCGGCGACGCTGGGTTTGTTCACCAAGCGCCTCAAGGACCTGGTCATCGGACAGACCGCGGTCTACCCGCTCCAGGATGTCGCCGGAAAAACCTACGACTTCATGGTCAGCGGGCCGGTCAACGGGATGGACGCGCGCGTCAGCGGCCTGGAAGCGGGCTTCCAGACATATTTCGACAAGCTGCCCGGTCTGTGGTCCGGCATCGGCGTGTCGGGCAACTACACCTATATCGACAGCAGCACGACGTATCACGACCCGGTGACCGGCGCCTGGTGTACGCCCAAGGATACGCTGAACGCCAATCAGGTGCGCAACCTGCAAGGCTGCGACACCGATGGCCGGGTGTTCGGCAACATGCCGCTGTCGGGGCTGTCGAGGAACTCGTTCAACGCGGCGCTGTTGTATGACAAAGGCCCGCTGTCGATGCGCCTGGCCTACAGCTGGCGCGGCAAATACCTGCAGTCGACCAATGCCTACGGCACGGCCGGCGGCGACGGCATCGACCGCAACCCGGACAGCCCGAACAAGGGCACGGCCTATTCGGTCAACTACGGTTTGCCGACCTGGGGAGGCGCCTATGGCCAGGTCGACTTTGGGTTCCAGTACAAGATCACCGACAACCTGCGCCTGGGCGCCCAGGTCGGCAATCTCACCAACCAGGTCTACAAGCAGTACATGCAGCAAGCCATCGGCATGAAGTTACGCTCCGCGTTCTACACCGGGCGCAGCTTCGGGGCGCAGCTGAACTATTCGTTCTAAGCGCTGCCTTCCGCGGCCTCCCGCAGCCCGATGCCGGGCTGCGGGAGGCCATTCCATTCAGCCACTTTTCGCAATTTATCTCATGAAGAAAACCTCCCGCTATTTGCTTGGAACCCTGTGTATGCTTGCCGTTTCGGCGGCCTACCCGCAAGCCGGCACCGCCTTGCCCCACCTGGTGCAAAACGACGGCCGCCATGCGCTGATCGTCGATGGCCGGCCGTTCACCATGCTGGGCGTACAGGCGCACAACTCGAGCAACTATCCGGCGGCGCTGGGCAAAGTCTGGGCCGCCGTCAAGGATGCCCACGCCAACACGCTGGAGATCCCGGTGGCCTGGGAGCAGATCGAGCTGGTCGAGGGAACGTTCGACTTCAGCTACGTCGACACGCTGGTGGCCGAGGCGCGCCAGAACAAGGTGCGCCTGGTGCTGCTGTGGTTCGGCACCTGGAAGAACACCGGGCCGGCCTATACGCCCGAGTGGGTGAAGTTCGACAACCAGCGCTTCCCGCGCATGATCGACAAGGACGGCAAGAACAGCTACTGCCTGTCGCCGCTGAGCGAGCAGACGATCAAGGCCGACACCAAGGCCTTCGTCGCCCTGATGGGCCACCTGAAGAAGATCGACGCGCAGCGCACGGTGATCATGGTGCAGGTTGAAAACGAAGTCGGCACCTACGGCACCGTGCGCGACTTCAGCCCGGCGGGCGAGGCCGCGTTCCGCCAGCCGGTGCCGCAGGCGGTGCTGGAGCGTAAGAAATCGCCGCTGCCCGGCGCGGCCAGCGGCAGCTGGTCTGAAGTGTACGGCCCGTATGCCGACGAATATTTCCATGCGTATGCGATCGCCAGCCACATCGAGCAAGTGGCCAAGGCGGGGCGCGCGGTCTACGACCTGCCGATGTACGTCAACAATGCGCTGCGCGAGCCGCTCGAGCCGATGGCGCCGTGGAAGGGCAATTTCGCCAGCGGCGGTCCGGGCTACGACGTGATCGACATCTACAAGGCCGCGGCGCCGCATATCGACGTGGTCGCACCGGATATCTATCTGTCCGAGTCGGACAAGGTTGCCGCCACGCTGGAGCAGTTCCAGCGCCGGGACAACGCGCTGTTCGTGCCGGAGATGGGCAACGCTCAACACTATGCGCGCTACGTCTACCAGATCCTGGGGCGCGGCGCGATCGGCGTGGCGCCGTTCGGCGTCGACTACGCCGACTACAGCAACTATCCGCTGGGCTCGAAGCTGAAGGACAAGAGCATGGCCGAGCCCTTCGGCAAGATCTACGCCGCGTTCCGCCCGATGGCGCGGCAGTGGGCGCGCTGGGCGCTGGAAGGCCGCACCGACGGCCTGGCCGAAACCGAGGCGCGCACGCCGCAGTCCCTGAAGTTCAAAGGCTGGAATATCAAAGCCTCTTTCCGCGAGTGGCAACTGGGCGGCCAGCCCGATCCGGCCCACATCACGGACTCCCCGCCGGGCACCGAATCGCCGTCGGGCGGGGTGGCGGTGGCGCAGATCGGCGACAACGAGTTCGTCCTGTTCGGCCAGCATGTCCGTATCCATCTCGAAGGCACCGGCGCCAACGCCGGCAAGCCGTATATGTTTGCCCGCGTCGAGGAAGGACATTTCGATGCGCAGGACAAGTGGGTCATGGAGCGCAACTGGAATGGCGACCAGGCCGATCATGGCCTCAATTTCACCGGCCAGCCGATCACGCTGAAGGTCCGCATGGGCAGCTATTGAAAACCGGGAGACCAGTATGAGTATCATCAGATTGTCGGCGCTTGCCGCCGGCCTGGCCGCCGCGTTCGCCTTCCCGCCGGCGGCGGCCGAGGTCGGCGTCACGATCGAGTCGGCCAAGCCGGGCCCGGTCATCAGCAAGTATGTCTACGGCCAGTTCGCCGAGCATCTCGGCGCCGGCGTTTACGGCGGCCTGTGGGTGGGGCCGGAATCCGCCATCCCCAATACCCGCGGCTGGCGCAACGACGTGGTGGCCGCGCTGAAGGCCTTGCTCGTGCCGGTGGTGCGCTGGCCGGGCGGCTGCTTTGCCGACCAGTACCATTGGCGCGACGGCATAGGCGCGCGCGCCGGGCGGCCGGTGCGTATCAATACCAACTGGGGCGGCGTCGATGAAAGCAACGCTGTCGGCACGCACGAGTTTTTTGAACTGGTCGAGCAGATCGGCGCCGACGCGTATGTCAACGGCAATCTCGGTTCCGGCACCGTGCAGGAAATGGCCGAGTGGGTCGAGTACCTGACCGCCGGCGGCAACTCCAGCCTGGCCGCGCTGCGCGCCAGCAACGGCCATCCGGCGCCCTACAAGGTCGCCTTCTTCGGCGTCGGCAATGAGGCCTGGGGCTGCGGCGGCAATATGCCGGTCGAGCAGTACGCCCGTGAATACAGCCGCTATGCCAGCTTCCTGCATCCGGCGCCGGGCAGCGCCATGCAGTTCATCGCCGCCGGCGGCCACGACGACGACACCAGTTGGACCGATTACCTGAGCTCCAGGGTCCGGGGCCGCCTTGACGGGGTTTCCTTCCACTATTACACCTCGCCCGGCCCCGACCGCAACGGCAAGTACGGCGCGACCGGCTTCGACGAAGACCGGTGGATCTGGACGCTGCAGCAGACACAGCGCATGGAGGGTTTCATCTCCGCCAACGTCGCCAAGCTGGATCAGCATGACAAGCAGAACAAGCTGGCCTTCGTGGTCGACGAATGGGGCACCTGGTACGACGCGGAGGAGGGCAGCCGGTCGGGTTTCCTGGTGCAGCAGAATTCCTTGCGCGACGCGGTGGTGGCCGCGCTCAACTTCAACATCTTCCACGCCCATGCGGAGCGCGTGCGCATGACCAGCATCGCGCAGATGGTCAATGTGCTGCAGGCCATGATACGTACCGACGGCGCCAGCATGGTGCTGACGCCGACCTATCATGCGTTCAAGATGTATGTGCCGTTCCAGGATGCGAGCTCGGTGCCGGTGCGGCTCGCGAACAATCCGTCGTATGCGTTCGGCGGCGTCAGCATGCCGGCCGTCAGCGCTTCGGCCGCGCGCGGCAAGGACGGCAAGCTGTATCTGGCGCTGGTCAACACCAACCCGAGGGAGGCGGCCGAGGTGGCCGTCGACGTCGACGGTGCCAGCGCCGCCTCGGCGTCCGGCACGGTGCTGACCGCCGGCGCGATGGATGCGCACAACACCTTCGCCGCGCCGGACGTCGTCAAGCCGGCGCCGTTCGCGGCCACGGCCAGGGGCGGCAAGCTGGCCATGAAACTGCCGGCCAAGTCTATCGTGGTGGTGGCGGTGCAGGCCGCGACTCCTTAGGCATCCCTCAGAACGGCGGCAGGTCGCGGCGCCCCTTGACGGTCAGTTGCAGCTTGACGCCGGACGACGGGCGCGCGACCGTGGGCCCGGCCGGCTGTCCGCCGCCTATCCACACGGTGGCGGGACCGGCCTCGACGCTGCGCTTGCCGGCCGCGTCGACCGTGCTCAATGCCTTGCCGTCCAGCGTGAAGCTCACTTGCCGCCGCTCACCCGGTTTCAGCGTGACGCGGGCAAAGCCTATCAGCGTGCTGTTCGGCGCCGCGTCGCCGGGCCGGGTGACATACATCTGCACCACCTCGTCGCCGGCGCGCGGGCCGTCGTTTTTCACATCGACCGTGAGCTTGACATCGCAGCGAGCGCAGAGCGCCTTCGGCGTGGCCGCGCCGGCGGCATAGCTGAAGTGCGTGTAGCTCAGCCCATGACCGAAGGGATACAGCGGCACTCCCTTGAAGTATTTGTAGGTGCGCCCTTGCATGCCGTAGTCTTTAAACGGCGGCAAGTCGGCGGCGGACTTGTAGAAGGTCACGGGAAGCCGGCCCGCAGGGCTGTAGTCGCCCGCGATGAGCTCTGCGATGGCCTGTCCGCCTTCGCCACCCGGATACCAGGCCTGGATGATGGCGGGGACCTTGCCGTCGGCCCAGTTCAGCGCCATGGCGCTGCCGCTCAGGTTGACCAGCACCAGCGGCCGGCCGAGCGCGCCCAGCCGTTCCAGCAGCGCTTCCTGCGGGGCCGGAAGGTCGATGCTGGTGCGGTCGCCGCCGGCGAAGCCGGGTGCGCGCACCGTCATTTCCTCGCCCTCGAGCTGCCAGTTCAAGCCGCTGACGTAGACCACCAGGTCGGCCTGGCGGGCCGCTTCCAGCGCCGCCGTGTCGTCAAAGCTGGGCTTGGTCCATTGCAGTTGCTGCGCGCCGTCCCAGCCGGCCTGCTGCGCCTCGACTTCGATCCGGTAGACCTTGCCGGCGGTAAGGCTGAGCTCCGTTTTCGAGGTCGGCCAGGCCAGGTCCCACAAGTCGGTGACCAGCTGGCCGTCGATGCGGATGCGATAGCCCTGGTTGCTCTTCAGCCGGAAATTGTGCACGCCGCTCTCGGTGGCGCGCAGGTAGCCGCTCCAGCGCGCCGAGCTCTTGCGGTCGTAGGCGTCCGGCCAGCCCCATCTGAATTCGGCCCGAGGGATGGTCTGGACCGCGGCAGGCGCGCCTTCCAGGCCGAGGTTGTCGAAGCGCTCGAGCTTGACGCCGGGCTGGGTGCACGCTTCATCGAGGCACAGGCTGGCCGCCGGCACGTCCTGCAGCGGCGGAGCGACCCAGCCGGTGCCTTCGACGTAGTTCACCTGGGCGTTCGGGAACCTGGCGCGGATGCCTTGCAACACGGTGATGGGACGCGACGGCGTGCCGTTGTAATTGCCGACCAAGGCATCGACGCTGTCGGCATTCGGACCGATCACGGCGATGCGTCGCGGCGCGCGTTGCAGCGGCAGCAGGCCGTCGTTCTTCAGCAGCACCAGCGACTGACGCGCGGTCTCCAGGTTCAGGCCGCGGTTGGCCAGGGTGTCGTAATCCTTGGCGGTGATCTGCTTGAACGGCCGCTGGTCGGGCGTCGCAAGCAGCCCCAGGCGGATACGCGCCTCGAGCAGGCGCAGCACGGCGCGGTCGAGGTCGGCCTCGGACAGCAGTCCCTGGCGGACGGCGCGCACCGTGGTGGCGGGGGCCGCCGTCGGCGCCCCGCCGAATTCGCAGAACACGTCGGTGCCGGCCTTGATGGCCGCCGCCACCGCCTGCTCGGGCGTGCCGGTGTAGCGGTGCGCGCCGTCCGAGTGGATGTCGGCCACCGCGCCGCAATCGGACACCACATGGCCCTGGAATTTCCACGCGCCGCGCAGATAGTCCTTGAGCAGGCTCTCGCTGGCGCAGGCCGGCACGCCGTCCACGGCGTTGTAGGCGCACATGATGGACAGGGCCTTGCCTTCGGTCACGGTGGCGTGGAAAGCCGGCAGATAGGTCTCGACCAGGTCATGCGGCGACGGATGGATGTCTTCCCGGTGGCGGTCCGACTCGGGCCCGCTGTGCACCGCGAAGTGCTTGACCGTGGCGGAGACCTTGGGCGCGCCGGGATCGTCGCCTTGCAGGCCGCGCACATAGGCCACGCCGATGCGCGAGGTCAGGTAGGGATCTTCGCCATAGGTCTCCTGGCCGCGGCCCCAGCGCGGGTCGCGGAAGATGTTGACGTTGGGCGACCACACCGTCAGGCCGCGGTAGATGCCGGAGCCGCCGTCGGCGGCGACCGCTTCGAGATACTTGGCGCGGAACTCGGTGGCCACCGTGTCGGCGACCCGGGCGACGAGCGGGCCGTTCCAGGTTGCGGCCAGGCCGATGGCCTGCGGGAACACGGTGGCGTTGCCGGCGCGGGCGACGCCGTGCAGGCCTTCGTTCCACCAGTTGTAGCCGGGAATGGCCAGGCGCGCGATGGCCGGCGAGTCATGTTGAAGCTGGCTGGCTTTTTCTTCCAGCGTCATGCGCGCCAGCAGATCCCTGGCCCGCTGCCCGGCATCGGCGCCGGCCGGCACCGCGAGGGCAGGGCAGGACAAGGTAATGGCCACAGCCGCTGCGATGGCGGCGGACCGGTATGGATATTTCATGATGATTCCCTATGGTTGCGGCCGATCTTATCACCGCTGGTTTGGGGCGGTAGCGGCGGCGATGGCGGTTGTGATAAATGATGTCGGCGTTGGCATTTTTTGTAATTCGGACACAGTGCTTTTATGAATAAGATGTGGACATGGACGGGCAAACATCACGTTGCAGCATCTACCGGCAACGGTCGTGTCCAGGACCGAAGATCCGCTATTTTCCTTGGAGCTTAAAAATATGAATAAGAGACAAATCGCCGTCATGACAGGCCTGCTGGCAAGCCTGCTGGCAGGCTGCGGCGGCAGTGACCGCGACAGCGCCGCACCGACGCAGACAGCGGCCTCCCTCAAGATGGGCGGCGCCGCCAAGGCGCCGGCGCCCACGCGATGGGCCAGCGTGAAGTTCGGCGGCGGCGGCTACGTCCCCGGCCTGATCTATCATCCGACCAGCCCGAACGTGCTGTATGCGCGTACCGACATCGGCGGCGCCTACCGGTGGGACGCGGCCACCAACGCCTGGCTGCCGATCACCGACGGTTTCGGCGCCACCGAGGGCTTCTACCACGGCAGCGAGACCATGGCGCTCGATCCGAACGACGACCAGCGCGTCTACATGAGCGCCGGCATGTATCTGTCGGAAAGCCCTAATGCCCGCCTGTACATTTCCACCGACCGCGGCGACAACTGGCAACACGTCAACCTGCCGTTCTCGGCGGGCAGCAACAACCAGGGGCGCGCCGTCGGCGAGCGGTTGATGGTGGACCCCAACAAGCCTTCGATCCTGTTCTACGCAACGCGCGCCAACGGCCTGTGGAAAAGCAGCGACTACGGCCAGACCTGGAACCAGCTGACGTCGCTGGCCTCGCACAACATGAGCAACGCTGAAATCAGCGCCGTCTTCTGGAGCGGCGTGGTCGGATTCGAGCAGGTGATCTTCGACACCGACACCAAGGGCAGCGGCAGCGCCACCCAGACCATCTACACGGCCGTCGCGCCGGACTATGCCGCGGTGGCCGGCCTGGGCTACAGCATGTACAAGACCACCGACGGCGGCGCGACCTGGAACGGGATCGCCACCCCCGCCGACGTGGCGGGCTTTTACGTGCCGCACATGGTGCGCAACAAGGACGGCATGATGTACGTGGCCTTTACCAGGGATACCGGCCCCGGCGCCGGCGGTCCGTCCAGGCTGTACAAATTCGACGGCACCCACTGGACCCTGTTGAAGAAGTACGATACCGAGCAGTGGGTCAACTTCGGCATGGGCGGCCTGTCGGTGTCCGGCACCGGCGCGGCCACCCGCATCGCGCTGGGCGTCACCAACTCCTGGGGCAACTACGAAGGCCAGCCGGTGGTGCAGCTGTCGGACGACGCCGGCGCCACCTGGCGCGAGATCGCCGCGATGGCCCCGCACCTGCCCGACGCGGGCTTCTCGGGCTGGACCGACGACGTCGAGATCGACCCGAACAACCGCGAGCACATCCTGCACGTGCATGGCGGCGGCGTGTGGGAAACCCGCAACGCCTCGGCGGCCAAGCCGACCTGGACCAATGCCTCCGAGGGCATCGAGGAAGTCGCCACCAGCGCCTTGATGGCGCCGCCTCCGGGCGCCGGCTACACGCTGCTGCGCAGCGCGGGCGACGTCGGCACGTCGGTGCAGACGGAACTGTTCAAGTCGCCTTCACGCGGCTCGTGGGGCATGTTCAACAGCACCTACAGTTCGGACATGGCCTGGTCCAATCCGGCCTATATGGCAACGACCGGCAGCCACGTCTGGAACAGCACCGCGGCCGGCGCCTATTCCACCGATTCCGGCGTCACCTGGAAAGTGTTCCCGACCAACCATCCTGACGTGGCGGCCAACGACGGCGGTGCGGGCAACCTCGCGGTCACCAAACTGAACAACGTCATCTGGGCTCCATCCCATTCGACGCCGGCCTACACCACCGACAGCGGGGCGACCTGGACCTACACCAATCTGCCGGCCCTGAATCATATGGGCATCGATCGCGCCTACCGCCTGGTGGCCGACCGCAAGAACCCGAACAAGGTGTATGCCTACAATTCGGGCGGCTCCTGGTGGGTGCAGTGGTCGGAAACGGCGCACTTCTATACGTCGACCGACGGCGGCCACACCTTCACCGAGAGCAGCACGTTCGCGGCCAATTCGTGGACTGCCGATTTCTACGCGACGTCGGTGGCGGTCAATCCGAACGTGGAGGGCGACATCTGGGTGGTGGACGGCAAGAGCATCCTGCACTCGCTCGATTCGGGCGCGACCTGGACCAAGCTGAGCGCGGCTGCGCCGATCTGGGGGCAGTCCATCTATCAGCCCGATGTGTACGGCGCCACTTCCATCGCCTTGGGCAAGGCGCCCGCCGGCGCCAAGTACTCGGCCTCGGTGTACGTGGTCGGCGTGATCAACAACGTGTCGGGCGTGTTCCGCTCCGACGACGGCGGCGTCACCTGGACCCGCTTCAACGATGACAAGCACCAGTTCGGCGGCATCGGCACGCTGGCGGCCGACCAGACCGTACCTGGACGCCTGTACCTCAGCGGCGGCGGCCGCGGCGTCCTGTTCAGCTACTGACCCATGGTCCGGCTCAACCTGCATGTATCCACTTATTCGGAGAATAAATTGAAACCTATGAAGTTAACAAGCATCGCCGGCGCCCTGGTCCTGGGTTGGGGCCTGAGCTCGGTGGCCGGCAGCGCCGCCGCCGCCGTCCTGACATTCGACGGCCTGGCCGAGCTCGTCGTCTACGGCAACACCGGCCCGCTGCCGGCCAACATGAGCTATAGCGGCAACAACCTGACCTATGAGGAGGCCGGCTTCCTGCTGACCCTGAACGCGCCCAACGCGGCGTCCGGCCTGGCCCACATCGGCGATGGCACGTTTGAGCCGCAGACGTACAACTGGCATGACGGCATGGAAAACGGCGTGGATACCTTCGTGACCGTGACCCGCGTGGGCGGCGGCCGTTTCAACCTGGCCGGCTTCGACTATTACTCCGACGGCAGCGCGCTGTCGGCCGATGGCAGGCAGATCGGCGTGCTGGAAGGCGAGGGAAGCTGGAACACGGTGCAGACCGGCATCAGCGAGCTGCGCCTGAGCTCGGGCGCCTTCAACCAGCTCGACAACATCGACGTCAGCGCCGTGCCGGAACCGGGCACTTACGCGATGCTGGGCGCCGGCCTGGGCCTGCTGGCCTTCATGAACCGCCGCAAGAAAGTCTGATTTCTCCAACTACCTCTCCCGTAGTTTTGGGCGGCTTCGGCCGCCCTTTTTTTATCATCGGCGGGCTGGCGGGTATCCGACCGTGCGCTTATTGCCATATGATCATCGAGCGGGTAACATCGCGTGCAACGCCGGACCGGCAGCCAGCTCAACGTGCGACCGTCATACTCTCTGATCCAGGCTTTCAATGCATGAATTTTATAAAAAAGTACTAGTCGTGTGCTTTTGTCTGATCGCAGCAAGCGTAGTCCTCGGCTACATCTGCCTGAAACAGAGCTATTTGCAGCTTTCCCTGTTACCCTCCCGGGACAGCCCGCTGGCCTGGCAAGCCAAGCCCAGCTGGGATACGCGTCCGGGCGGCAATGCCATCATGCATCTGCATGAAACCCAGCAGCGGCTGAGCTTTGACTTCAACATTGCGAAGTCGGTCGACGCCTTTGCCGGCCCCGAATTGTTTTTCCTCGACCGCAAAGGACAGGAGATCCACGTGGACCTGTCGCGCTACAGCTCGATCTCCCTGCTGGTGAAGTGTTCGCCGGCGAACATGCTGTCGCTCAGCATTCCCACCTTCGTCGGTGGCATCTCCAAGCAGGCGGAATTTCTGAGCTACCGCACGCCGCTCGCCTATTTCTCCTGCAGCGACAACGAATCGCGTGTCGAGCTGGACCTGACCCGCCTGGAAACTCCCCAGTGGTGGTTTGCCATGGCTCACCAGGCGTTGTCGCGCCAGACCTACAAGCTCGACCGGGTGCCCAAGATCGCCATCGGCAGCACCTTCCAAAGTCCGCGGGGGGCCACCATGGACGTTCAGATCAGCGAACTGGAACTGAGGGGGCGCGACCGCCGCTACCTGCTGCTGTACGGAGTGCTGCTGCTGCTGGCCTGGAGCGGCTTTGCCGTGTGGTTTTTCAGGCAGCATGCGCTGGCGCTGATCGACGATGTCAAGGACAAGCTGCAGAAAGACTTGCCTTTTGTTGCGTATCGGCAATTATCTCTGGAGCCTCATCGCGACAAGGAGAAGATGGCCATCCTGCAATTCATCGGCAGCAGCTACGCCGATGCCGAGCTGGACCTGGAGAAGGTGATCGAGCAAACCGGAGTCAACCGCAACAAGATCTATGACATTCTGAAGACCGAACTTGGCTTCACCTTCAGCGGCTATCTGAACAAGCTGCGCCTGACGGAGGCGGCGCGGCTGCTGTCCGTAAAGGACACGGCAACGGTGGCGGAGATCGCCTATTCTGTCGGCTACGGCAGTGTTTCCTACTTCAACAAGCTGTTCAAGGAAGAGTATGGCTGCACGCCCAAGGCCTTCCGCAGCGCCTGCCCGCGCTAGCCGGGCTTCGGCTCTATCGTCACCATTTCTTCAACTATCCCCGTTTTACTAGCAATTTCGACCTGAAAGCTAGCTCGATCCAGCAGATCTTCCTATTCTCCTTGGAAAACTCCGGCCATGCCGAGAGGGTACGTTACATAAAAAAATAACGACAAGGAGGAGACGATGACCTGGATACCAACGTGCACGCTGCGGGGGGCCGGCAGCCGGTTGCCGCACCGCCAACTGGCGCCGACGTGATATGGGGGCCACGAAAACATACCGGATTGCGCTGCTGTTCAACGCCAACAAGACATTTGACCGGGAGGTGCTGGAAGGCATCGCCGACTATCTGGGCAGCACGCGGGTGGTCTGGCAAGTGTTCATGGAAGAGGATTTTTGCCTGCGGCTGGCCGGCATCGGCAACTGGCAGGGGGACGGCATCATCGCCGATTTCGACGATCCCTGCGTGGCGGCGGCCTTGTCGGACTGCCACTTGCCGGTGGTGGCGGTGGGCGGTTCCTACGCCGTCGAAGACCAGTATCCGCCCGGCGTGCCCTATGTGGCGACCGACAACTTCCAGCTGGTCAAGCAGGCGCGCGAGCATCTGATCGACGTCGGCCTGCAGCGCTTTGCCATGTTCAGCCTGCCCGAGGCCAGCGGCAACCGCTGGGCGCAGGAACGCGAGCATGCGTTCCGCCGCCTGATGTGGGGCGACCGCTGCGAAGCCGAAATCTTCCGCGGCTGCGCGACCAATCCCCGTTCGTGGGACGAGGCGGTCCTGCGCCAGATCGACTGGCTGCGCAGCTTGCCGAAACCGGTCGGCATCATTGCCGTGACTGACGCCCGCGCGCGCCAGCTGCTGCAGGCGTGCGGCATGGCCGGCATCGAGGTGCCGGCGCAGGTGGCCGTGATCGGCATCGACAACGACCCGCTGGTACGCATGCTCACCCCCATACCGCTGAGCTCCGTCATGCACGGCGCGCGCGAGATGGGCCGCACCGCGGCCCATCTGTTGAGCCAGAAACTGCATCGGGTCCGCGTGCCGAACGCGCCGGTGCTGGTGCCGCCGGCCGGGGTCAACGCGCTCGCATCCAGCCTGCACCAGCCACCCGGGCATCCGCAGGTGATGAGGGCTTGCCATTTTATCCGCCAGCATGCCTGCGGTAGTCTCAGGAGCCACCAGGTGGCGGTGCATCTGGGTGTGTCGCGTTCTTCGCTGGAGACCTACTTTCGCCAGGAACTGGGATGCAGCGTGCACGACGTCGTGCTGCGCTGCAAACTCGACGCCGCCAAGGCCAGCCTGGACAGTGGCGAGCGCAGCATCGCCGAGGTGGCGCTGGGCTGCGGTTTCGGTTCGACCCAGTATATGCACCTGGTGTTCAAGCGCGAACTGGGCTGCACGCCGCGCACCTACCGGGACCGGATGTTCGGCGCGGCTGAACTGCGGGCCGCCACCGGCTAGCGGCAGCAGCCGCTGCCGGACTTCCGGCGCGCTTCCGGGTAGGCCAGCACGCGGCGTATCGCATCGACCGGCACGTGATACGCCTGCATATAGGCCCATGCCACAGCGGAACCCTGCGAGCTCGCCAGCCAGATGCCGTGCTCCACCGCGGAACTGATGGTTTTGTTGGTGCGCTGATCGCCGTTCATGCTCAATTCCCAAGCTTAAAAAGGGAAACATTAATACAAAACAAAAAAATTCTGCGCGGCATTGCGGGGGCTGGCAGACCTCCGCAGGTTCTTGTATTCGCTCAAAGTAATTGATACAAAGAAATATAAATTGTTTTTAGAATATTTTAGTTTCTGAAAAGGTATTCTGATAGAATGGCCTCGTTGCAATGACTTTTGGTTGGTTTTAACAAAAGCCCATGCTAAAACCCAGTTCGACATGAGTGCCATCGTCGAGCTGTCGTCGGCCCCAAAATCGCCGGCAGTTTCCCCGCCACTTACCGTCAATACTGGAGCTTGCGTCATGCGCATCAAATCTATTCTGTTGTCCCTGTCCGCCATCGCCGCCCTGAGCGCCGGCTTTGCCCACGCGTCCGCCAACCTGGTCACCAACGGCAATTTCGAGTCGACCACCAACGGCAGCAACAAGCAGCTTTCTTCCACCGTCACCAACGACGCCAACCGCACCACGCTGACCGGCTGGACCAGCAGCAATGGCAACGACGGCGGCTACAACTTTGTGCTGGACAGCAGCATCGCCAACACCTACAACTCGGCCATCTGGCTGAAGAGCCAAGGCAACGGCTACAGCGCCTCGGCCGACGGCGTCAACGTGTTCGCCTCCGACGCCTTGTATTACCCGGGCACGCTGTCGCAGACCATCAACGGCCTGTCGGTCGGCAGCGCCTACACGCTGAAGTTCGACTACGCGCTGGCGCAGCAGGTAGGTTTCGATGGCGCCAACAACGGCAACTCCTGGCTGGTCGGCTTCGGCGGCGCCAGCCAGAACACCAGCGCGCTGAGCATTGCCGACGGCGGCTTCAGCGGCTGGAAAACCGCGACCATGAGCTTCACCGCGACCAGCGTCAGCCAGGCGCTGTCCTTCCTGGCCCAAGGCGGTGCGCCTGGCGCGCCACCGTTCCTGCTGCTGGACGGCGTGTCGCTGACGGCGGCCGTGCCTGAGCCATCGACCTGGGGAATGATGCTCGGCGGCCTGGGCCTGGTGGCATGGCTGGCGCGCCGCCGCGCACGGTCGGCCTGAAGTCCCTTTCCCATTCCTGAACTAGCGGTTTGCAAGTTGGCACGGATTCTGCATGTCCATGCCATGCCAGAGGTCGCGCCCGCCGTCCGCCTCCCGGCGCTTAGCTGCGGTGCAGGAATTCCATGCAGTGGTGCGCGCGATCGCCAAAGTGATCGTTAATAGGGCGTTTTGAACGTATTGCCCCGGTTCGGCTGGCAGGCGAGCACGCCTTTAACTACTGTCAGGAATCGCTATGGAGCACTCCGTTGTAACGCCTCGTCCCATCCGGCATGCGCCGGGCCAGCAGAACGACCCGGCAGGATGGGCCTGCGGCGTGGGCGCGCACGGCCTGGACCTCGCGTTCACGGCAGGCGCCGATCCCGTCGACGAGCTGGCGGGCCTGGGCCGCTGGTCGATGGTGCGCCAGACCTCGCAGATGCGCCTGTCGGCGGTTGCCTTGCAGTTGCTCGGCGTCGGGGCCGGCGACGCGGGCGAGCGCTGGGCTGCCAAGGTGGTGGCCGAGGATACGGCCTTGCTGGCTGAAACGCTGTCGGCCATCAGCCGGCACGGCGGCGCCGAAACCTGCGAGTTCCGCGTCATCGAGGACGAACAGGGGATACGCTGGCTGCGCCTGCAGGCGCTGGCGGCGGCGGAGCGGCCGGTCGCCACCGGCATGCTGACCGACATCACCGGCGCCAAGCGCGCCGCCATGCGCGAGCGCTTCAACTTCGCGCTGACCCGTTACCTGATCGGCACCGACACCTTCGACGAGGCGGTCTACAAGATCATCCACCTGGTGTGCGAGGAACTGGGCTGGGACTGGGGCGCGTTCTGGGCGCTGGAACACAGCGGCGCGGACGAGGTGCTGCGCTGCCGGCATGTCTGGCACACGGCCGACCGCGACTATGCGCAATTCCGCGCCGCGGCGACGGCGCTGGCGGTCAGGCCGGGCGAGGGCCTGGTCGGCGAGACCTGGCTGGAGGGCCGGGCGCAATGGGTCGACGCCAGCGCCACGCACGCCGACATGGCGCGGGTGCAGGCGGCGCAGCGCTGCGGCCTGCAATCGGGCTTCTTCTTCCCGGTGACCTATGTCGCCGCCGACGGCGCCCTGCATTGCGCCGGCGTGCTGGAATTTTTCAGCGTCGCGCCGCGTCAGCGCGAGGCGCAGCTGCCGGGCCTGGCCGAATCGATCAGCGCGCTGATCGCCCAGACCGCCCAGCGCATGATCCAGCAGGAGCGGGTGCGGGTGCTGGCCCAGACCGATGAAATGACGGGCCTGATCAATCGCGCCCACTTTCATGAACTGCTGGACGCCGCCTGCGAGCAGGGCAGTCCGTTCGGCCTGTTGTACATCGACCTCGACCAATTCAAGCCCATCAACGACGGCTTCGGGCACGCCGCCGGTAATGTGGTGCTGTGCCAGTTCGCCGACCGGCTGCGTGGCCTGGCGCCCGCCGGTGCGGTGGTGGCGCGGCTGGGCGGCGACGAGTTCGCACTGATGGCGCCGGCCGGCCTCGGCGAGTCCGCGCTCGACGAGCTGGCCGGGGCCGTGCTGGCGGCGGCGCGCACGCGCTTCAATTACATGGGCCACGAACTGTCGGTATCGGCCAGCATCGGCGTCGGCCTGTTCCCGCAGCACGCCCGCGACACGGCGCGCCTGCTGCACGCGGCCGACGTGGCGATGTACGTCAGCAAGCGCAACGGCCGCAACCTGGTCAGTTACTTCGGCAGCGAAAACGATATGCAGCAAGGCGCCGTGGCGGCCCAGCTGCTGATGCTGTCGGCGCTGCAGGATGCGCTGCAGCGGGATGAATTCTTCCTCGAATACCAGCCGATATGCGACACGCAGGACATGCGGGTGGTGGCGCTGGAGGCGCTGATCCGCTGGCGGAAAGCCGACGGCAGCGTGGTGCCGCCGGACCAGTTCATCCCCGTGGCCGAACAAAGCCGGCTGATCGTGCTGATCGGGCGCTGGGTCATCGAGCAGGTGTGCCGCGACCTGCCGCTGCTGCAGGCGTCCGGCATGCCGCAGATCCGGGTGCACGTCAACATGGCCGCGCCGGAATTTCTCGACAGCGAACTGCCGCGCGAGCTGATGGCGATCACCGCCGCCGCCGGCATCGCGCCGGACCGGATCTGCCTGGAGCTGACCGAGGGCGTCATCATGCAGCGCATCGAAAAGGCGCTGCCTATCATGACCGAACTGGTGCGCCTCGGCTTCGAGATCGGCCTGGACGATTTCGGCATGGGCTATTCGTCGCTGTCGCTGCTGAAGGCCTTGCCGATCAGTTCGCTCAAGATCGACCGCCTGTTCCTGCGCGGCGTGCCGCACGAGTCCAACGATTGCGCCATCGTGCGTTCCATCATCGACCTGGGCCGCAACATGAAGCTGCGCGTGGTTGCCGAGGGCGTGGAAACCGATGCCCACCTCGGCTTCCTGCGGCAATTTGGCTGCGCGCTGGTGCAGGGCTACCTGCCGGGACGGCCGGTGCGGCTGGCGCCGTTTCTCGCTTCTATACCTGAAGCCGTGATCGGCGGCCGGCGCGCCGCGCGCTAATTGACCGCGTGGTAGCCGGCGTCGACGTAGATGGTCTGGCCGGTCATGCCGCTGGCCCCGTCGCCGGCCAGGAAGGCGGCCAGCCGGCCGATCTCGTCCAGCGTCACCAGCCGCCGCAACGGCGAGCGTTCACGCGCGCGCTGCATCAGCGCGTCGAACTGTTCCAGCCCCGTGGCCGCGCGCGTGGGCACCGGGCCCGGCGACACGGCGCTGACGCGGATGCCTTGCGGCCCCAGTTCCAGCGCCAGGTAGCGCACCAGCGACTCCAGCGCCGCCTTGACCGGGCCCATGACACCGTAGTGCGGCACCGCTTCGTCGGCGCCCAGGTAGCTCATCGTCAGCAGGCTGCCGCCGCGCTGGCGCAGGTGCGGTTCGCAATGGCGGGCCAGTTCGGCGAACGAGTGGCAGGAGATCTGCATCGCGCGCAGGAAGCCGGCGCTGCTGCTGTCGGTGACGCGGCCGTGCAGGTCGTCGGCCGGCGCCCAGGCCACCGAGTGGATCGCGAAATCCAGGCCGCCCAGCCGGGACGCGGCCTGCCGCACCAGCGCGGCGAGGTCGCCGGGCCGCTCGACGTCGCAGGTCAGCAGCGGCGCGCCGATGGCGGCCGCCACCGGTCCGGCGTAGGGCATGGCGGCGTCGCCGGCGCAGCTCAACACCAGCCGCGCGCCCAGTGCGGCGGCCGCGGCGGCGCAGCCGCTGGCGATGCTGTGCTGGTTCGCGACACCGATGATCAGGCCGCGTTTTCCTTCCAGCGAGAACGGCGAGGGCAGGGACATGGTCAGGCTCCGGACAACGGGTGGTGGCCGGCCGGCGCCAGGGGGGCGTCGTCGCCGAGCATGCGCGCCAGCGCGACCGCGGTCACCGGCTCGCTGAAATAGTAGCCCTGCGCCTGGTCGCAGCGCTGGCCGCGCAGGAAGTCGCGTTGCTGCGGCGTTTCCACGCCCTCGGCCACCACCGTCAAGCCCATGCTGTGGGCCAGCGCGATGACGGCGCCGGCGATGGCGGCGTCGTCCGCGTCGTCCGGAATGTCGCGCACGAAGGAGCGGTCGATCTTCAGCGCGTGGATGGGGAAGCGCTTCAGGTAGGACAGGCTGGAATAACCGGTGCCGAAATCGTCGATGGCCAGCTGCACCCCCATGTCGCTGAGGCGCTGCAAGGTCTGGGCCGCGCTGTCGGGGCGCTCCATCAGCACCGTTTCGGTGATCTCGAGCTCCAGGCAGCGGGCGTGGCAGCCGGTGTCGGCCAGCACCCGCGCCACCATCGCGTCGAGGCCGGGCTGGCGGAACTGGCGCGCCGACAGGTTGACGGCGATGCGCACGTCGCGCAGGCCGGCGCGGCGCCAGGCCACGTGCTGGGCGCAGGCGGTGCGCAGCACCCATTCACCGATCGGCACGATCAGCCCGGTTTCCTCGGCGATCGGGATGAAGGCGTCGGGCATGACCAGCTGCTCGCCGGCCGGATGCCAGCGCAGCAGCGCCTCGACGCCGACCACGATGCCGCTGCCGAGGTCGATCTGCGGCTGGTACATCAGCTGCAGCTCGCCGCGCTCGACCGCGTGGCGCAGGCCGCTCTCGAGCGTGAGCCGGTCCAGCGTGCGCGCGTTCATCTCGTGCGAATAGAACTGGTAGTTGCCGCGGCCGAGGGCCTTGGCCTGGTACATGGCGGCGTCGGCGTTCTTGAGCAGGGTCTTGCCGTCGGCGCCGTCCTTCGGATACATGCTGATGCCGATGCTGCTGGCCGGCGACAGCTCGTGGCCCAGGATCAGCATCGGCGCGAACAGCGCCTCGAGGATCTTCTGCGCCAGCGCGCCGGCGGCGCGCTCGTGCGGCAGGTCGGCCAGCAGCACGACGAACTCGTCGCCGCCCAGCCGCGCCACCGTGTCGGCTTCGCGCACGGCCTGCTGCAGCCGGCGGCCGACCTCGACCACGACGCGGTCGCCGGCGTCGTGGCCCAGGCTGTCGTTGATGGTCTTGAAGCGGTCCAGGTCGAGAAACAGCAGCGCCGCCTGGCGGCCGCTGCGGCGCGCCTGGGCGATCGCCTGGCCGATGCGGTCGAGCAGCAGCGTGCGGTTGGCCAGGCCGGTCAGCGCGTCGTGGCTGGCCAGGTGCAGCAGCTCCTCCTCGAACTGCTTGCGCTGCGAGATGTCCTCGATCACCGCGACCAGGCTGGCCTGGTCGCCGGCCGGCCGCATCGCCGCCACCGTGGCCTTGACCCACACCGCGCGGCCATCCTTGCACAGGTAGCGCTTTTCGCGGCTCGAGCTTTGCAGCGCGCCGGCGGCCAGGCTGCGCAGCAGCGGCGCGTCGATCTGCCAGTCCTCGGGCGAGACGATGTCCGACAGGCGCAGCCGCAGCAGCTCATCCTCGCTGTAGCCGACGATGTCGAGCAGCTTGCGGTTGACCCGCAGCCAGCTGCCGTCGGCCGACACCTCGGCCAGTCCCACGGCGGCCTGGCCGAACGCGGCGCGGTAGCGTTCTTCGCTGTCGCGCAGCTCGGCGCGCGCCTGCATCGGCGCGGTGATGTCCTCGGCGATCAGCAGCAGCAGGTCTTGCTTGTCGAGCAAGGTGCGCGACAGGCAGCAGCGCAGGTGGCGCGGGCCGTCGGGCAGCGTCACCGTCAGCTCGCGCTGGTAGGCCGGCTGGTCCAGCCCCTCGGCGATGCAGGCGCGCAGCGCCGCATCGCCGACCAGTTCGTCGTAGCGCAGGCCGGCGCCGCCGCGCTGCCCGCCCAGCATGCCGAGCATGGCCTGGTTGACGGTGCGCACCGCGCCGCCGCCGTCGACCACCATCACGCCGGACGGCATGCTGCTGATGATCTGCTCCGAGTAGTTCTTCAGCCCCAGCAGTTTGCGGCGGCCGGCCTGGATATAGGTGTCGAGCGCCAGGCTCATGTCGAAGTTGACCACCTTGAACAGCGCGCCATAGGTGGGCAGGAAGGTGTCGGGGCTGTCGCGCAGCAGCTCGCGCAGCACCGGCGCCAGGTCGGTCAGGTATTTGCGGTAGCCGCCCAGGTACCACACCGGGGCCAGGCCGATGCGCTGGTGCACCAGCCCCACGCGCAGGCGGTTGCGCACGTAGTCGTCGCCGTAGTCGCCGGCGGTCAGCGAGCGGAAGTAGCCGGCCTGGACCCGGCGCAGCCGCGCCAGCGCCGCGCCGTCGCCCAGCAGCGGCCGCAGCACCGGCATGCTCAGCAGATGCGTGTAAAACGCTTCGATGACGGGCTCCAGGCGCGGCTGCAGCAGCGGATGGATGCGGCGCAGCAGCGCCAGGTCGTCGGCGCCCAGTTCCAGATACCGCAGGCGCAGCGCGATCTCGCCGGGGGACGGCATCATGTCGCCGGCGCTGCGGTCCAGGTCATCGGTGGTTTCGGTCATGCACGCCTTTCGGGTCGTTGTTCAAGGGGTCAATGGGCGATCAGCACCGGCAGCGTCATGTCGCGCAGCACGGTGCGGGTGGCGCCGCCCAGCAGCGTCTCGCGCGCGCGCCGGTGGCCGTAGCCGCCCATGACCAGCAGGTCGCAGCGCAGTTCGGCGGCCACGCACAGCAGCGCGTCGCCGATATCGGCGGTCGTGAATTCGCGCATCACCTCGGCGCGCACGCCATGCCGCGCCAGGAACAGCGCCATGTCGGCGCCCGGTTCGGCGCCATGCCGGTCCGCTCGCGCTTCGGCGTTGAGCACCAGCAGTGTCGCCTTTTGCGCCAGTTTCAGCAGCGGCAGCGCGTCGCCGATGGCGCGCGCGGCTTGCCGGCTGCCGTCCCAGGCCAGCAGCGGATGGCGCAGGGGACCTTCGGCATCGCCGTCGTCCGCCGGCCTGCACGGCGCCAGCAGCAGGGGCCGGGCGCAGTTGAGCAGCAGCTCCTGCGGCAGGTCGCGGATGGCGCCGGGCGTGGCCGCCTGCGGGTCGGTCTGGCCCAGCACCAGCAGGTCGTGGTAGGGCGCCTGCAGCAGCAGGGCATCCTCCGGGGCGTCATCGGCCAGCCGCGAGGTGGCCGCGTGCAGGCCGGCGCGGCGCGCGATGGCGTCGAACGCGGCCAGGCTGGTCTGCGCCTGGTCGCGCCAGCGCTGCAGCTGTTCGGGCACCAGCGGCCCTTGCCGCAGCGGGTCGCTCAAGGGCGTGAAGCGGGACAGGCCGGTGCAGGCCAGCGCCGTCAGGTGCGCGCCGCAGGCAAGCGCCAGGCGTACCGCCAGCGCCATGCGGGCGGCGGCGGCCGGGGTCTGGTCGGCGTGCACCAGGATCGAACGGTAGGACATGGCGGCACTCCTTGGTGGCGGGCGGCGCGTCAGTGCGACATCAGCACCGGCAGCGTCATCGATTGCAGCAAGCGGCGCGTGACGCCGCCCAGCACCATCTCGCGCCAGCGCTGGTGGCCGTAGGCCCCCGCGACCAGCAGGTCGGCGCCGACGTCGGCCGCCAGCGACAGCAGCGCGTTGCCGACGTCCATGCCGGGCGCCGTGGTCTGTTGCAGCACCTCGACCTTGACGCCGTGGCGCGCCAGGAACAGCGCGATGTCGGCGCCCGGCTGTTCGCCGTGCACGCCGTACTGGCGCTCGGCATTGAACAGCGCCAGCGTGGTGCGCGCGCTCTTGCGCAACAGCGGCAGCGCGTCGGTGACGGCGCGGGTGGCCGCGCGGCTGCCGTCCCAGGCCACCAGCGCGTGGCGGTCCAGGTGCGGGAAGGCGCCGGCGTACGGCACCATCAGCACCGGCCGGCCGCCGTACAGCGCCACGTACTCGGGCAGCTTGCGCAGCATGGCCAGGCCTTCGGTGGCGGGATCGGTCTGGCTGAGCACCACCAGGTCGGCGTAGCGCGCCTGCAGCACCAGGCCGACCTCGGGTTCGTCGTCGCTGTAGCGGCGCTCGTAGCTGACGCCGGCGGCGCGCGCCTGCGCCTCGAAGCGCTCGAGCGCCTGTTCGCCGCGGCGCGTGATCTCGTCCAGTTCCTCCTGCGGCAGCGGCCCGGCGAACGTCGCGCCGCTGTTGCGGTAATACTCCATGGTCAGGCCGGTCAGCGCCGCGCCGATCAGGTGCGCGTCCTGGCTGGCGGCCAGCTGGGCGGCCAGTGCGATGCGCGTTGCGGCGTGGGATGACTGGTCGACATGGACCAGGATGGTTTTGTATGACATGGCAGACTCCTTCAAATGGCGGCAGGGCCACGGGATGCGGGAATCTTCAGGCTATCAAAGCCTATCTTCAAATTTTATGATCTGGATCAAACTTCGCCGGATCGGCCGCCATTCCACCATTATTTGATCTGGCGCATTTTTTTTCGCGGTCCCGCTGCCTACGCTTGAGGTAGAGCCCGGACAGGCCAAATGGGAGAAAAAATGCTTACCCGCTGCAATAGCCTGAGCGTGTATTTCGCGCTGCTGCTGCTACCCGGCCTGCTGATCGGCGGCGTGGTGCTGCTGTTGCTGAACCAGCGCGGGGAAACCCAGCTCGAAGGCAGCAGCCTGCTGGCGGCCAGGGGGCTGTCGCGTGAACTGGACCAGTCGATGGCGCGCATGCGCTCGACCGCGGCGGTGCTGGCGGCCGCGCTGCCGGCCAGCGGCGAGCCCGACGGCGCGGGCCGGCGCCGGCTGCTGGCCGCGCTGCCCGCCGGGGCGG